>JABMNK010000054.1 GCA_013204595.1 Flammeovirgaceae bacterium
GTGTATTGCTCTACCAGCTGAGCTAACGAATCGTTCGAACATTTTAACTAAATTTGGCAATATTAATTATTTGCCCTTCGTTTAAATTTCGGAGGCAAAACTAGGCATGAGTTTTACAAAATCAAACAAAATGAAATATAAGTTTTGGATATTTTTATCAATAGCACTTTTGACTCAATTTTCAAGTGCCGCTGAGATGGGGATAAACAGCGCTGATTCTCTATTTAAAGCAAAAAAATACACTGAAGCACAAGCTGTCTATGAAAATATTTTAGCTGAAAAAAGTGCAAGTCCTGCGATGATTTTAAAATTGGGTTTTATCGAAGAGGGTTTGGGCAACTACGTAAAAGCACTATTTTACTTAAATCAGTACTTCTTGATGACCACCAATAAAAAAGTACTGCTGCACATGCGCGAGATTGCCGAAGGGCATAATTTAGAGGGTTATGAATATTCAGATGTCGAATTTTTCGGCGACCTCTATTTGAGGTATAAAAACCATATCGTACTATCCTTGTCAACTGTCGCATTTCTCCTCACATTCTTGAGCTATCAAAGAAAAATTAAGAGAAGGTCATTTAAGACCTTTTTATCCTTGCAACTCGTTGTACTAGTGATATTAAGTATTACGGCAAATGATGCCTTAATCTATAAGCAGGGAATTATTGCCAAAGATAATACAGTGCTCATGTCCGGTCCCTCGGCAGGTGCAGAACCGGTTGATATTGTTCAAAAAGGACATCGAATCAAAATTCTGGATCGTCAAGACACTTGGATAAAAGCATTATGGAATGAACAAGAAGTCTATATTAAGGATCAAAAACTACTGATCATTTAATCACTTGTAAGTATCCTTTGTAATCTGTTTTGGAGTATTTAATGAGATAATAATAAATACCTGGGGCAACCCCTGTACCGTTCCAAACAAATTCACGATTCTTACTAAAAAACGCACGAGCTCCCGCCCTATCATAAATTGAGATATATTCAAATTCATCATCGCAGTTATCGGCAGGTAGATTATGTGAGGGATCTTCATTATTTACCAATGAAAAAAAATCATTGATCTCATCTCCGTTTGGAGAAAATGCATTTGGAGGTAGGAAATTCTCGAAATTATTTCTGGTTTCGATCACCTCAAAACGAATCCTTGTCGTATCATAAGCACTCAAAGGACAATGATCATCTCTAGTAATGAAAATCAAATCATAATTAGCAGAAGTTGAATTCCTTAATAAATTACATTCAGGCTGCCAAAATAAAGTAGCGCTAACCGATCCTTCTCCCGTCTGGGTATCAAAGCGCAAGGAAGGCGATTGTGGCCTTCTAAATTCCTCAGCGAACCCCAGACTGATGATATCACCGTCCAGATCATAAGCACTCAAATTAAGACTAAAAGCCTGATTTACCTCTAGCTGAATGGGCGCCACCAGATCAATCACGGGTGCCGTATTGATCGGCTCGGAAACATTTACAATAAACAATAGCGTATCCTTATTGGTAAGATTGCATTTATCGGCATCCTCAGCCAAGAAGAAAAAAGTAAATTGATCCGATCCAGAATTCGACAAATACGCACAATTTGCCTGCCAGGAAAAAGAGCCACGAGCTAAGCCACTGCTGTTAGGCTCGAAACTAGCCCCAAAGGCATAGGGGTTAAAACCGATACCCCCCATAGACAAATCAAGTAAATCCCCATCTGCGTCTGAGGCTAACACTTCAAAATTCAGAACCTCATCTGGTTCAATAGTCAATTCATGTGATGGATAACTAGGTACCGACAAATTTGGAAGTGTATTTTCAGGTAAATTGACTTGAAGATCGAATAGGATAAAATTTGAATTTTGAACTTGACAGACATCAGCATCTTCTACTACTACATACACCTCAAAGAATTGTTTTTCTGAAAAATCATATAACTGACAATCTGTATCCCAAACTAACACGGCTTCAAGAGAACCCGGCGTGGTTACTATTTGAGAAATTGAAAATCCAAACTGCGAGGGATCCAATACATCAGGAATATAATAACTCACTGATAATTCATCCAAATCAACATCTATCGCACGGATAGGAAATTCAACCCGTTCTCCCTCTTCCAGTATGCTGCTTACGTAATTACTGGTCACAGTAGGTATAGAATTGGGAGGTGGCTCAACCTGAATACTCAGTCTCATGGTATCTAGCTGCGGCAAAGGACAAGAATTGTCACCTGCGATCAGATCTATAATAAAGACACCCTCTCCAATTGGCGGACAACCTGGCGCACAAACTTGCACCGTCAATGAATCAGAAAGGACATTTTCGAATACGGTAACATCAAAAATTTCACTAATATCGCCTTCGAAATTCACTCCTTCAGCTCTCAAAAGAATGGTTTCACCTGGGGTAATGTTTTTAACGATAAAGTCAAAACATTTGTCATCGGACAAACTATAGTACAATATGTCTGATTCAGGAACGAACGAATCATTCCCAGGTATTTTCACCCCCACAATGGGGGGATCTGGCGGATCGCACCCATCATCGCGTACAAGCAATTGGTAATCACGTTGAACTTGACCTATTTTGACGCCTTGTCTAAATTCCTCCACCAGTACTGAAAACACAAATAATCCCGCTTCGCTAGGCTTGACCGTCAATAATCCCCGCGAGCTAATCGTAAGCGCAGGGTTTCCGGAAATCATATTGTTCAAATCATAGCCACTTTTAAAAAAGACCAAGGGATGTGGTGCCGGTTGAGGAATTGGTAACGCGATGGCGGAAGAAGAGTTCAGCGGCGTTGTCAAAGAATAAACTAAGGAATCACCATCAGGATCACTACCCGTAAATTCGGCGTAATACAATTGATTAATACACGCATAATCCCCTAGAGGTGCGAAGAGCTGTGGCGAGGAGTTTATAAATACTTTTCCATTACTCCATAAAGGGGGTATTTCAGAAACATATTTCATTCCCGTACCACTTGGATTTTCGATGTTTTTAACCCCATCATTTCGGCAACACCGCTCCCAAATAATAGCATATCCAACAGCATCATCATAGTCCTGTGGTACTAAATCAATCGTGCCTTTCCAAACCACTCTTGAGGTTATTAATTCCTCCCACGAACATTCAGAATTGGTATATTCCACCAAAAATTCATTATCCAATTGAAGTACATGAGAAGACATAAAGGCTCCATCTATGTTACGAAAAATAAAAACCTCTACAAATTCTTCGGGTTGAGGATTCTGTGTTTGATCACGATCAAAATATTGGATTACACGGATTTCATATTGTCCATCACCCATCGTCAAAAATTCGATCTCTCCTCCCACAATATGAAATCCGAAAGACGGAAGGGCGCCGAAAATAAGTAAAAACATTAGTAGCTTCTTCATATTATAGGCACTAAGCTAATTGAGACCCAATGGATGAGCAAATCTGAGTAAGTAATGACTTACAATTATTACTTTTGCCGACATGAAAAAGGTAGAACATGTCGAGCACCTCGAGATCACAGGAATTTCGGCGGATGGAAAAGGGGTTGGCCGCAAAGATAATTTGGTAATCTTTGTTAATCAAAGTGCTCCTGGCGATATTTTGGATGTAAAAATAATAGGGAAAGATAAAAAATTTCTAATTGGAACGCCTCAGTTTTTTCATAAAAAATCACCTAATCGCATAATCCCTTTTTGTGAACATTTTGGGATTTGTGGTGGTTGTAAATGGCAACACATTGATTACCAGAGCCAATTAAAATATAAAGAAGAGCATGTGAATGCAAATCTGAAAAAACTCAGTAATATGCCCATTCCTGATAGCGAACCCATCTTAGGCTCCGTGAAAACAGATCACTATAGAAATAAGCTCGAATACACTTTCTCAAATAAGCGCTGGTTGACTACCGAAGAATTAGCATCCGAAATCCCCCCAAGCGGCAATGCCGTAGGTTTTCATATACCAAAAATGTTTGATAAAATTCTGGATATTGAACAATGTCATCTCCAACCAGAACCCTCCAATCAAATCAGACTAGCGCTTAAGCAATTTGCTGAAGCTCATGAACTTTCTTTTTATGACATCAAAGGGAATCATGGGCTCCTGAGAAATCTCATCATTCGCACAACCACTACTGGAGAAGTCATGGTCATTGTGCAGTTCGGTGAAGACGATGAAGCCAGTATTTTGAGTGTCATGAATTTTCTTAATGAACAATTCCCAAGCCTTACGTCCTTATTATATCTTATCAATCTTAAAAAAAATGAGACCTTATATGATCAAAAAATCCTCAAGTTCAGCGGCCAAGATTTTATTAGCGAAAAAATGGGAGACCTCATTTTTAAAATAGGTCCTAAATCCTTTTACCAAACAAATTCTTTGCAAGCCCACGAACTTTACAAGATTGTCGCGGCTTTTGCCGATCTTAAAGGAAACGAATTGGTCTATGACTTATATACCGGCACGGGTACCATTGCTAACTTTATCGCCAAAAGTGCCGGCAAAGTTATTGGGATCGAATCAATCGGAGAGGCGGTACAAGATGCCATCTATAATTCAAAATTGAATCAAATTACCAATACACTTTTTTATGCGGGGGACATGAAAGACATGCTCAGTGGCGAATTTATTGAAAAAAACGGCCTCCCAGATGTGGTGATTACAGACCCTCCTCGAGTGGGGATGCACAAAAATGTGATCGACGCATTAAATGCATTAAATCCACCAAAAATCATTTATGTGAGCTGTAATCCGGCCACGCAGGCAAGGGATTTGGATTTATTAAAAGAGCAATACGAAATGATTAAAACCCAGGCGGTTGACATGTTTCCCCATACCCAACATATTGAAAATATAGTATTATTAAAGTTAAAAAATCATGCATAACGATCCAGAGCTCAATCCAAAATTTCTTGGCATCATCTCCTCAGACTTCGTCAAGGTCAGCGACTTCTTAAAAGAAGCGAGCTATCAAATTCGCAAAAGAGCCTTTTCAAAATTTCCAATTTTTGTAATGTCAAAATCTGAGATTCCCATCGGCACCTTACTTTATGAGCAAGGGCAATTAGGTAATGAATGGAACTATCATGCCTCTTTTGTAGAAGAATTTGTTCAACGCAAATTGATGGAAAATATGGAAGATTTTGTGGGCATATTTAAGGATCCCGACGAATATTGTTGCCTGTTTGTCTTAGATCCAGCATTTACCAATTTCACCTTTATCCCCTATCCGGAAGATCTTTAGAACCTCACATGGAAGTTAATGAAAAATGTCCTTAGGTGAAAAATTAGCTATAACTAAGGGCAAAAGATTTATCGAGGTAACGTCTGATAAATCAAATCCTGCTCATCCTCAAAAATCTTTCAAGAAATGCCTTATTGGCACATTGATGCCTATAAGTCAGATTGAAAGCAACCCCTTGCTTGCGGGGTATAAGCATGGATACAATCGCTTTTTGAGTTTTCAGCTCTTAAATCAACTCATGGGCACCGTTCCAATCTCCATGCTTAACAGCGATGAACGCTTTTCTATAAATGATCCTATTTTTACAATTGTCCAATTAGTTAATTTTTACTGATTAACAAGCAGCTAATAGTCAAAACTAAAACAAATGTAGCAGCAAAAATTAGCAAAATAAATCATTACATTTAAGGTACTAAAAACTACCTTTACAGTGTAAATCATCCATCTAAATAATTATCGGCTGTAGCGTTTTTTTTTGTTAGATTAGATTTCTAAATTAATCTTCAGTCCTGTAAATTTTCTCGATGCCTAAACCAAAACTATTGCTTAATGCTGTCAGCCCTTATTAAGTTCAGCATCCACAACAAACTAATTATTCTATTCTTCGTATTGGTGAATGTCGCCTTTGGTATATACGCTTTGATGAATATTCCTATTGGTTCGGTTCCTGATATAACCAATAATCAGGTCCAAATCCTGACAACCTCTCCCAATTTGTCCACCCAGGATATTGAGCAATTCATTACCTATCCAGTCGAATTGGAAATGGCCAATTTACCTGGGGTTCAAGAAATAAGATCTATATCGAAATTTGGAATATCCGTCGTGACGGTAGTTTTTGATGATGCCATGGGTAACTATTTGCCACGTCAATTAATTGCTGAAAAAATAAAAATTGCTAGCTCGAAAATTCCCGATGGATTTGGCACACCTGAAATGGGGCCCATTACCACAGGACTAGGTGAAATTTATCAATACACCATAGAAGTGGAAGAGGAATTCCGCGATCAATATTCAGTCATGGACCTACGAACCATTCAAGATTGGACCATTAAACGGCAACTTTCTGGTATTCCAGGCGTGGTGGAAATCAATAGCTGGGGGGGTTACCTCAAACAATATGAAGTAGCCGTTAATCCAGCAGCTTTAAGTTCTTTTAACATTACCCTTGCAGAGGTATTCGCCTCTCTGGAAAAAAACAATAGCATTGCAGGGGGTGGTTATATTGAAAAAGGCAGTCAAACATATTTCATTCGCGGAGAAGGCCTTATCGGAAACTTCTCCGATATTGAAGAGATTGTCATTGATCAGCGTAACGGTATTCCTGTGAAAATCAAGAATGTGGCTGACGTCAGATTTGGTTATGCACCAAGATTTGGCGCCATAACCGGGAACGGTGAGGGTGAAAAAGTATTGGGACAAGTCATGATGCTCAAAGGAGCAAACTCAAATGAAGTCATTGAGTTAGTAAAATCAAGAGTCGACGCAATTCAACTAATATTACCAGATGGTGTACGTATTAATCCCGTTTTGGAACGTAGCGAGCTCATTAGTAAAACTACCGATACGATTACAGAAAATCTTATTTTGGGATGCTTAATAGTCATTTTCATCGTTTTATTGATTCTTGGAAATTTGAGGTCTGCATTTGTTATCGCATCGGTCATCCCATTAAGTCTGTTCTTTGCGATTTCTATGATGTACCTTTTTGGAATAGACGCCAACCTCATGAGTCTTGGCGCCATTGATTTTGGCATAATCATCGATGGCTCTGTCATCATTATTGAATTTATCGCCTATCAAATGACCAGAAGAAGTGGCGAAATATTGGCATTGGCAAAAAAAGATAAGCGAAAGGCAATTGATAAAATCACCTTTGAAAGTGTAGATAAAATGATGCATTCTGCTGTTTTCGGTCAACTCATCATCATCATCGTATTTATACCCATCCTATTGTTAACAGGGGTTGAAGGTAAAATGTTTAAGCCCATGGCCATCACCTTTATCTTCGCCCTAATCGGTGTGATGATTTTGTGCTTTACTTATGTACCGGTAATCGCCTCTTTACTAATCAAACCCACTCCCGTCATGCCGGCTTCTGTCAAAAGATTTGAAAAACTTGAAAATCTTTTCAAATCCGTATTGATATGGGCCTTTGATCGAAAAAAACTGGTATTGATGACCGCTATAAGTCTATTAATGGTCAGTAGCTATTTATTTTATCATTCAGGGGGTGAATTTGTACCTACGCTTGATGAAGGGGATTTCGTGATCCAACCCATCTTAAAAACAGGCACCTCTCTTTCCAAAACCATCGAAACCACTAGCCGGATTGAAGAAATTATTAAAAATTTCCCGGAAGTACGTCAAGTAATCACTAGAATTGGTGCCGCTGAAGTCCCAACCGATCCCATGTCGATGGAAGAAACCGATGTCATCATTATCTTAAAAGAAAAAGGTGACTGGATCTCCGCTTCTTCGAAAGATGCGTTGGCAGACACCTTCAAGGCGGCATTGATGGCACAAATTCCTGGGGTCAATTTTGAATTTACCCAACCCATTGAAATGAGATTTAATGAGTTGATTTCTGGCGTCAAGTATGATCTTGCCATTAAAATTTTCGGCGAAGATTTAGACTTACTCTATCAAAAAGGTCAGCAAGTTGCCGAACTAATCAAAACCGTACCTGGTGCTGCCGATATTTCGGTAGAAAAAATAGATGGATTGCCTCAAATTAAAATTAAATATAATAAAGAGAAAATAGCCCAGTATGGATTAAACATATACGACCTCAATGGAATCATCAGTACAGGTTTTTCGGGTAAAACAGCAGGAAGTATATTCGAGGGAGAAAAAAGATTCGATCTTGTAGTTAGATTTAACCAAGATAATAGATCAGAAATTGAAAATCTAAACGCATTATTTGTTCCCCTTCCTGGGGGTGGTCAAGTGCCGCTAAATGAATTAGCTACTTTTAATTATAGCCAGGGACCTGCAAAAATAAGCCGTGAAAATACGCAAAGAAGGATTGTTATTGGCGTTAATGTGCGCAACACGGATCTGGAAACCGTAGTTGAAGAAGTAAGATCCATACTAGACACAAAACTAAAACTTCCTCCAGGCTATACCATTGTTTATGGAGGGCAGTACGAAAACCTTAATCGCGCTAGAAAGACCTTAATGATTGCCATCCCCATCGTGCTGCTCCTTATTTTGCTGCTCCTTTATTTCGCTTTTCAATCTTTATCAGAGGCTTTAATGATTTATAGTGCGATACCCCTCTCGGTAGTGGGAGGCGTGTTTTTTTTGTGGTTAAGAGACCTTCCTTTAAGTATCTCAGCGGGGGTAGGATTCATTGCATTATTTGGTATTGCGGTGCTCAATGGAATCGTTTTAATTGAACATTTCAAATCATTGGTGAAATTAGGCTTTACCAATCTTAAAGAATCTGTTATTTTGGGTACGACCCAAAGGCTCCGACCGGTTTTATTAACTGCAGCCGCTGCGGCTTTTGGATTCCTACCCATGGCCCTATCTACTTCTGCTGGAGCTGAAGTTCAAAGACCTCTTGCGACAGTAGTGATAGGTGGTTTAATTTCAGCAACCCTACTCACACTAATTATATTACCTATTTTATACTATGTTGTCAATACCAAAAAGATCAGATTTAAATTAAATGCTAGTCTCATACTGGTATTTCTTTGCTTATTACCTGGGCTTTCCTTGGCTCAAAATGAGCCTTTAACGTTGGATCAGCTCATTCAACTTGCCAAAGAAAAAAATAAAGGCCTGCAATCAGCCAACTTGGAAATCGATCGAGCCCAAGCCTTGATAAGTACCGCTTATGATTTAAAAAAAACGAGCATCTTTTTTAATTATAATGAAAGCAATTTGAATATTGAAAATGAACAACTGAACCAATGGGGTATCGGCCAAGAATTTCAGTTACCCTGGGCTTATCGTGCACAAAAAAAACAACTTCAACATCAGGTAAGCCAGAAACATTTGGAATATCAAATAAAACAAACTTCCCTTGTCAAGGGTATTTCAAAAGCCTTTTATCACTTACAAATGCTCTACGCCCAACAAAAAGAATACTTGTTTCTAGACAGCCTATATGATCATTTTCATAAAAGTGCCTCAAGGCGATTTGAACTTGGCCAATCCAACTATTTGGAAGTACTGAGTGCTCAAAGTAGAAAAAATGAAATCGCCTTACAACACATGCAAATACAAAAAGAACTGTCTATTGATCAGCTAGAATTGGCTAAATTGGTGCAGTCACCTGATAGTTTTCAGATCATTCAATTAGAAATTGAGCTACTTCAGCTCAACCTACCTAATCAAATTGATCATCCAGGAATATCCTATCAAAAAAGCTTCATTACAGGAAATGAAAATAGCCTTAAAGTAGAAAAAATCAAATTGCTCCCTGCGATAAGAATGGATTATTTTCAAGGATATAACAAAACGATAAAATCTGATATTTATCAAGGGTTCCAGGTAAGTTTGGATGTTCCTATATTTTATGGTGCACAAAAAGCAACCATCCAAGCTTCTCAACTAAAGCGCGATCAAGCCCAAATGGCTACTCAAGACTATCAACTACGTTATCAATATAGTTTGGACCAACTAATGGTTACCTTAGACCAGCATCAAGAAACCATCACTGCCTATTTTCAAGTAAATGGTACCCTTGCCAACGCATTATTAAATACGGCAACCAAAAACTATCAAAACGGTGAGATTGATTTTTTTCAATATGCTCAAGCAATTAATCAAGCAATTTCAATTAAAATTAATTATCTCAACAGTTTAAATCAATACAATCAAACAGTTCTTGACATCAATTACTTGATCCCTTAAATATGCCAGTTCAAAGATCCATTGTAGGAATCATTTCCCTCGTTTTAATTTGCCTAGGGACTTTTTCATGTAGCCCGGATAAACCATCCATAGGTACGCTCGTGTCTGAAAAAAAACAGATAATGATTACTCCTAAGCAATTTTTGGATGAAAAAATGATGTTAGGAATGCTTCAAAAAGAGATGATAGCAGAGACCGTCAGCGCTAATGGATATGTTGAAGTGCCACCAGGAAGTATTGCTTCTGTGAGTGCCTATCAAAGTGGATATGTTATAGATTTAAACCTGTTACCAGGGCAAAGTGTTAAAAAAGGAGAACGTCTTTTTTCGATCGAATCACCTGAATTAATCACTATACAACAGCAATATTTAGAAACAAGTGAGGCACTTAAATACTTAAAATCTGTGCTTGAAAGGGAAAAAACCCTTGATCAAGAAAAAATATCCGCAAAAAAAACATTCGAAAAGGCTGAAAACGAATATAAAATTATGTGGTCTAGACATGAGGCTTTAAAAAAACAGCTAGCCTTAATCCACCTACCGCTTACTTTGCTAGATAGCGGAACCATCTCGTCATCAATACCCATATTGGCCTCTATTTCAGGGTTTATTTCAGCAGTAAATATTCATTTAGGTGATTTTATAAATGAAGCCGAAGTTGCCATAGAAATCATTAATACCTCTCATATTCATTTAGAACTGCAAGTATTCGAAAGGGATGCATCCAGAATCAAAAAAGGTCAAGAACTGATTTTCAGCCTAGCTCAAACACCCGACATATGGTACCCTGCAGACGTGCACTTGGTGAGCAAAACTATCTCAGGATCAGAAAGAACGGTTAAAGTTCATGCCGATGTGGCGGACGACCTAGCAGGGCGCTTAATTCCTGGAATGTTTGTCAAATCCAAAATTGATATTGATGCAAAAGAGGCCATGTGTTTACCCGAAAGTGCGCTATTGACTCAAGTAAATAAGACTTCTGTATTGGTAAAAATGGGCGGAAATACAGGCAATTACCACTTTGAACTTATCCAAGTGTCTACAGGGATTCAGGAAAAAGGAAGGGTTGAAATCCTGAATTATAAAGATCTTCAAAATAAAGAAATTCTAATTTCAGGTGGATTTAGTTTGATTCAAAATTAAACGAAATCTTGTATCAAACCCCCTTTCACTAATTGGTGATGGTGAGGGCAATTTCACTAATCTTCACCATTTCTGGTAAATTGGAAATATCATATTGATACATAACTTGTTTACCTACTACCAAGGCTGTAGGAAAACTGACAATCACATCATAGGCAAAATCAATTGGATAAGTACCCTTAATGGTAGGGATTGTTCGATCTGATAAATCCAATACCTTGATGCCTGCAGTACCATCACAAACCAACAAATAATCACCTATAATAGCCAACCCATGCGGGTTAAACATAATATGTTTTCCGATCAGACTAATATTTGATGGATCTTGAATGTCAATGATTTGCAACTCATTAAGATCATTCCAGCAATTGGTTCCCCCTCTTAAAGTAACGTATGCATACTTATCATCCGCCACAACTGGATCACAACTCGTGAAATGGGCTATACTATTTATAAAATTTGGATTACCTGGATTTGCAACATCATACATCAACATACCCGTTGTGGTTCCAACATACAAGATTCCATTCAAACGAAAAAGTGTTTCAGCCGCCGCTTGTGTATCCAATTTTCCCCAACGCAAAGGCTGATACGTTTCGGTCAGTTCAAATATGACCAATTCATTAAAACTAATCGCATACAAAAACTTGTCTATAGGTAAGAATCGCGTCATTGATCCGGCAGTACTCACATTGGAAAATCCATCATCTTCTGCAGCGACGGCTACATCCATTTTATCATAATAACATCCCAAACACCGATCGTATGAAATCGTCTCCTCTCGGAGCTCCACTTTCCAATCTATCACTATTCCTTTTTGGGTATCTATCGCATCATAACCTATATGCTCATAACCTTGTACTTCCTCCCATGAAGGGTAACTCCAGTATTGATTATAAGAAAAAACATCTTCCACAGTGTAATCTTCCAAAACTACGGGCTGGTCTATGTTGGATATATCCAACACCACCAGTGCAGAAAACATATCCGCATACAAATGATCCTCGACAATGGCCATATCCAAATTACCTTTCAAAGAAATAAACGTTTTATTTATTGGATTTGAAGGATCCGTATTATCAATGATATGAATACCCTCATTGGGGCTGTTGATAAAAACATAATCACCATAAGTGATTACCTTTCCAGACTGGTTATAGTCAACAGGAGCATCTATGGAGATGTCAAAAGTAAGCTCATCAATTGTCGCATAAACAGGTGTGAAATAAGCCACTTCTACCAGTTCTTCCTGATTCATTAGTTCACATCCCGAAAATCCAATGGAAAGTAAACCCATTAGCACCATCCATAATTTCCTGATCTGCTTCATCTTTTTCCGCACTTGTTTTAGAATATGAAATTTAATAGAGCAAATTAAAGAATTTATTCTAGAAAATCTTCTTTGAAAGATATAAATGTTTTTCAAAGAAGATTTTATTTTATGCAATAGTGTAGATTAAGAGCTAAAAATTATATCAATGTAATTTTTAGCTCTTAGGTTATTTCAATAGCTGCTCAAGCTCGTGATAGGTTATACCAAACATCCGCTTGATTTCTTGAATTTTTGCCATCACCTCCTGATCGGGTGCAACCAGCTCCCTTAACTTAACTCCAACAATCAAAATGTTTTTTGGAGTATGACTTGTCGCTATAAATTCAAATACCCTTGTTTTATACCCATAAGCTTCTAAAATTAAAGCCCTTATCGTATCTGTCAGCATCTCTGCTTGGCGTTCTTTCATGATTCCAAATTTGGTAATCTCACAAAGGAGCCCTTCGGTTTTCATACTCTTACGAACTTGCTTATGACAACAGGGGGCACTTAAAATAATCTTTGCTCCGGCCTGAATACCTCTCGCTAAGGCTTTATCAGTGGCGATGTCGCATGCATGTAACGCTATGAGGATATCTATCTTTGGAAGGACTACCTCTTTAATGTTACCCTGTACAAAAAGCAAAGACTCGAAAAATGCCTTCTGAGCAATTAAATTGCATTTATCAACCAATTCGGCCCTTAATTCCACCCCTATGATATGTGGTTTTTTTTGAAGTTGGTTGCGCAAATGATCATACAGTGCAAACGTCAAATAGCCCTTGCCTGCACCCATATCGACAACATTAAAATCAGCTGGAAGCTCCACATTGGCCAAAACATCATCAACGATTTCCACATACTTATTTATCTGTCGAAATTTATCTTGACTATCGTTTTTAATAACCCCCTCAAAAGAGGTAATACCCAATTCCCTTAAATAAATATTTCCAATAGGTTCAATCAACCTATTTTTAATATGGTCATGATGGAGGTAATCAAGGGGTTTATTGGTGACCTCTCCTGCCTTCAATTTCGATTTTCCACTCTTAAACAAAAGGAAGTGCCAATTTCCAGTCGTAGTAAATAAATCTGCTTGGTAAAAATCACCTTCCAATAATTTTTGAACGATTTTTTTACTCTCTTCTAGTTCAAAATTCTTGGTGATGTCCTTGGTCTGGTAGTGCTCAATCAAAGACAATTTTAATATTGACTTCAAAAAAATAGGTTTTATGGTTACCGTTTTAAGCTGGTTGGCTTTAATTCTTTTCTTGGAGATGATCAATTTCACCAATTCCTCCTTATCAAAGCTAGCTTGATACTTTTTTATGAACGCTTCCATATGCAATAACTATAACAGACATTTTTGACAAATCATTGACTAACGATCTATCCCTTTTCAATTATTTATTTTAAGTCCTTATCAAACCTTCTTGTACTATTGACGTAATTAACTTACCGGAAGGGTCATAAACACTTCCCCTTGTAAGCCCGCGGGAATTTCCGGCCTTCGGGCTATCCATCATATAAAGCATCCAAGAAGCTCCCATAAATGGCTCATGAAACCACATGGCGTGATCTAAACTTGCTGCTTGCCTTACCCCTTTTAACCAGGTGATACCATGGGGTAATAGGGCCGTGGAAAGAAGCATATAATCTGAAATACAAGCCAAGCATGCCTGACGATAGGCAAGGCTCTCGTTGGAGATATCTGCCAAAACCCTAAACCAAATTCCTGATTTTGGACGCTTCTTTACCGGATTTATAGGGTCTATAGGGTCTATAGGGCGAATCTCGATGGGCCACTTGATCTGTGACCAATTCTCTAAGCGCTCTTTAATAACTCCTTCGGATCGTGAAGCGGCTTCTAAATTAATTTCTCTGAGATTCTTTAGATGTTCGGGACCTACAACCTCCTCATGATCTTGCTGATGTTCAATGCCCAATTCTCCAATTTGAAATGAAGCAGACATATTAAAAATAGCTTTCCCATGCTGGGTTGCCACTACCCTACGTGTTGAAAAACTCTTTCCTTCACGTATTGGATCGACTTGATAGATCACGGGTGCGTAGGGATCTCCTGGTAAGATGAAATATGCGTGTAACGAATGTATCAATCGATCCTTAGAAACGCTCTGAGCGGCAGAATAAACTGCCTGCCCCAACACTAACCCACCATAAAGTTGAGGTGCTCCTATGTCTACCGTTTGGCCCCTATAGATCAAATCATCTAAAATCTCCGTTTTAAGTAGTTGAAAATCCAATTCCATTATATAAATTGATATGATTTAAGATGCAATCCCCCATCAACAGGAATGACCACACCATTGATATAAGAGGCAGCTTTGGATGACAAAAATAAGGCTATTCCCGCCATATCTTCAGGTATACCAATCCGTTTTAATGGATTTGCCAACTCTATTTCACGTTGCGCCTTGGTTAACATAAAAGCCGTCATTTTACTCTCAAATGGCCCTGGTGCTATAGCGTTTACAGTGATCCCTAGCCCAGAAATTTTGGCAGCCAAAATCTTGGTCAACTGATGCACTGCTACTTTGGAAATACTATATATCGGATTATCATGTCCAGGCACCACCATACCATCAATGGAACCAATATTAATGATTCTCGAGGGATCGCCCACTGTGTTATTCGATAGCACTGGTATTAAATCTCTAGAAAGAAAAAACATAGCCTTGAGATTCAAATCCATTACCTTGTCATAAGCCTCTTCTGAATGTTCTTGAATAGTCGCACCCCATGCCGCTCCAGCATTATTAATAAGTACGTCTAGTCTAGACTCACAAGCCCTGAATTGATCCAATAACGCCAATCTACCCTCTTTTGAGGATAAATCAGCTTGAATTGCCTTGCAAAATCCAATTTCAGATAATTCTCGCGAAACCTCTTGACACACCGATGCTGTCCTTGAACTTATATAAACTTTGGCGCCATTAGCGACAAACCCTCTAGCCATCATTAAGCCAATTCCACGCGTACCTCCTGTAATTAGTACAATTTTTCCTTTGACATCAAATAATATATTGATTTCGAATTGAGACATATGAATGTTTTTAATTGAAGAAAATCAGTCAACCCTATGAATACTGAAAATATTGATTTAGGGCTCCTTTGTCAACTCCCCAAAATCAAGGACTTCACTACACAACATAGCCAATGCCTACCTAAAAACCCAAAATAATAAATAAAAAAAGGTTTTCAAATGAAAACCTTTTAAAAATAATAAATAGAAATGTCATAAGGCCAAAAATGTCTTTTCAAGTAGCTTTTTTGTTGCAACAATACCCTCTGGCTCTGATAAGGTTTCTCCCTCATATTCAATACCGACATGACCTTTAAAGCCAGCCTTTTTTACTATGGTCATGATTTTCAAAAAGTCAGATTGGGTGTCGTTACCTTCTGCATCAAATTCATTCGCCTTAGCACTCACACCTTTGGCAAATGGCATTAACTCCTCTATTCCCATATAGCGATCATATGCCTCTAAACAATCTCGACCATTTTCTGCTCTTTCGATACAGAAGTTACCAAAGTCTGGCAAAGTTCCGCAATACGGACTGTCTACAGATTGAATCACATTAGCGAGCCACTTACCGTTTGAAGAGTACCCTCCATGATTTTCAACAATAATGTTTATTTCCTTTGAGGCCCCGTAGGCAGTTAATTCAGTTAAACCAGCTATTGCATGTGCTGACACCTCTTCAGACGAACCAGCACCAGCAGCATTTACCCTTATCGAATGAGCGCCTAAATATTTAGCGATATCAACCCAAGTATGGTGATTTTGCACCGTTTGAGCCCTAGCCATTTCATCAGCATCGCCCAGGTGTCCAAGACCGTCACACATAATAAGTCCAACCTGAACGTCCAATTCATCACATTGATTTTTAAAGGCTAGCCAATATTCCTGATCATTAACTACATCTCTATAAAACTGATTAACCAATTCAATACAATTAATCCCAAATTGCTCTTTGGCAATACGCGGGAAATTTGCTGGGTCCAACTCTTTTGCAAAGAAAGCTTTATGCAAAGACCACTGAGCGAGAGAAATCTCAAAATCAGTATTTGCAACGACTACTGCATCTGCAACTACGCTAGTTGCCGGACTTCCTGTACCACAAGACATGATAAAGGACGATCCCATCGAAATCGCACCCAATGTTAATCCCGCCTCCTTCATGAAGGCTCTTCTGTTTTTTTTCATAATCAACTATTCAAATATTAGACATCAAAAAATAGGTTAAGGGTTTCATTTAATCCCAATTGGGACAATAATACCCAAGGAGTGATTATGGTAGGTAAAAAGATAATTATATTTTTCCGAAAAAACAGTAATAATGTATGAATAAAACTGAAATTAGGGCTTGTATAAGAAATCGACTTTTTTAAATTGATCAAATTGAGACAATACTTTCATACTTTGAAAAGTATGATTACACAAATTAGCATCGCTGTTTAATCAAGGTGACCTATTACAAATTGAGCTTTTTCTTTAATGAATACTTGGCGAACATCAAGATCATTATAACGCCAAATGGCTGCCTGAATTGCTTCCATCTATAAAAACCCATTTCAAAATAATCGGCGTCACCAACCGATAATATTTTTAAAGTCAATTCCTATCCAAATTGTCCGAGGTATTTGGAACCAATCGCTTGTTAATCTATAGGGCAAGCTATTCTTCGGTAATCAACCCACTGCCCTCTTTAGTGATGGGCTCTTCTAAGTCCTTAACTGACTTATTGATCCGAATGCGTTTTTTTATAATACCAATGTTATTTTCGGATTATTTACAAGGCTAAATTGATCGCTTGTCAACTTTTACTATGTAACTAATACCAAATTGAAACCCACATAATCAGTTGTGTAATACCATCCATTCAAATCCAAGTCGCCAACCAAAAGATCATCCATGGTTCTGGAAAATTAGCTGGATGGGGTTGTTTAAATACTCATCACTATCCTATTCTTCAAATGAATAATCAAAAGCACTGATTGTCTCGCTTAATAAAAAAAAATGTAACACTCACCTTGGAATGAGTGTTATTGCCATATGATATTTTAAGCAGTAGTCATAATTAAAACAAATCATCGGATATTCCATACCGATTAATAGCCTACACTACCCGTTTATATATCATCACTGACTTCGTCGCTATGGTACCTCTCTTAAATCAACAAAAACAATAATCAAGTAAATAAGATAAATATTCACGTTATTTAATTATTTTGAACGCCTATGAAAACGCCTTATTATTTGCTACTGATTTTCTCGTTATCAATTGGCTGTCAACCTAAGCCAATAGACCGTCTAAACGCCCAAATTGAAGAAATACTTTGTCCAATTGATGGTCATTTTGCCATCGCATTTCAAGATCTCAAAAATAAAGAACGATACTATTTTCTTAACGAAGGCGAATCATTTCATGCGGCAAGCACGATGAAAGTACCCGTAATGATCGAACTATTTCAACAGGCCGAACAAGGCATATTCGCACTTGAAGATAGTATTCTTATTCACAATCAATTCAAAAGTATTGTAGATGGTAGTGATTATGCAATGGACATAGCGGTGGACTCACAAGGCGACTTATATGGTTCCATTGGAAAAAACACAACACTTTACGATCTTATGTATGAGATGATTACTTCGAGTAGTAATCTGTCAACCAATATTTTAATTGATAAAATAGGTGCAAAAAATGTGACCGCCACAATGAGAAAATTGGGGGCTGAAAAGATAGCAGTTTTAAGAGGCGTTGAAGACCAAAAAGCGTTCGATTTAGGTCTAAACAATACGACAACGGCCAGAGATTTCCTCATTATTTTAGAAAGTATCGCTCAAAAAGAAGCCGCCAGCCCTGAGGCTTGCGACAAAATGATCGCTATTTTGAAAGAACAAAAATTCAATGAAATCATCCCACATTTTTTACCAAGTGATGTGCAGGTGGCGCATAAAACAGGATCTATTACCGGTCTGCACCATGACGGAGGGATTGTGTACCTTCCAGACGATTCTGGTTATGTCCTCGTATTATTCTCCAAAGATTTAACGGATTTCGATGAAGGTACCAATGCTTTGGCCCGACTATCTGAACTTTTCTATGCCTACTACATTGCAGATAGATGAATCGCTTTGTTATTCACTAGAAACAAATCAGGCCACCTTTTTATCTAGTCACTTAAAAGTCCCACCCGGGCTCATAGTCTCTTTGCCATGATTTCATGGCTTCTTTATCATGTACCACTCCCGTCTCCGTATTGATCTCCAATGGCCTGTTCAAGTCCTGGGCCATATTGGCATAATGACACATTAAATTGGTATTACTTGCGTTACCTATTGGGGCATTGAGTGGTGTGTCTATCCTGATGGCGTCAAGTAAATTTTTCATATGGAAAACGTCTAGCGCTCCTGCACCAACCAAATCAGTAGTTGCTGAGGGCGATTTTTCTGCTATGTCGAAAACTTTTTTACCACTCAAATCATATCGTATATAGCCATTTCGATCTAACAAAACAGAACCTTCTGTACCATGAATGAGTGTCCCACGATCCCGCTCATTAGTAGTGAAATTGTTACAACTTTTGCCCTCCCAAGTGATGAGTTTTGAATCCTCATATTCATAATTGACCACTTGGGTGTCATAAAACTCCCAGTCATCTTTAAAGTGAAACCTACCTCCGCTAGATGATACTTTTTTGGGCAAGTCTACCCCTAAGGCCCATCGAGCAATGTCAATTTCATGGGTTCCATTATTGTGCACTTCACCGGTCCCCCAATGTTTGAACCAATGCCAGTTATAATGCACAAAATTATCTTTATACATCTTTCTTGGCGCAGGGCCTTGCCAAAGGTCCCAATCTAGCCAGTCAGGAATTTCGACTACTTTTCCACTGCCTATTCCCGTTCTCTTGTTTGAATACCATGCTTTAGCGAAATACGGAATACCAATAATACCTGAACGAATTTCTTGAATGGCCAACTGGCTGGTGGGCGCCGATCTCTGCTGGGTGCCGATTTGCAGCAACCTACCTGTTTCCATTTGGACTTCTATTAATTTTTTCACTTCAGCCGCATTTTGTGCAGCTGGCTTTTCAAGATAGACATGTCTTCCCGCTTTCATAGCCATGATTCCCATAGGGGCATGCCAATGATCTGGGGAAGCGATGGCAACAACATCTAAATCGGTCTTTTCAAGTAATCTCCGATAATCCTTGATCCCTTGAGGGGCTGTCCCTGTAAGCTTATTGACTTCATTGATGGCATTGCTCATTGCCCGACTGTCTACATCACAGATGTAACGAATTACCGTATTTTGATTGGCTAACGTTGATTTTAATAGGGCCATACCTCTTCCATTTACACCCGTTATCGCAAGGTTAATTCTATCATTGGCACCCATGATTTTGGCATAACTTTTGGCACTGAACGATAGTGCCGCAGATCCCATTGCCACTTTTTTAATGAAATTTCTTCTGCTCTTTTTCATAACATTGAATATTAAAATTCCCTGATTTTGACGCTTCGATAACTCACCGTATTTCCATGATCCTGAAGCAGGATATGACCTTCCTCCCACATACCGAAATTAGGCCAAATGCGATACTTACTATGCGCGACTAAGGCCTTAAATAATGGACTATAGCGATCATATTCAACCACTTTCTCACCATTTAGCCAATGAGAAACCTGACCCTTTTTGGAAATGATTCTTATTTGATTCCACTGATCGATACCTTTAAATTGCTTTTCACGTCCCGGCACCGAGAGATTTTCAGCAGGGATCAAATCATATAATGAACCCAAGGTTCTGTTTCCACCAACCCCCAATTTGGCATCAGGATGTGCTGCATCATCTAGTATTTGAAATTCACAGCCAATCGCTGATCCTGATCCTTTGTTTATTTCCGGTTGTACAAAATACTTGATGCCACTGTTGGCCCCTTTGGTGATTTTAAATTCCAATTCTAATTCAAAATCCTGATATTTATCAATGGTAATAATATCTCCGGCGCCTTCAGCTTCCCCACCCTCTGACCCATTTATGGTCAACGTACCTTGGTCTATTTGCCATCCATAATCCGGGAAATGATCCAACTTAGCACCTCGCCATCCCTCTGATGAATGGCCATCCCACAATAGTCTCCAGCCTTTTCTAAGTTCATTTTGAGTGAGTTGATTAATTAAAAAACTCACTTCTTTAACGTCGGGATCAGGCGTCCACTTTAATGCCTCCAAGTTATCTGTAGCAATCCGAATATTCTTCCATCTTACCTGCTTATTAACTTGTTCGTCAGCATAAACACTATGTACTTGGAGTGCGATGAATCCGAAAGTGGTCAGCTCATCTACCAATTTGGTTGTCATCACCTGGTTGACCCAAACCTTAATTTCATTTCCAATGGCTTCAATGTGATAATGGTTCCAACCTCCTGGCACAAAAGCTGAACTACCTTTTTCATTTAGCGATAACGGATACATCCAGCCTCTTCTAGCTTCATCATATAACCCCCCACTAAAAGCACGCGCCGATGGATCTATTTCAACCTGATATCCATGAACCCTTCCATTTTGGAAATTTTTATCACTCAAGCTTCTTATTTGAATCCCTGAATTGAGTTCATTGTCGACCTTGACCGCTACTTCGAGGATGAAATCCCCATAGCTTTTCTGGCTTATCAAAAAAGTGTTCGGTGTATTCCGCACACTTGTCCCTACAATCACACTATCTCCCTCTAAGGTATAAGGCGCCACTCCATTTAGACGGGTCCAATTATCTAAATTTTCTCCATTGAATAAATATTCCCATTGGGGCTGAGCCGAGACTGTTAGAAAACTTATCAAAAGCCAACTACTTATGAACCATTTATATTTCATCTTCATGGGGTTTGTGTTCTAGTTATCAATATAAGAAAAATTAATTATTTGAAGGTCATCATCACCCTCAAATTGCTGCATTTAGTAATCGATCAATAACGCTCATATTTGCAAGGGCATCCGTCAAGGGAGTTAATCTCCCATTGGTCCTAATGGCTTCTGAAAAGGCATCCCCTTGTAGCGTATAGGCGTTAGCTTTTTCAAATGTGATCGCCTCCATTTGCTCTCCCTGAAAAACCTTGACCTCGGTCTCTAATCCCGGGGGTCCGAATGGATCCAAAATAGCTATTCTTCCTTTTGTACCATAGATCTGAACGCATTGATAGCGATCCATTTGGGTACCGCAAGTGAAGGTAGCAGAACCTTTTTCAAACCTCAGTATCCCTGAAGCGACGCGATCGACATTAAACTGAGGATCAAATTCCATCAAACCTCTCACCCTTATGGGTTCTTCACTAAACAATAATCTCGCTAAGGAAATTGCATAGCAACCTACATCTAACAACCCACCACCACCAAAGGCCACCTGATTACGGACGTTTCTAGGATCTCTCTGGTCATAGGAAAAATGGGTATGCATCGTTACCATATCACCAATGACCCCTTCCTTGAGCAACTGCTGTACCTTAAGCCATTGAGGATGATGCTTATACGCAAAAGCTTCTGCTACTTTTAATTCAGGGTATTTTTTAATTTCTTCTGATAGAAAAGCAGCTTCCTGCAAATTCATACTTATGGGTTTTTCACAAAGCACATGCTTCCCTGCAGCCAAACTTTTAATGATCCAAGGTACATGCAAATGATTTGGCAGCGGTACGTACACGGCCTCAATTTGTGGGTCTTCTAGTAAGTCTTCATAACTCCCATAGGCTTTAGGAATACGCAAGGATTCAGCTGCCTTTCTTGCTTGATCCAAACTACGAGAAGCAATGGCATCAATACTACAAAATGCCCCTGATTGCATGGCAGGGATAACTTTTTTGAGGGCTATATTGGCGGTACCCAATACGCCCCAGCTCACTTTTTTCATCTTCTAATGGAAATAATTAATGGCGACATCGAATAGTCATCAGCGAAAATCAAAACCACTTGATAGTTAAATTAATCAAGGTCTGCTTGAAATTATTGTAGGGAGGCATCAAAAGCTCAATGGCACCAGGTATGTGTTGTCTATATATACTACGCTCATTTGAAAACGCCATGAATCCATGTTTTCCATGGGAACTCCCAATACCACTATTATTGACTCCACCAAAAGGCAACTCATGATTGAAAAAATGCAAATCGTTGCTATTGATACACACGCCTCCCGAATTCGTATTATTCAAAATATATCGGATATTTTTTTGACTTTTACTATAAATATACAATGCCAATGGTTTTTCCTTATCATTGATAACCTCCAAAACCTCGTCAATATGATCATAAACCCGAATAGGCAAGATTGGACCAAAAATCTCTTGTTGCATCAAATCTGAATCCATTGGTACGTCTTTCATTAAAGTAGGTGCTAGGCTACGAGTATCCGCATCTGATTCTCCACCATGCACAATTTCCGCCCCCTTGTCCACTGCATTTTTTAAATAATCCATCAACCGGTTGAAATGCTTGATATTGACGATTTTGGTATAATCCTTTGAATCCGAAGAATTTAAACCAAAAAATTTCTCTAAAGTTTGCTTTGCCGCAACGATAAACTCGTCGACTTTACTCCGATGCACATTCACATAATCTGGAGCAATGCAGATTTGTCCTGCATTGAGAAACTTTCCCCATATGATTCTTTTGGCAGCTGTCTCAATATCGGCTGTTTCATCTACCACCGTAGGGGATTTTCCACCCAATTCTAAGGTAACAGAAGCTAAATGTACAGCCGCCGCACGCATCACTATTTTGCCGATTTCAGGAGCTCCAGTAAAAAATATATGATTAAAGGGAAGTTTCAATAAGGCAGTGCTTTCGTCAATACCTCCCTCAATAACTGCTATTTCTTGTTCATCAAACAGCTCATTAATCATTTTTTTCATAAGAGCTGAAGTCCTTTCAGTATGCTCTGAAGGCTTTAAAATAACCGTGTTTCCCGCTGCTATTGCCGAAATTAACGGACAAAAACTAAGATTAATTGGAAAATTCCATGGGGAAATGATCAGGACATTCCCTTTTGGCTCGTACTTAATTTTGGAGGAAGATCCAAAGAAAGCCAATTTGGTATTTACCGGTTTGTCTAGCATCCAATCACCCAAATTTCGTAAAGCATATTTGATCTCTCCGGTTACTGGATAAATTTCGGTAAGATCCACTTCCGCCGCACTTTTGCCGAAATCTTCCAACAAGGCTTGGCGAATCTCGTTTCGATAAGTCACCTCCACGGCGTGTAGTAACTTCCGTAGCTTTGCTTTTCTTTGTTTGGTGGTCGATTGCGCAATTCCCTTTTTAAAGTTTTGCTGACGGTGAAAAATTGACGCCATATCCAATGGCAAAATCGATGTCTGCTGAGTACTACTCATATCATTTGAATGAAGGGGGGGTTAAAATACCTTACTATGCTAAAGATAAGATTTTTTCTAGTCATGTTGCGACATCATAAACAGTTTCTGACGAACGGGGCTACATAGGTTTGAAAAGCTAAAATTCAAGACATGAAAGCCTTAATCCTTTCAATAAGTCTTCACTATTGACGTCTGAATAGTAAGTTTTAATTGCTGCTTTACTGATATCAGACCGATTGTCTAGGCACTTAATTGCTTGATAGCCTCAACGAAAGTATCCAATTCGGAAGTAGTCGTATATACATTAGGGGTAATTCTCAGACCACGAACGCCAGGAGAATCAATAGCTACTGTCCAGATTTTAAACTCATCTAATAATCTTTTGGCAAATTCATTCGGAGGGATCTGCGCAATACCTACATTTCCAATAGCACAATGCCGATAGGATTCTACGGGTGTATTGACTTCCACACGGGGCAAATCTCTCACTTGGGTTGTCCAATACCTTTGCAAAAAGCGTAATCGAGCTTCTTTTCTCGCCCCTCCTATCTTTTGATGGTAATTAATGGCATTGACAATGGCTAAATCTGTGTGCGCTGGGTGGGTACCTATATGATTCAATCGTAAAATATCATTTGGGTCCATCTCTCCTTCGGCGAAAATAGGCCAAACAGTTGAGACCTTACCTTTTTTTACGAACAAAAAACCAGCACCAAGTGGTACACTAAGCCATTTATGCAAACTGGTCGCATAGTAATCACAATTCAATTCATTGATAGAAAATTGAAAATGCCCAAAGGCATGAGCCCCATCAACCATTACTAGTACGCCCAATTCATGAGCCATGTCGCAAATTTTACGCACCGGAAGTATCTGCCCCGTGATGTTAACCATGTGACAAACCATTAATAGTTTGGTCTTTGGGGTAATGGCAGATCTGTATAGATTTACAATTTCATCATCGTCATTGGGATGATTGGGTATGGATAACTCCTTGCAAATAATGCCAAAACGCTTTTCCATCATTTTAAATTGATTCAACATGGCACCATAATCTTGCATAGACATGATAGCTTCATCTCCTGGCATCCAATCTTGGCCCTGTATGATCATATCTAAAGACTCGGTAGTATTTCTTGTAATGACAAGCTCCTCTTGACTGCATCCAGCCATTTCGGCCAACAAGGAAGCATTGACTTTTTTATTTTCAAATTGAACCGTACGCATGTACCAAGAACCTTGGTAATTGATTTCTTTTAAATGCTCGATATAAGCCGATTCAGTTGATTGCGGCATGACGCAGTAATAACCATTCTCTAGATTAATATAATCTGGCTTTAGGCGATAATCTTTTCTGATCTCCAACCAAAAAGACTCATCTTGTGCAACCTCTCTGTCCGATAAATGCCTCGAACCATCTATTAATGAGTTCAAATGATCAAAAGTCAACGGTACCGACAATCCCATAATAGATGCTTTTTTTAAAAACTCACGTTTTTCCATATACAGAATATACAGAATATTTTTTTATATTGACTGAACAATGTGATGATTGTGTCAAAGAAGGAGACCAACGGCTCTGCTTTGAAAATAGCCACCGTTGAAGATCTCAACTAGTCTTATGGTTTTTCTTAATAATTTCCTTGAAAACATCAGGTTCAGTAGATCCAATAAGCACGGTTTTTTTTCCCCTTTGGCGATGAGGCAAAGTTCAATAGCTTTGGGCTCGTTGTATGTGATAGAGCCCCCATCGGGGTCAAGCGAATACCTAAACCATAGTACCAAAGAACCCTAATTACTTTAATCGAGCACAGTTAATCAATATTTAGGTGAACCCACGATCCCAATGCAATGAATAAGTTGCAAGTCAGCGCCTCTAAGATAAATTTTAAGTTTAAAAAAAACAGCAGGATAGATGTTATAAGCGTCCCTAATATCAAAAAAAAAGTAAGGTAAGCGGCTTATCGCCCCACTGATTGATATACAAAAGGAATAAGAGTACTATGATGGGGAAAAAAACTGCAATCACTCACCCGCCTAGCTGTATTTTTATATCTAATTTGTCAAGGGAAAACAACGCTCAATTTGTCCTGAAGTATGAACTCAGACCTTAATAGGCAAAACAAAAATAGAAACTGCTCCTTAATTATTTTAGTCTTCTATAAGATGAAGATATAAGCCCTTTATTTTTCAATTTTCCAGAAAGTAATGCCTCCTGCTTGTTTGCCCACTTCTACGACGTCCACAAGTTGATTACGCTCAAGGCTTATGATATCTACAGAACCCGGTTGGCTCCCAATACCTTCTACCGAAACAAATGCATATTTGCTGTCTAAAGAAATCGCTATTCCGTGCGATACTGATCTTGAATTCTTAATCACCGCAATTTCTTTGTGCGTGTCAAGATCCCATATACCAGTAGCACCATCGGCTTTATAGGTGACAACCATCTTATGACCATCCGGCGTAAGTTCCACATTGTAAGGTCCACTTCCTGTTTTGAAAATTTGAGCAACTGCCCACTTTTCAAGATCTATTTCTATTACCTTTCCATCACCATTGGCCGCCACATAAACCCGTTTTCCGTCTGGATGGGGAATGACCCACGTAGGTTTTAACTGGGAATGCTTCATCGTCTCAGGTATATCCATGGCCATTTCATGGCCCATATCTGCATGACTGTCTGACATACTCATGGAAGTGTAGGCCTTCATGGAAGCATCTAGGTCTAATGTTCGCTTGACCTCCAGACTTAATACATCAATTTCAAAAAGTTCACCCGACATCATCGCCACAGAAAAATGACTAAGTCCGTCCGGACTGATCCTTGAGCCATGAGGCATGGAACCTGTCGTTATTTTCTTAAGTTCCTGCATTGATACAGGGTCTACTACTGAAACAGTACTCGGCACCATTTTTCCATGCAAATTGAAATTGACACAAAAAAGCAATCCATTGGCACGACTGATTTGCATACTGGCGGGGAATATCCCCAATTCAGCAAAACCAACCAACTCATTGCCCTCCGTTTTGTATTTATAAACGCGTCCGTAAGGATTCCCATGGGCCATGGTCACGTACCAATAAGCTCCAGTTGGGTCCACCGTCAGGCCATGTGGCCCTTCAATTTCTGTAATTTGGTACCCTACCGAAATGGTATGGATAACTGAACCCCTTTTGCCGTCGAATTGAACAACGGCTACCTCATCCTCTGACTCTGCGGCTACATAAATAAAATAATTTTGTGCTTTTACAAAGAGTGGCAGCAACCACAGGTACATAAGAAGTGCTCTTCTACTCATTTCTTATCAATCTTTATGTTTTCTGGTTGCTTAACCCCAACTTTCACAGACCATAGTCCACTATTCCAATCCGTAAAAAAGACATGTCCTTTGTGTGGTTGAGGTCCCCACGTCATTGGTGCATTGGCAATCCGACCCTTTGGATCTGATGGTAGAAACCAAGCAATTTCACGCCCTTGTTTATATAAATCTCCCATTAAATCTCCCGAAATATCAACAACCCGAAGTCCCGCATTATAATTACCGACATAAAGCACATCATCCTCCACCCACAAATTATGAGAACCGGCACCTGGGACTTCATATTTGGCCACTTCGACGGGATGTTGCAAATCCGTGAAATCTATAAAATGCAAAAAACCTGCAGGAATAGTAGGACCATCTTCGGTATTCAAGCCATTTGGAAATGCCTCATCACCAGCTATTACATAAAATTTACCTGTTTTTTTATCCCAATAGGGAAAAGCAGCATGGTTCCAACCACTTGGGTAGGCATAATTGGTAATGACTTTCGGATTTGATGGGCTTCCACCCGCAATCCCATTTCCAACATCCACCATCCAAACCCCATAAGACCAGTTGGAAGAATAAGCAATCCCATCTACCACCCATACATCATGTATCGAATGGCCTGGACGATCTATTTCAAAACTCCCTACTTTTTTGGGATTTTTTGGATCTTCAATACTAATGATGTCATAACGCTCCCCATTGCTAAGAGCATAAATATGGTTCTTATACACAAAAACATTGTGCACGCCTCCTGTTAAACCCTGATCAAAGGTGCTGATGATTTTTGTATCCCTAGGATTACTGACATCAATAATGACCAATCCATTTTTTCTATTGGAAGCTCCTTCACGAGAAATCACGCAAATCCTGCCATCCTCAGAAACTTTGACATCGTTGACCGTACGGGCATCTACCGTGATGGTATCAATTGGAACCAAATTATCTGGGTCCGTGACATCCCAAAAATAAGCTTCTCCATTACCTCCCCAAGTACCTGTAACACAATAATCTCGGCCGTCTATTCCTTCCCAAACCCATAAATCTGAAGAATGAACGTTGCTCACAGCACCATGCCCCGTAAGTATTACTTTCTCTGTTACATTTCGAGGAATGATCTTTACCATTTTGGTGACGTTTAGCCCCCCAAAGGCTGCTGTGATGGTGTATTTCCCAGGTATGTCTGCCACAAACCTGCCATCATCCTGAATCATTCCTGAAGTAAATTCGGAAGGACTGGCCGATGTTCCAGTAAAGGAGTAGTTGAAATTTAATCCCTCAAGGGTATTTCCCTCGACATCCAATGCCCTTACATCAAAACAAATAACATCTCCCGTTCTGGCTTCGATCACATCACTAGTAATGTTCAACTTGGATACTGGATTGACTTTGACAGCTAATTCGGCTTCTGCAACCATGACACCCGCTGTTACCTTAAGGGTAGTTTTTCCTTTTTGAAGGGCTGTGATATTTCCAAAGAGGTCTATGACTGCCACCTTTGAATTACTACTTGAAAAGTTAAAATCTGCATTTTGGACCTCGAATTGCTGATCGTCTACTAACGATGCGTCCAAGGTAATGACCTGCCCTTCATATATTTCAGAAGGCAATTTGGACAAATTAATTTGAGCTACCTCAGCGTTTTCTATGATTACAGGGAGTTCTAATCTCGCATAATCATCCTGACCTTCCAGGCGACCAATGATTACCAACATACCTGTGCCTGGAGCCAGGCTATTAATAAGTCCATCGGAATCTATTTTGAAAATTTTAGACGGCCTAGGATAGAAATTAAAAGATGCTTGATCCACCTCTTTATTGGATTGATCAAGCATCTTGACATTGACTTTAAATTGATCACCTACGGGCAGGGAAATTTCCTCTACCTCGCTTATCAGATGGTATTTTTGGGCATTACTTATCAAAGATATCCCTAAGATCAAGGTTAACAGACCTATTTTTTTAGTCCAATTTGATTGCGTCATTTTAAATTTATTTTCTAATTGAAATTAAGATTATTTAACTATTTCGTGTTTTCTAAATGGAAATTCAACGACTAATTTTGGATTAGATCAAAGATCAAAGAAGGTTCCCATGAAAAAATACTCATTGATTCCTTCTCGATGACCCGCTTAAATAAGCTCTGTAGATTAACAACATTCCAGCCTTAATCCTCGTATTACAAATGATCTAAATAGTCCATATCAGCTCGAATACTTTCCAGCGGACCAACAGCATACTCCTCTTGCTCTATAAAGGGATATAACAAACCGGATTTCTTACTACTTTCAAGCATTAAGTTGATGTCCAATCCTCCTTTTCCAAATTCTGTGCTTTGCTTTTTAATTAAATCCATGTCCTTTAAATGCCATAGGGGAAATCTACCAGGATATTTATCGAAATAATCAATTGGATTTTTTCCTGCAACAATGACCCAGCCCAAATCCAATTCCATGTGCATAAGCATAGGATCTGTATGATCCATTAAAACATCATAAAGTACTTGTCCTTGATCTGAATCAAATTCATATTCATGATTGTGATAACCAAATTTCAGACCTAATTCCTTACATTTCTCTGCTTCCTTATTAAAAACATCTGCAACTGCTTTGTAATTATCAATGGTCTGTCCCCTAGAAGGCATGGAAGAGCAGATAATATACTCTTGACCCGATTCCGCTGCCTGATCCATTGTTTTGGCCCAATTTTGATCAATATTAACATGACCACTACGTAAAGTCATTCCCAAGTCTTCACATGTTCGTTTCATTTCTTTTGGAGATAACCCGTAGAAAAGTCCCTTTGCACTACTCGCACTTTCAATCTGTTTAATTCCAAGGCTAGCAATTTTCTCAAGTGTCCTTTTAGGATCTTGCAGCATTTCAGCTCTGAAAGAATAGAGCTGTAGTCCAATATTTTTTGGCGCTTTCGAGGAATTGGCCAAAGCGCTTAATGTCATGGTTCCCATGGCTAAAGCGCTTGTTTTGATAATAAAATCTCTTCTTGTTGTCATATGTCTGTATTAGAAGAATCAATATAAAAGGAATTAAAGAAAAATCATATATAATTCAAACAATCACCCCTAATTAATACTTTTGTTCTTTTTAGATGAATTTCAAATTTAGAGATTTTCATAAATCAAAAATTAAAATAGAATGGATAAAATTCAACTTACCGAGCACCTCTGGCTATCACCCATCATTCATGGCCACATGAGAATAAATGACTGGAATTTAAGCCCTCAAGGATTGTTGAGTTTGACCAACCAATTAGTAGAAAAAGGAATCAGTAGTTTTGATCATGCCAATATTTATGATAATTACACCTGCGAGAAACATTTTGGTGACGCTTTACGGATGCAACCCGGACTTCGAAGCCAAATTGAAATCATCACCAAATGCGGTATCGAACTTGTTTCAGAAAAGTATCCCGATCGAAAGTTAAAAATCTACGATTACCGTTACGAAAACATCATGACTTCGGTAGAACAATCATTGAAGAATTTGAATACAGATAGCATCGACTTGTTACTCTTGCATCGTCCCGCACCATTTTGGAATCCCGCTGAAATTTCAAAGGCCTTTGATCATTTGTTTAGGGATGGAAAAGTTACTCATTTTGGAGTCTCCAATTTCACAAAAGATCAGTTTGAAACGTTACAACAATTTTGTAATCATTCGTTGGTCACTAATCAATTGGAAATTTCCCCGTACTGCTTGGAACATTTTGACAATGGAAATCTAGACTTTTGCCTTAAACATAAGATAAAACCCATGGCTTGGTCGCCGCTATCGGGAAGTGAAATCTTCCATCCCAGAACCGCTAAAGGCATTCGATTGGTCCCTGTCCTTGAAAAAATAAAAGACGAGATAAGTGCCAAGGGAATCGATGGTGTAATATATGCTTGGTTATTGAAGCATCCAACTCAAATTTTACCTATCGTGGGAAGTGGAAATTTGGATCGTATTCAAGTCGCCATTGACGCCTTCACACTTGATATGAATCTTGAGCAGTGGTATGAAATCTATAATGCCTCTAAAGGAGCAGAATTGCCCTAAATTGATTGATCCGTTGAAACAACAAAAAAAGGCTACTTATTAGAGTAGCCTTTTTTAAATGTTTGCGCGAATTAAATCAACTTCAATTCATACAATGAATCATTCATTTTTCTGACTGCACTTGCACTAGCCTCGAATTTGACTTTTTCATCTTCAGACAACTGATAATCCACGATTTTTTCCCAGCCATTGCGTCCGATAATCGTCGGAACACCTATGCAAATGTCCGACTGACCATATTCACCATTAAGGTATACGCAACACGGCATTAACTTCTTCTGATCACGAACAATACTTTCTACTAAATAAGCAGCAGCGGCACCTGGGGCATACCATGCTGAGGTACCAATCAATTGGGTAAGAGTAGCACCACCAACCATCGTTTCTCTGACTATCTCATCCTGTTGCGCCTGTGTTAGTAAATTAGCTACTGGTGTGCTGCTGAAAGTAGCATGCTTAATCAACGGTATCATGGTGGTATCCCCATGCCCGCCAATGACCACGCCTTGAAGATCCATGGGACTACATCCTAACGCCTTACTCAATCGGTATTTAAACCGACTACTATCCAATAATCCTCCCATTCCAATGACCCGCTCTTTGGGTAATCCGCTAGATTTGACCGTCAAATAAGTCATTGTATCCATAGGATTTGAAACAACTACAATGATCGTATCAGGAGAATATTTGAGAATATTCTCTGTGACCGATTTTACAATTCCTGCATTCGTTCCAATCAATTCTTCTCGGGTCATACCTGGCTTCCTCGGGATACCAGAAGTAATCACCACAACACTTGAGCCCGCCGTGGCAGCATAGTCATTTGTGGCCCCTCTAACTTTGGTATTAAACCCATTAAGCGTAGCGCATTGATTTATGTCCATAGCCTTCCCTTCAGACAGACCCTCCTTAATGTCTAGTAAGATTAATTCTTCAGACAGCTCTTTTCGTGCTATATTCTCAGCGCAGGTAGCTCCAACTGCCCCAGCTCCGACTACGGTTACTTTCATGATATTATAATTAAATGTGTGTTTTAAAAAAAATACGCTTTGGAGAGGCAAAGCTACATGCTTAGCGCTGAATAGAAAAGGGCTGCCCAATAAGATCTCAACCCTAGCGCCTTTTAAAAATATTTAAGAAAATATCCCATGAATTATCTGAAAATGAATCCTTCTTGAATTGATAAATGGTGCATTTCAGAGAACTGATGTCGCCTTGATCCTAATACCTTTTTGTGTCTCTAGTTGAATAGAAAATCTTTGATCAATACGTTTTCCAACAATCCAGCAAATCATGCCCTTGGATTCTAATACCAAGACATTTTCTTTCATCATTCGAGGAATTTTCAAGTCTACCAAAAAATCGCTTACTTTCTTGCGTTGCTGCATGCCTAGTGGATAAAAAAAATCTCCAGTCTTCCATTTTCTAAGACACAATGGAAATGATAATTTCTCCAAATCTAAATAGGCAACATTGGCTTCATTAGTGATACCGTCTTGGGTATTTTGATCTTGAATTTCAAAAGAAATACCAGAAAATTGAAAATTGTCTACATTCATTTCAATCATATATTGGTCAATGGGCACCCTAGGGCCCTTTGCAATGAAAATCTTGTTCCGATCAACATTTAACGTGTAATCATCCCAATAAAACATTCCGGATCGGCGCATAATCACCGATTCAAAAATTTGTTTGAATTGGGCATAATTAAGCCCGTAAACAACCAAAATCTCGTAAAGAAGCACCTGATGTCCCTCGTTCTGGCGGATCCAGGAGGTATCCAATTGATCTATTACTCCGGGAGTAAAATAACCTTTTCTCAGGCTTTTCAGTTTTTCATCGAGCAAAAATTCCAAGCCTGAAAGGCGAGTCAAAGTGGTTTGAAAAGTAGTTAAAAGTGCTGGATTAATTTCTTTGAGGGAAGGTAACACCTTATTTCTGATTTTATTTCTCGCATATTTATTGGTCTCATTAGAAGCATCTTCCCGCCACCTGATCTCGTGCTTTTCTGCATACTGCACGAGTTCCTCCTTTGCGAAAATGAGCAACGGTCTTACCCGCTTTAAGTGCTTATTTTTCATTCCGCTCAGCCCACGTATTCCAGTACCCTTGGTAAGATTGAACAGTACAGTTTCTAAATTATCATCGGCGTGATGTGCCGTCAATAACGCACTGAACGCTTCAATTTCCATGAGTTCGTCAAACCACTGATAGCGAAGTGTTCGAGCAGCCATCTGAATAGAGACTTGATGTTCCTTGGCAAACGCCGCTGTTTCGACTTTTTTTACCAATACGGGAATACGATGATCTTCACCCCATTTATTGACAAAGTCAGCATCTAAGTCAGCTTCCTTACCCCTTAAACCGAAGTTAACATGGGCCATCGTGAACTCAAATCTCAACTGCAGGAGCAACTCGGCCAATACCATCGAATCAACACCCCCACTAACCGCTAAGAGTAAGCGATCTTGGGCCCTGAATAATTTATTTTTTTCAATATGTGCTTTTAATTTGGTCAACATAGCGAAGTTGTAAGATCCTATTGCGTTAATCTATTACTTTTGCATTCCGTTTAAGTATTAATGATGCGAAAATACTTACTATATCTAGTTTTACTATTATCCTCTTTTGGGTCTCTGGCCCAGAAAAGAGTTCAATATTCTGCCAAAGGTAAACAAGAAGTGGTCCGTAAGAACGGGGAATCGATTAGATATCTCATTGATGATGTAGTCTTTACTCAAGACAATACCATCGTTTACTGCGATAGCGCTGTCTATCAAAAAAGGATTAATCAAATGATGGCTTATGACCATGTCAAAATCATAAATGACTCAACAACGATTACCTCGAATAGCCTCTTTTATGAAGGTAATGAGCGGATGGCACAGCTTCGGGGAAATGTGCTTTATCAACGCGGTTATCAAGAATTAATCACTGAAAACTTGGACTACGCATTAGATACTGAGGTAGCTCATTATTTCAGTGGGGGTAAATTGATAGATACGACCAATATATTATCTAGTCGTTTGGGTTACTTCTACGCGCAAGACGACTTGGCCCAATTCTATCATTCTGTGGTACTCATTTCGCCTGAGTTTACATTAAAGACTGACACCCTCCGCTACAACACTATTACCAAGGTTGCTTACAGCACAGGCCCTACGGAAATCATCAATAAGGATGGGACGTTGATCTATGCCAATGGTGGTGAATTTAGGACCGAAATCAGCCAAACTGATATCATATCAGGAAATATTGAAACACCAGAATACCTATTGGAGGGCGATCAGTTATTCTTCGATGATTTGAAAAAATACTATCTCGGCAAGGGCAATGTACAGCTTACTTCAAAGGATAAAAACATTATTTTGTCTGGAGAAGAAGGATATTATGATCAAAATAAAAAATATAGTAAAATTTATGGCAATGCCATTTTAAAAAAAATAATGGAATTGGATACCTTCTATATCGCCGCCGATACCATGATCACTATTGAAAGTGAATACGACTCTGTCAGAAGAATCTTGGCTTATCCAGATATTCGTATTTTCAGAACAAATCTTCAAGGTCTTGCAGATTCTGCAGCTTATTTTATTTCTGATTCGGTGATAACACTCTTCAATGACCCGATTTTATGGACTGGTAAAAGTCAGATTTTTTCAGACACTATACTTTTGTTTCTGACCGAAAATACTATTGAAAGAATGGATTTAAGAAAAAACGCCTTCCTTATTACGCTCGATTCGGTAGATAACTTCAATCAAATTAAAGGACGGACGATGAACGTTTTTTTTCAAAAAAACAACCTACATCATATTGACATTAATGGCAATTGTGAGAGTATTTTTCACTCTATGGACCAAAGTGATACCCTTCTTTTAGGCATCAATAAAATGGTCACCAGTAATATGACTATGCGATTTTTAAATAATCAAATAGATAATTTTACCATTTATAAAAATCCCGAAGGACGTTTTATTCCTCCTCATGAAATTACTGAAGAAGATAAAATATTGGACGGATTCAATTGGATGATCGATAGAAGGCCCACTTTGGAAGATATTTTTATCAAACCCATTTCAATTGAATCCCCAGACACTGCTAATCTAAAAAAGAAAGCAGTCGAATTGGATAGTGAAGAAGTTTTAGAAAACAAGAAAAAATTACAAGAAGTAAAATCTAGAAGTAAAGGATAAGATTTGCATGAGCCGTACGTTTATCATCCTAGTGCATTACTTTTGCAGCAATTATAAAATAAATGATGAAGTTAAGTAAAGGAATCTATTTCATCCTAGTAGCGAGTGTTTTTAGCGTAGGATGTACCAAATATCAAAAACTCTTAAAAAGTGCTGATTGGACGCCCAAATATGAGGCAGCAATGAAGTATTATGAAAATAAAGATTATGCCCGAGCAATTGGACTTTTTGATGATATTTTACCTATCATCAGAGGTACTAAAGAGGCCGAGGTCGCTAATTTTTATTATGCATACGCTCACTTCTATCAGGATCTTTTCATCCTAAGTGCGCATCATTTTCAGACTTTTGAAGGGATTTACTCAAGAAGTGAATACGCCCTAGAGGCCAAATATATGTTTGGTTATTCATTGTACAAGCAATCGCCAGTATACAGTCTTGATCAGACGCCTAGCTACGAAGCCATTAGCGTACTACAAGATTTTATCAATGAATATCCGCAATCAGCATTCGCCAATGATGCCACAAGTATTATCAATGAATTGCAACTAAAAATTGAATTAAAAGAATTTGAAGCTGCTAAATTGTACGCTAAGGTGAGGCAGTATGAAGCTGCAAGTGTCACTTTAGAAAACTTTATTAGGGATTTTCCAGGATCTGACCTTCAAGAAGAGGCCTTTTTTTTACGAATAAAAATGGCTCATGATTATGCTCGAGCTAGCATACAGTCAGTACAATCAGACCGTTTTATGCTGTGCGTTGATCGCTATATAGCGTTTCTTGATAAATACCCAAATAGTAAGTTCTTAGTAGAAGCAGAAGAATATTATAGTAATAGTACAGATTTTTTATATAAATTTGCAGAGAAAAATAATAAAGAGAATGGCTAATAACGCATCTATTATAACAAGAGACAATTCTATTCTGTCAGTGCCCACTGATAACATTTTTGAATCTTTGGTAATTATCGGCAAGCGCGCAAGACAATTATCAAGTATCCAAAAAGAGGAATTAAATGGTAAATTAGCCGAATTTGCTTCATCAGTCGATAATTTAGAAGAGATATTTGAAAACAGAGAACAAATTGAAATCTCAAAATTCTACGAGCGCATGCCCAAGCCAACTACTTTGGCTACAGAAGAATTTATAAATGGAGAAATTATTTTCAGAAGACGGGAAGAAGGAGATTCGGAAGGAATAAAGCTTTAATCGGTCCAGCCCATGTTGGCAGGAAAAAAAATATTAATTGCAGTCAGTGGCTCTATAGCCGCGTACAAGGTCGCATTTTTAGTTCGTTTACTTACCGCCCGAAATGCACAGGTCAAAGTGATCATGACCGAAAGTGCCAAAGATTTCATCACTCCCCTTACCCTAGCCACACTTTCAGAAGGACCTGTCTATTCTTCATTATTCAATAATGATACTGGAGAGTGGCACAATCATGTAAAACTGGGACTATGGGCAGATCTCATGTTGATCGCTCCTGCTTCGGCGAATACGATCGCCAAAATGACCAATGGTGTTTGTGATAATCTATTGTTAGCAACTTACTTATCTGCAAAATGTCCTGTTTTTTTTGCCCCTGCTATGGATTTAGATATGCTAGCACATGCAAGTACCCAACAAAATATTGCAACACTCATCGCTAGAGGAAATTACCTAATTGACTCAGAATCGGGGCTATTAGCAAGTGGTTTAGTTGGGCCAGGAAGGATGGCTGAACCTGAAAATTTAGTTGAAATTCTAGAAAATCATTTCAAAAAAGGTGCTTTCCATGGGAAAAAAATACTGATCACTTCAGGGCCAACTCATGAAGCGATTGATGCGGTACGGTTTATAAGCAATTCTTCTTCTGGAAAAATGGGTAAGGCAATTGCCCTCGCCTTTGCCAAGCAAGGTGCCGAAGTCATATTCGTTTCAGGACCTACCTCAAATTATCCAGGACATTCCCAAATCAGTTTGATTAAAGTAAAAACGGCTGATGAAATGTTTGCTGTTTGCAAACAGCGCTATCCAGAGGTCGATTATGCCATTTTCGCCGCTGCTGTTGCCGACTACAAACCTCAATGTATGAGTGCGCAAAAACTTAAAAAAAATGGCGCACCGCTTCATATTAAGTTGACAGAAAATCCAGATATAGCCTTTGAATTGGGTAAATTGAAATCAAACAAACAATTTCACGTCGGATTTGCACTTGAAAGTAATGATGCCGAGCACTTCGCTAAGGAAAAATTAAATAAAAAAAACTTTGATTTAATTGTGGTGAATTGTCTCGAAGACGCTGGTGCTGGTTTTGGTCATGAGACCAATAAAATCACTATTTATGACCGAGCCAATAAAAAAACATCATTTGAATTGAAGTCTAAAGATAAGGTAGCAATAGACCTATTATATTTAATAACAACCCATGAATAAACTATCTTTTCTAGGGCTATTAATATGGTCTGCATCCTTATCTGCTCAAGAGTTAAGCTGCAGAGTTATTGTGAATGCACAAGCTATTAATAGTATGGATAGCCGAAATTTCACAGAAATGGAAGTAGCCTTCAGCGAATTCTTAAATAATACCAAATGGACCTCAGATGAATTCAAAATTGAAGAAAGAATCAATTGTAATATTTTACTAACCTTGGGAGGGGATAGCGATCCCGCCTTGGGAAATTACAAAGCTTCTGTTCAAATACTATCTTCAAGGCCTGTATTTAATACTAGTCATGAAACCATTCTATTCAATTTCGCAGATCGTGATTGGGCTTTCGAATATGTAAATTCTCAACCTATCATTTATAATGAAAATAGTTTTATAGACAATCTTTCCGCACTTCTGTCCTATTACGCACTCATAATCATTGGATTGGATTATGATTCATTCGGAAAGATGGGAGGAGATCCTTACTTCAATAATGCCTCGCGCATCGTCACAAATGCTCAAAACTCTGGCTATTCGGGTTGGGATCAATTCAATAGCATTCGCAACAGATACTGGTTAACAGAAAACCTTCTTAATAGTCAAATGATCCCGATAAGGGAAGCTAGCTTTGAATACCATTTATTGGGTATGGACCATTTCTATGACGATCCAGAAGCATCCCGTAAAATCATCTCTGAAAGTATTAAAAAAATAATGACTGTCAATCAATCAAGGCCAAGATCCATTATCACTATAACTTGGCTTGATGCTAAATCTGATGAATTGGCTCAAATATTTTCGCAGGGAAATCCCACGATCCGTAAAAATACCTACAACATGCTGGTAAACATTGACCCAACCAAACGTGAGAATTTCTCATCGATGATCAAATAGATGTCGAGTAGGCAATTAAAAATATTGATTTCAGAATTAGGCATGCATATCGGAGAATGGCTCACAATTATCCGGCTTGATGGTGCGGTAATTTTTGTAAAATTGCGTACTATTGATGGAAATAAACTTTTATGCCAAAATTCATTACTGAAAGCGAAGATGATTTTACTGACAGACATTGATGAAGTTTGGAGAGATATAAAAAAATGATCTAAATGATCAAATCACTTTCTATTTTAAATTATGCATTAATTCAAGAACTTGAGCTCCTTCCAGCATCAAATCTCAATGTAATTACAGGGGAAACTGGTGCGGGAAAATCCATCATGCTAGGAGCCATCGGATTATTAATGGGTAATAGAGCAGATGCCAAAGCACTTTGGGATGAAAGCAAAAAATGTCATATCGAAGGCGTTTTTTCAGTCGCTGATTACAACTTAGCTCATTTATTTGACGTCCATGATCTTGATTATCAAGAAGAAATAGTCATTCGACGCGAAATAACTCCAAATGGTAAAAGCAGGGCTTTTATTAATGATACCCCGGTCACACTTGACGTGCTCAAGCTATTTGCACTTCATCTAATGGATATTCATTCTCAACATGAGTCCTTGCACCTAAGCAGCAATCAATACCAACTGAATGTATTGGATCAATTTTCATTAAACGCGCCAAAATTACAAGCCTATTTAATAGGATATCGTGACTATCAAATGTCCCATAAAGAATACGATCGTTTGCTAAAGTTACAAGCCATATCTGATAAAGATCAAGATTATAATCGGTTCATTTTAACTGAATTAGAAGAGGCTAAACTAGAACTAATCAATGTCGATCAGATGGAACAAGATTTGATGATTCTGCAAAATACAGAAGAAATCAAATCAAAATTGGCACTCTCAGAACAATTACTAGACCAAACAGATTCCTCAATCATCGAGCAACTAGCACAGCTGCAATCAATCATAAAATCTTTAAAAAGTTTATCCCCAAATTTCACCTCCTTAAACCAAAGGATAGAGAGTAATTTGATAGAATTAAAAGACATCACTAAGGAAATAAATAACCATCAGGGCCTTATTCAATTTAATCCTGAGCGAATGGAAGAACTAGGTGGTCAGCTCTCAACGATCTACAGATTACAGCAAAAGCATGGAATGAATTCCATTGAGAAATTGATTGAACTTAGGAATCAATTATCGGAAAATCTAAAGTCACGTGACCAATTAAAAGGAAAAATCATAGCCGCTCTTGAGCAAAGAAATCGCAACTTAGAAAAAGTCATGAGACTCGGCCAGAGCCTCTCCAAAAGTAGGTTAGCCGCTGCCCGTCAGTTTGAAAAAGAAATCACTAAAATCATTCGTCAGATCGGTATTGAAAATGGACAAGTTAATATCCAACTCGAAACAACTGAACCTAACTCAAATGGATTAGATGTTTGCCAGATACTTTTTTCAGCCAACAAGGGAATTGAACCAAAACCATTGAAAATAGTTGCTTCTGGTGGAGAGTTATCTCGCCTAATCTTTGCAATAAAATATTTGATTGCAGATAAAACAGCCTTACCTACCCTCATTTTTGACGAAATTGATACTGGTGTTTCTGGCGAAATTGCCATAAAAATGATTAAAATGATGAAATCAATGGCACAGAATCATCAAGTTATTGCCATTAGTCATTTGCCACAATTCGCGGCAGGCGGTGATGCCCACTTCTTTGTGTATAAAGATCACCATGCCGCCAAATCCGTAACCAAAATCAAACAATTAAACCAAAAAGAGCGCATCGAAGCAATTGCCAAAATGATCGCTGGGGATCAACCCACAGACAGCGCATTTAAAAGTGCATATGAATTGCTATCATTGCCTATTTAAACGATAGATTTAATTAATTTTGCCCCATAAATTAAAAAAACATGGCATATAATCTTTTAAAAGGAAAAAGAGGAATCATATTTGGTGCTCTTGACGAAAGTTCCATCGCATGGAAAGTAGCATTAAAAGCACATAAAGAAGGCGCAATATTTACGCTAAGTAATGCACCAATAGCCATGAGAATGGGGGAAATAAATAAATTGGGAGAAATATGTGGCGCTCAAATCATCCCTGCAGATGCCACCTCTTTAGAAGATCTAGAAACCTTAATTAGCCAGTCAGTAGAAATATTAGGTGGAAAATTGGATTTTGTCCTGCACTCTATAGGCATGAGTCCTAATGTACGCAAGAAAAAATCTTATGGTGACCTCAACTATGACTGGTTTCAAAAGTCACTAGATGTATCGGCCCTTTCGTTCCATAAAGTCATGCAGGTTGGTGAAAAATTAGATGCTTTCAATGAGTGGGGTTCTATTTTAGCGTTATCCTATATCGCCGCACAAAGAACCTTCCCTGACTACTCAGATATGGCACAAGCCAAAGCTGTCTTAGAGTCTATCGCAAGAAGCTATGGCTACCGTCTAGGACTTAACAAAAAGATACGGGTAAATACTATTTCTCAATCTCCAACCATGACTACAGCAGGTTCAGGAGTACCTGGATTTGATATTTTTTATGACTATGCAGATAAGATGTCGCCACTTGGCAATGCTTCAGCTGAAGCTTGCGCCGATTATTGTGTGACCTTATTTTCAGATCTTACAAGAATGGTCACCATGCAAAATCTTATGCACGACGGTGGGTTTTCTAGCTCAGGTATTACGGATAAGATCGTGGAAGAATTGAGAAAGTGAGTCCACTCATCCGAAATAAGTAAGGTGGATTTTCGCTCCATAAAATAAACTTTTTATGTATGTTAAAATTCATGAATATTAAGGGAATTCACACAAATGATCATCCTAGTTTTAAAGTAACTTGAAAAGCAAGGCACTTTTTGTGAGTTATTATATATTTAAACCAGCATAAACTTAATCTGATGGTTCTTTTTCCCAATGCCAAAATAAATCTTGGACTTCACATACTCGCTAAAAGACCTGATGGCTATCACGATCTAGAAACTTGTATGTATCCCATTCCTTGGTATGATGTGCTGGAAATAGTGCCTGCTGCAAGCTTCTCTTTTGTCCAGACCGGACTTAATATTCCAAGTAATGACAATAATATTTGTATTAGTGCTTATCATCTGATAAAAGAACGATATGACATAGCTCCCGTGAGCATCCACTTGCACAAAGTAATCCCAATGGGCGCCGGTCTTGGGGGCGGTTCAGCCGACGCGGCATTTACTTTGAAAATGCTTAATGAACTTTTTTCATTAAAACTAAATTCAGAACAGCTCAAAGAATATGCCGGCCAATTGGGAAGCGATTGTGCATTTTTTATTGATAACATGCCCGCAATTGCAACAAAAACCGGCACGGAACTTGAGCTATTTCCTTTGAACTTATCAAATCATTGCCTTGCTGTCATTTATCCTGAGGTTCATATTAGCACTGCGCAAGCTTACGCTGTCGTAACCCCCACGCCTACCCATCGCTCGTTGAAAGACATTTTATTTAACCTGGATAATTGGCAATCACAACTTAAAAATGATTTCGAGCAATCAATTTTTACAAGCCACCCAGTACTCCGAATAATCAAAGAAGACCTTTATTCGCAAGGGGCTTTTTATGCAGCAATGAGCGGATCAGGGTCTGCGGTTTTCGGCCTCTTTGAGAAATCTATTCCCATGGATCATTTCAGCCAATACAACTGGATTCAGCAACCACTTATTATCAGATAATCATCTGAAAATATCAGTCTCTAGTGGTTTTCTTTTATATTTTTTGTTCAGCAATGGATAAATTAACACAGACAGTAATATCAGTCCTGTACCAATATAAAATCCAACACTCATCTGCTCTTGCTCTCCGAAAATAAGAAGCGCCAAAATAATGCCATAAATAGGTTCCAAGTTGACCGTAAGATTCACGAAAAATGCAGAAAGTCTTTTCATTAACTTAATCGAATAAGACATGGCAAAAACAGTACAGATACTTGACAGAATGAATAACCAGAACCAATTTTTAGTTCCGGGAAGTGCGAAAGACTTGTATGAAATAAAATAAAAATAAAAAAGCATCATGATACCCGCCAAAGCAGAAGCTGTTATCATTTCATAAAAAGTGATCACAAAATGGTTGTTTTTTTTAGTCAGATCAGCATTGATTATTGAAAATAATGCAGCCAAAATAGCTGCGATCATGGCAAAAAGTAATCCCTTGAAATAGTCGATTTCCATATTAAAAACAATCAAAATACCTAATACGGCTATTAAACTTAGGAAAATTTCAAATCCTTGTATTTTTTTATCAAAGAACATAGGTTCAATGATACTGGTCCAGAAGGAAGTAGTCGCCATACCCACTAAACACACAGAGGCAGTAGAAATTTTTGCCGACAGGAAGAAAAGAACCCAATGAACTGACATTAGTAAGCCAACTATAATTGCTTTCAGCAAAGATACTCTGGAATCCAATCCAAAAGATAATCTGGATGAATAAATAACTAGCACCAACAAAAGGGCAGCCAAGCCCGTTCGGTAAAATACAATTTCTACAGGCATCAGGTCAATAAATAAACCTATTATCGCTGTAAAACCCCAAATAAGGATGATAAAGTGCAGAAATATAATGTCCTTGGTATTTTGAGTCATCTTGGTACTGTCCGATAAAGAAAAACACTTACTATTGAAAAAATAATATTGGGCAGCCAAACAGCCAACAATGGATTGTTAAACGTATTCGCCTCAGCCAACGCACGTGAAAGAATAAATGCGATCACGAATACAAATGCGATCATGAATCCTAAAGCAATTTGAAAACCTGATCCCCGACGCGATTTTTTTGATGAGACTATAATACCAATGAACGTCAGAATAATGACCGAAAAAGGGGACATAAACCTGATGTATTTTTCAATCTTGTAAATATCTACGTCCGCTGATCCGCGTAAGGTTTGTTGATCAATATGATGATTCAATTCAGTCATAGTAAGGGTTTCCCAAAGTTTTTCCTGGTTTCCAAAATCCTCTGGTGAGAGGTACAATACAGTATCCAAAGCATCGCCACTTGAAATGATTTCATTAGAACCTTCCAAAACACGTCGCTCCCATCGACCCAGACGCCATAGATGATTGGCCGTATCCCATTTAATTGTACGCGCTGTCAATTTTTCAAGTAGCAGCCCTTCCTCTATCTTTTCAAGTGTCACATTATATCCTACATCTCCTTGATTATTGTACCGATCCATATAAACGTAAAGATTTGGTGCAACTCTCAGGTGAATGTTTCGATCATTAAAATAAAAAGCCTTCTTGATATACTGAAGCTCGAAGGATACGCGATACTTATTAGCCTCTGGAATCACGTAAGAATTGGCAATAAAGCTTAATGAGCCGATAAACGAGGCCCCGATAAAAAAAGGAACCATAAATCTCATAAAACTTACCCCACTAGACAAAATAGCAATAATTTCAGTTTTTGCGGCCATTTTGGTTGTAACTAATACCGTAGAAATAAAAACGATAATTGGTGTTAACAAACTTGCCATGTAGGGCATGAAGGCTAGGTAATAATCAGTTATCTCTTTGACCGAGACCTCATTTTTCATGAAATTATCATTCTTTTCAGTAAAGTCAATAATGACGATGATCATGATCAAAACAAACAACACAAAAACAAATGTGCTTAAAAACTTTTTGAGGATGTACCAATCAAGTTTCTTCATTAATCCTATCTGACTATAATCGATTACCCAACTTTTGAACCATTTGATCTTTCCACAAAGCAAAATCACCCTGAATAATTTGTTCTCTCGCCGTCTTAACGAGCCACAAATAAAAACTGAGATTATGAATACTGGCTATTTGCGCACCCAGTATTTCGTTGCTGATAATCAGGTGCCTCAAATAAGCTTTGGAATAAGCAGTATCAACATAGCCAGCCAAATTGACATCAATAGGCGTGAAATCATTCTTCCATTTTTCATTGCGTATATTGATGATCCCCTCCGAGGTGAATAACATCCCATTTCGCGCATTTCGCGTGGGCATAACACAATCAAACATGTCTACACCCAAAGCTATACATTCCAAAATATTTATGGGGGTTCCAACCCCCATGAGATAGCGCGGCTTTTCTTTAGGTAAAATACTGCATACTAGCGCCGTACTTTTATACATCATTTCAGCTGGCTCACCTACGGACAGTCCACCAATGGCATTACCTACTTGATTTTGACCTGCGACAAATTCGGCAGATTCCCTTCTCAAGTCATGATAGGTGCTGCCCTGAACAATTGGAAAAAAGGCCTGATCAAAACCATATAACGGCTCCGTTTCTTCAAAACGGCTGATGCATCGTTTGAGCCATCTATGTGTCATGTGCATTGAGTCATGTGCATATTCTCTCGTACATGGATAGGGCGTACACTCATCAAATGCCATAACAATATCGGCCCCTATACTGCGCTGAATGTCAATCACACGCTCTGGAGAAAAATCATGATAAGAACCATCAATGTGGGATTGGAATTTCACTCCTGCCTCTTTTATTTTTCTATTGGCACCCAAGGAATAAACCTGATAGCCCCCACTATCTGTTAAAATAGGTCCTCGCCAACCTATAAATTTGTGTAATCCTCCTACTTGCTCAATGACATCTAAGCCTGGTCTTAAATACAAATGGTAGGTATTTCCTAGAATAATTTGTGCCTTGACATCCTCCGTAAGCTCCCGCTGCTGAACTGCTTTGACAGTTCCAGCGGTGCCTACTGGCATGAAAATAGGCGTTTCGATGACCCCATGTGCCGTTATGAGTTGACCTGCCCTAGCCTCACTCTTTTTATCGGTATTTAATAGCTCAAAATTCATAAATAATACAAAAATACCCTTTTGATTGATCAATATTGAACTAATTTCACCCTGTAAAACTTAAAATTTCTTCGTTTTTAAAAATAAAAGCAATAGCGCCTTATAATTCTATTATAAAAACGACATTAAATCACATTATTCTTGCGAAAAGAAGGTCTTTATAATATGAATTAAAAACCAATAAAAGAATCTAATGGATGCAAATAGACAATTTTCAGAAAAAGCACTACAAGATTTCAAATTGGTCAATCAAGCCATTAACGAAGGGGACGAATGGGCATTTGCAGAATTAATGTCCCGATATAAAAAATCGGTCTATTTTATGATTTTAAAAATGGTCCGAAATGTTGATGATGCCGAAGACCTTACTATTGAGGCTTTTGCCAAAGCCTTTAAAAATTTAGGACGCTTTAAGCAAGACTACACCTTCACCACTTGGCTATTTAGAATTGCCACGAATAATGCTATTGACTTTCTTCGAAAGAAAAAACTTGACACATTCAGTATTAACACATCCTATTCCAATGAGGATGGCACTACTTTAAACATAGATATAGAAGATCAAAACCTGACCCCTATAGAATCTACGATTCATGCTGAAGAGATTGAATTTGTCCATTTACTGGTCACTAAACTACCTTCAAAATACCAACGAATAGTAAAACTTCGATACTTCGAGGAGCTATCTTACAAAGAAATCGCCATAAAACTAGACACCCCACTAGGCACTATCAAAGCACAATTGCACCGTGCTCGCGAACTCATGCAAACCCTTTTCAAAGATAAAAAACAACATATTTAATTTGAGCGCTTCCCTAATCAAAGCTTATTTTCCTGAACTCACTGACGTTCAGCAAACACAATTCACCAAGTTGCAAGAACTATATGAATTCTGGAACCAACAGGTAAATTTAATTTCCAGGAAAGATATTCAAGAGCTGTATATAAGGCATGTCTTACATAGCTTGGCGATCGCCAAGTTTGCCCGTTTCCAACCTAATTCAACCATTTTAGATGTCGGAACGGGCGGTGGATTTCCCGGAATTCCCCTAGCCCTATTTTTTCCAGAATCAAGGTTTTATTTGGTTGATGCCATTGGTAAAAAAGTGAAGGTGGTTAATGAAATAATCATAGCACTAGATCTGAAAAATGTCACTGCCAAACACGAACGCGCAGAAAACATAAAAGAACAATTTGATTTCATCGTCACCCGTGCGGTGGCGCCAGCACGTCAGATTTGGTTATGGACGCACCAACGGATCAAGGAACATTCAAAATATGAATTGTCTAATGGCATTATCGCCCTCAAAGGGGGTGATTTGAGGTCTGAAATGCGAGAACTAAATAGATCCTATCAAGAAAGGTCAATTGCTGATTATTTTAGCGAACCTTTTTTTGAAACTAAAAAAATCATATATATCTCAAAATGACACCTGAAGAATTTAGAACAAATGGACATAAAGTAATTGACTGGGTTGCAGATTATCTTGAAAATATCGAACAATACCCGGTAAAATCGCAAGTAAAACCAGGAGATATTTCAGCGACAATAGCAGACCATCCTCCTGAAATAGGAGAACCTTTTGAAGAGTTACTTCTAGATGTTCAGCAAAAAATTTTACCCGGAATTACCCATTGGCAACATCCAAACTTTCATGCCTATTTCAACGCAAATAATAGTCATGCTTCTATTTTGGCCGAATTGATTACCGCTGCCATTGGTGCCCAATGCATGATTTGGGAGACTTCCCCTGCGGCTGCAGAATTAGAAGAAAAAATGATGAATTGGCTCAAAGAGTTGACGGGATTACCGGCTGATTGGCATGGCGTAATTCAAGATACAGCTAGCACCGGAACGCTCGTCTCTATCCTCACTGCAAGAGAGAAAGCCACTCATTTCAATGTCAATAATCATGGATTCTCAAATGAAAAACTAAGGGTCTATTGCTCTGCCCAGACCCACAGCTCGATTGACAAAGCCATTAAGATTTCTGGAATAGGTCTAACCAATTTGGTCAAAATACCTGTAGATCAGCAACTAGCGATGGTCCCCCATCTACTCGAAAAGGCAATTCAAGATGACCTCTCTTCGGGATTCATACCATGTTGCATTGTCACTACTTTGGGAACAACCAGTACAACTGCCATGGATCCTCTAGATGAGATTTCTGATATCGCACTAAAATATGGCATATGGCATCATGTTGATGCCGCATATGCTGGAACGGCATTCATCTTACCCGAATATAGACATTTCATAAAAGGAATCGAAAAGGCCGACACGTACCTGTTTAATCCACACAAATGGATGTTTACCAACTTTGACTGCACAGCCTATTATGTAAAAGACAAAGAAGCACTTATACAAACCTTTGAAATTTTACCTGAATATTTAAAAACTGGGACTCGCGGCAAAGTCAATGATTATCGCGATTGGGGCATCCAATTGGGTCGTCGATTTCGAGCATTAAAACTTTGGTTTGTCATACGTGAATATGGCGCTTCAGGAATTCGTACCAGCATCAAAGAACATATCGAGCTAGCCAAATGGTTGGAGTATAAAGTTATCGAACATCCCGATTTTGAAATGGTAGCAGATCGGACCCTTAGTCTGGTGGTATTTAGATATTGTAAAGAAATCGATGACACCAAAAATGATGCTATAAACGAAGCTATTTTAGCAAAAATAAATAAGTCCGGCAAGGCTTATATTACCCATACCAAAGTAAATAATCGTTACGTTCTTAGAGTAGTGACCGGTCAAACCAATGTAAAAATCCAACATATAGAAAAACTATGGGCCATGATTCAGGAATCATCAAAATCGATATAATTCATTAGTCTATGCCCAAACTTGTCGTACTCACTGGTGCGGGAATCAGCGCCGAAAGTGGGCTAAAAACATTCAGGGATTCCAATGGACTATGGGAAGGCTATGACGTGAGCGCTGTGGCTACTCCCGAGGGTTGGTCAAAGAACACGGCGCTCGTATTAGACTTTTACAACCAAAGAAGAAAACAAGCCCTTAAGGCAGTCCCAAATCAAGGGCATTTGGAACTTGTCAAGTTACAATCAGATCATGAAGTCGTCATCCTCACCCAAAATGTAGATAATCTTCATGAACGAGCTGGTAGTCATAGGGTAATTCACCTACATGGCTCTTTGTTCAAATCACGAAGTACCAAAAATCCAAAATTGATCTATAATATCACTGGAGACGAACTAAATATAGGAGATCATTGCCCGCTTGATAGTCAACTTCGACCTGATATTGTGTGGTTTGGAGAGGAAGTTCCTTTGATCGATCAAGCTATTATTGAAGTCAAAACAGCTGACGTATTCCTGATTATTGGGACTTCTTTACAAGTATATCCAGCAGCCAGTCTCATTCACTTTGTAAGCCCGGACATCCCTAAAATCATTGTTGACCTCAATATCCCTACTATATCACGGCAACCAAACCTTTATTTTTTTGAAGAATCTGCCACCATCGGCGTTGTCAAAGCAGCTCAATTATTGAGTAGGCTCATTAATTGAGCTTTGAAAGGTGATATTTAAATATAAATACCTCATTCCCTCCCTGAAAAACTTCATCAATTGGGTTGAAATATTTTTTAATAGCCAAATTTCAAAAAAAAAGTTAAAAAAAATACATTGTGTAACATTTGTTACATATCATCTGTAAAATCTTCATTTACTTACTGCGATTTATGGTTGGTAAGGGGTTCTTTAAAGTTTCATGCTTTGGGAACCCTTTTTTATTTCCTAACCATTTGGGGTAAAAAAGTCTTGTTACCTTCCTTGATTAATTGGCTAAAGGCAACCGTAAACATTAATAGTTGTCAACTTTTTAGCGTCAAATTCAAACTTCTTGACCTCAAAAAATTGAACCCTTAAAATAGAAAATGAGAAGCGTGTCCGTTGGGCTAATAATTATACCCCACATTATTTAACTTCGCAGCTAAAATAATTCTTACCTTTCTGCAATTTTAAAATTAATTCAATGGAAGACTTCAAAAATCTCAAATACGCGTTGTACGAATTAAAGGGAATTTCAATCGCCTATTTACCTAAACTAGCAGGTGCCCTGTTTTTGCTGATCATAGGTCTTTGGGTCATTTCAAAAGTCAATAGATTCACGAAAAAACAATTTGAAAAAAGAGATTTGGACCCTTCGTTGAGCCCATTCTTAAGATCACTCGTCAATATTGGATTAAAAATACTACTATTTATTACTGCCATCAGCATGATGGGTGTACAAATGAGCTCATTTGTAGCTATTTTAGGAGCCGCGGGCCTTACCATTGGATTATCGCTCCAAGGAACACTTGCAAATTTCGCAGGGGGTATTGTCCTACTCATACTCAGACCTTTTCGGGTGGGCGATGTCGTCAATATCAAAGAGCATTCAGGAACCGTCAAAGAAATTCAGATTTTCTATACCGTTATTAATACATTTGACAACAAAGTCGTCTATATACCCAATGGAAGTGTCGCAAATGCTGATATGACCAATATCACTTTAGAAACAACGCGCAGAAATGAATGGAAGTTTTCAATCGCTTATGGTGATGACGTTGACAAAGCCAAACAGTTTCTTTTAAAATTAATCAAGGAAGATCAACGAATTCTTAAGGAGCCTGAGCCTTTCGTAGCGGTACACTCCTTAGGAGACAATGCAGTTAATTTAGTGGTAAGGTCATGGTCTTCGACCCAAGACCTTTGGGATGTTTATTTCGATATGAATGAAAAAGTATACAAAAACTTTCCAAAAGAAGGATTACATATCCCATTTCCTCAAATGGACGTTCACCTACATCAGCCCCAGAAATAACTACGTCAAAAATATTTTTCTAACCTATAAATAATATTAATAAATCACCTGAAAAGATCATTACGAGCATAATGCCCAACAACATCAAAATCCATCTTTGATTGAACCAAAACATCAGATAGCAAATCCGCCATAATAATCCCTGGCTGATCCCATAAAGGCTGAATCAATTCATTTCCCAAAGGATCTATCACGGTAGTTCCTCCTCTCGACATGATCTCATCAAACCCTGATAAATCTTCTCCTGGAAGATCCGTTGGATAATCCCTTTTGGTGACGAATTGATTACAGCTCAAAACATAGCATCGTCCTTCACAGGCAATATGCCTAATCGTATGCTGCCAACTGTCCCTATGATCTGCCGTCGGCGCTAGATAGATTTCTATTGACTGTTGGAAAAGCGTTAACCTAGCCAAGGGCATGTAATTCTCCCAACAAATGAGTCCTCCCACCTTACCATAAGTCGTATCATAAGTGATCAGATCAGTGCCCGATCCTTCACCCCAAATGATCCGTTCGGCAGCAGTTGGCTTAATTTTCCGGTGTTTACCTATACATTTTCCCTTGGGGTCAAAGTACAACAACGTGCAGTAGAGGGTACCTGATTGAACACGCTCAATCACCCCTATAAAACAATAGATACCATGTTTTTTAATGATTTTAGATAGCCTATCAAAAGCTGGTGATGACAGATCTAACGCACTATCGTGATAGCGTTGCCACATGGCCCTGCCCTGAGAAGACCGGGCCCCCACAACGGTTCCAAAGGAAATACCCCTTGGGTATGCGGAAATAAACGCCTCTGGAAATACGACCATAGCTGCCCCTTTTGATTTGGCTTGTTGAATCAAATGATCTACCTTCTCTATGGTATGATTCAAATTAAACAAAATTGGTGCATCCTGCACCAACGCTACGCGGACATCTTTCATAATCATTGGGCTTAATCAATGAAGTTAAAAGGGCTTACGGAAATAAAAAAACTTTAAAATCTTTTAAATGAAAAATTTAAACTACTTATTGCATGACAAGACTTAATTTTGTAGACAAGTTCTTTGATTTATGGGGCCGAATGGAATCGACAGGAAGTGCGAATATTGTATTTGCGTGTCGGGTGATGAGTGTACATCCGCAATCAAATCACTTACATTTTAATTGGCGAAGATTCTTACGCCATGGCTGCTTAATTTAACTTTTAAGTTAAATATGGGTTTAAACGGTTTAGCGTCTAGCGATGTTACCGGGCCACATCCTACCTTGCTTTCGTCTTTTTAGCGAGGAATTAGGGTGTCATCTAAAAGACTAGCGTTGTGAGGTTACTAAGCAACTGCGAAAGTCTAGTAGCTGGCGGAAACGGTAGGTTGTTATTTATCAGCCCTTCCGCGAGATAAAATAAATAACTACACATGTAGACGATACAGTGTTTCCTTAGCTGGACGCGGGTTCGAATCCCGCCGGCTCCACAAAAAAGCTCTAATACAGATAGTATTGGAGCTTTTTTTATTCTATGGCACCAACATAAGTATAAACATTTCTTTTTTGGATTGAATTCATAAGCTTCTTCTTTTTTTTATAACTATTGATTAGTTATCTTTTTTGCTATGCTCCCTAAAATCCTTTCGTCCATCTTATTTCTTTAATAATAAAATCATACTTATTGGATACTTCGGTTGTATGTAGTCGGAGTTATTTTACTTGAAATATCTCTCCACATATTTATCTTATTTAAATGAGCTGAAGTAGATGCTTTAAGCTGTTTTGTCCCTTCACTGATCGCTTCTCTTTGAACATGATTCAATACCATTATACATTCTTCTTTCAATAGATAAATATCCCATGCTCCCATAAGCTTCGAATAAAAGACTTTAATAAAATCAGATTTTTTAGTTATTTTTATTGGACACTTGATAAAGCTTCGGCTTCACTGTTTGAAAATATCATCGCTCATGAAAAGAAGATCCTTCGTAAAAAACTCTCTTCTTGGTGGCGCGGCCTTTTTTGTTGCGCGCGATTTATATAGTGAAACAAAGGGACCCACGTATGGTCACAATGAAATGAAATTCAGGTTAAATACAAAATGGGGAGCCCTCAACCCAGCCAAAACCCCGGTCAATGATTGCCATGAAATGATACAAGATTCCAGAGGCCGCATGATACTACTGACCAATGAAACCAAGAACAATGTGATCATTTACAACAAAAGTGGTCGATTGTTAACCACTTGGGGGACCGAATTTCCTGGAGCGCATGGATTAACCTTACAGGCCAATGGCAACGAAGATTTTTTGTTTATTACGGATACCAACCGACATCAGGTTTACAAAACCACACCCGATGGAAAAATAGTATTGACCATTGACCCCCCTGCGGATATACCTGCTTATCAACATAAAGACGCCTTTGTTCCCACGGAAACGGCCGTACTACCCAATGGAGATTTTTACATTGCAGATGGGTATGGTGCCCAGCACATCTTACATTATGATGAATATGGCAACCTGAAAAATAGTTTCGGTGGACGAGGTATAGGAGATGAATATTTGGATAATGCCCATGGCATCTGTATGGACACCCGCCACCCCACCCCTACACTGCTCATCACCGACCGTACACGTACGGCATTCAAGCGTTTTAGCCTTGAGGGGAAGCTGCTTGAGGTGATCCACTTACCGGGTGCATGCGTCTGCAGACCCGTGATTAAAGGTGATTATCTCTATGCAGCTGTGCTTCGCTCGCCCAACCTGGATACTATTAATTCCGGATTCATCACCATACTGAACAAGGACAATCAAGTGGTGTCAAATTTAGGCGGAACGGCACCTGAATATGTAAAGGGTCAATTGCAACCCCTGGCACAATCCGAAAAAATATTGATCCATCCCCATGACGTATGCATAGATGATGAGGGAAGTATCTATGTGTCCCAGTGGGCCTCTGGCCAATCTTATCCCTATAAATTTTCTCGTGTTTAATCTTCTTGTTTTATGAAAAGAGAAAGTCTACTGGCCATGGTTATTTTACTCTTCATAGGATACTTGAGTTGGATGAATTTTTTTGCCCCTGAAAAAAAAGAATTGGTCAAAATGGTATCGTATAATAGAGAAATCAGGCCGCTCATGTCCGACAAATGCTTTACTTGTCATGGCCCCGACGTAACCAAAGTAAAAGCAGGCCTTAGATTGGATCTCCCTTCAAGGGCCTTTGCTGAGTTAGAAAAAACCAAAGGGAAATATGCCATCGTGCCGGGCTTTCCAGAACAAAGTGAATTGATCCATCGCATTGAATCATTAGATCCTGAAATCATGATGCCCTTACCAGAAAGTCATTTGACACGCTTACGTCCTGACGAAATCGCCTTATTTAAACGTTGGATCAAAGAAGGTGCACAATATGAAAAGCATTGGGCTTTTGAAGTCCCTAAAAAAGCGAACTTACCAGAGGTAAATTATCCGAGTTGGACGACCAATGAAGTCGATTATTTCATTTTGGAAAAAATGGAAGCAAGTGAATTTAGCCCCAATGATGCCGCGAACAAAGACGCTTTGATAAAAAGAGCCTACGCCGACCTCATCGGATTACCCCCTAACTATGAGGAATTAACGCATTGGCGATCGCTGTCTACTGAAGATTGGTATGAACGATTGATCGACGATTTGTTGCAAAAACCTGCCTACGGGGAAAAATTGGCATTGATATGGATGGATTTGGCCCGTTATGCCGATTCTTACGGATTTCAAGACGACAATATTCGGTCCCAATGGCCCTGGCGGGATTGGGTCATCCATGCCTTCAATGATAACCTACCTTATGATCAATTTTTAATCAATCAAATTGCAGGTGATTTATTACCCAATGCGACCAAAGAAACTATTTTGGCCACGGCCTTTTTTAGAAATCATAAGTTTACCGAAGAAGGCGGTGTGATCGATGAAGAATACCGAGTATCCTACAACATTGACAAAACAAGAACTTATGGCAAGGCTTTTTTGGGAGTTACCATCGAATGTGCCCAATGTCACGATCATAAGTATGACCCATTTTCCAATCGTGAGTATTATCAATTGTACGCTTTTTTCAATGAAAGTAAAGAAAAAGGCTATGAAGGAGATGTCAGCGTTTCGACGCCTGCCAAAAATCCAAAACTTCTCATCTCCGCCCAAGAAAGAAACAAGTTGTTGTCCTTTCTCAATACATCAGATACCAGCCAACTAGAAGTGTCCGTCATGGGTGATTGGAGTCCCAAAGATAGCATCAAACCTAGGGCCACCTACATTTTGGCTAGGGGAAGCTATGATGCTCCCACCGATCAGCTGGTCAAGCCCACGGCCTTGGAATCCATCATGCCTTTTGATACATCAAAATATCAACGCAACCGATTGGGACTTGCTCAGTGGACCACAGACGCTCAAAATCCGCTTACCGCACGGGTTTTTGTCAATTTTATTTGGCAGGAACTCTTTGGAAAAGGCATTGTCAACACTTCGGCAGATTATGGCCTCCAAGGAGAATTACCCACGCATCCTGAATTATTGGATTGGTTGGCTGTTGATTTTATGGAACACCAATGGGACATTAAATACTTGATCAAAAAAATTGTCACCAGTAGTACCTTCAAGCAATCTGCAAAAATAAGTTCTCAACAATTGGCACTTGATCCTGACAACATTTACTACAGCAGATCTCCTCGTATGCGATTCAAAGCGGAAATTATTCGTGACTTTGTCTTAAGCTCGAGTGGATTACTCAATCCTGAAATCGGCGGCCCCAGTGTTAAGCCCTATCAACCCAAAGGGGTCTGGGAAAGCACCACCTCCGGACGAGGGGTATTGGCTTCTTATACGCAAGATCATGGCGCCGATATTTATAGAAGAGGTTTGTACACGTTTATTAAATTAACGGCCCCTCCACCCAGCATGATGCTATTTGATGCCAGCAATAGGGATCAATGCGAAGCCAAAAGATCAAGTACCAACACGCCCTTGCAGGCCTTAACCATGCTCAATGACCCCACGGTGCTAGAAGCGTCGAGGGTCTTGGCAGAAAGTATGTCGCTGAGTCCGCAAAAATTATCAGATAAAATTGAGCAATCTTTTGAAAGGATTGTGATTCGCAAACCCACTCGAATAGAAAAAAACAGATTGGTCGACTATTGTACCCAGCAAATGCTACTGTTAAAAGACAAACCTTCAGTGGTCAGCGATGCCTTGGCAATTGGTGAATATGGTCACCCTGCTGAAAAATATGATCCAATCGAAGCCGCTGCTTTGATGAATACAATATTGATTATGTATAATCTTGAAGAAACCATTACCAAGTCTTAAGTCCTATGAATGAATTATTAGAGCATGGATTAAATCAAAATAGAAGGAAATTCTTGTCCAAAATGAGTCTCGGATTAGGTGGACTGGGTCTCGGATCTTTGATGGTTCCTGGTATGTTTGACGGCCCCAATGAAGCTGATATTTTTTCTAAAATACTTCCTCATTTTGCCCCAAAAGCAAAAAGAGTTATTTATTTGTTTCAAAATGGTGCCCCCTCACAATTGGACTTGTTTGATTATAAGCCCATACTCCAAAAAATGCATGGCGAGGATTTACCGGGCAGTATTAGAAATGGCCAAAGACTCACCGGCATGACCTCTAATCAAACCACCTTTCCTTTGGCGGGTAGCCGATTTAATTTCTCTCAACATGGTAATCATGGGGGCTGGTTCAGTGAGACCATTCCGCATATTGCAGGTATTGCCGATGATTTGTGTATCGTGAAGTCCATGTATACGGAAGCCATCAACCATGACCCCGCACTTACCTTTTTTCAAACCGGTGCCCAGGTAGGAAATAGGCCAAGTATGGGCTCTTGGGTCAGTTATGGCTTGGGGAGCGACAATAAAAACCTCCCCGCTTTTTGCGTTCTTTTGAGCAAAGGGAAAGGAAATGGACAAGGTGTTTATTCGAAATTATGGAACAATGGTTTTTTGGATTCCATCCATCAGGGCGTGCAATTCAGTAGTGGAGAGGAGCCTATAAAATACTTATCAGACCCCCCATTTATAGCCAGGGATGACAAGCGTGCGATGTTGGATGAAATAGCCATCCTTAATCAAGAATCCTATAAAAAAATTGGCGACCCAGAAATTGTGGCTAAAATTCAGCAATATGAATTGTCTTATCGCATGCAAATGGCCGTACCAGAAATTACCTCCTTGCAAAATGAACCTGAAAGTATCGTGAAAATGTATGGCCCTGAATGTCTGGTGCCGGGTACTTATGCTGCCAATTGTTTACTGGCACGCAAGCTTTCTGAAAATGGCGTCAGATTTGTACAATTGTATCATCAAGGATGGGATGGTCATGGTAATTTACCCAATGAGCTCATCGGACAATGTAAGGATGTGGATCAGCCCTCTGCCGCATTGGTAAAAGATTTAAAACAAAGAGGTCTATTGGATGAGACTTTGGTGATTTGGGGCGGGGAATTTGGAAGAACCAATTATTGCCAGGGTCCCCTTACCAAGGACAATTATGGCAGAGACCATCATCCTAGATGCTTTACCATCTGGATGGCAGGCGGTGGGGTAAAACAAGGGGTGCATGGTGAAACGGACGAATTTGGATACAATATCAATTCGTTGCCCGTACATGTGCATGACTTTCATGCGACCATCATGCATTTGATGGGCATCGATCATGAAGCATTTACCTACAAGCATCTAGGGCGTCGATACCGATTGACAGATGTGTCTGGTAACATCATCAATGACTTAATTGCTTAACAATGTCGGTACCCAAATGGATATCACTTTGTAAAAATGCCTTGTGGATTTTAAATCCATTTCTAGGCATCATCGCTTATTATCATCAAGAAATCAATTTTGGTATTTATTTTCAATGGTTGGGTAAAATGCACCCCATGCTCTTGCATTTCCCTATTGTATTGGGCTTGGGGATCGCAGGCTATTATATCTATACAAAAGACAACAAAAAAACGAGTCCCATCTTCTCCTCTCTATTGATTATTCATTCATTACTGGCCACCATTGTGGCTATTTTTGGCATCTTTTTATCCAAACAAGGAAGCTACGATGAGGAGTTGATTTTTTGGCATCAGTGGGGGGGGGTGGCCATTGCCTGGCTGAGTTGGGGATTGATGGTACTCCATGAACACAATGACTCTTTTAACACCCATTTCTCATTGCGGGCCCTCGTGGGCTTCGTCTTTGCAGGGGTACTTATTTTTTTTACCCACAAAGGCGCGCAATTGACCCATGGCACCCAGGTGCTGAGCTGGCCTGACGAAGAAATTACAAAGGAGATCACGGTAAATATGGACAGTACTGCAACCCTCTATGAAAGGGCCATCGGCCCCCTCTTACAACAAAAATGTCTCAGCTGCCACGGTCCAGAAAAAAAAAAGGGAAACTTATTACTTAATTCGCCCGATCATATCCTCAAAGGAGGAGAGCATGGCTCTATTTTGATTGGTCAAAATAACAAAAAGGCCCTTTTATTGGAGCGGCTATTCTTACCCTTCGCAGACGAAAAGCACATGCCCCCAGAAGGCAAATTGCAATTGACCAAAGAGGAACTGAGTTTGTTGAGTTATTGGATACTCGCAGGGGGTATTTTGGAAGTTCAAATGAATGAACTGGCCCAATCCGATAGCCTATTTTTGTTGGCCGATCATTGGATGCCCAGCATACCTTATTCGGATGGTCCACCGCAAACTTTTCCCGACTTAAAAGCATACAATTCAAATTATTGCACGGTCAATTATTCATATACAGGTAGCCGTGACATTGAAGTGAGTTTTTATCAAAGAAATTTTTATGCACATGAAAATTTAAAGCGCCTGGCGCCAATTCAGTCTCAAATAGTCAGCTTGAACATGCAAAACATGCCTTTACAAGAAGAAGATATTGCCTTCATTGCACAATGCAGCCAGTTACAAAAACTGAACTTAAACTTCACCCAGCTAAGCGCCGATCAATTGGTACCACTCAAGAAATTAACCCAACTCAAGTCTATTTCCATTTGCGGTTTAGCGTACAACGAAAAAACTTGGCCTGCCTTTTTTGAAAATGCACCTTTTATGGAGGTTCATTTATGGTCAGCAAGCCTAAATGCCCCACAAATCGATAAGATCGTCAACGCCTATCCGCAAATTAATTTTACTGTGGGAGATAATTTAGAAAACGAATTGATCAAACTTACCAACCCGATCATTGAACAAGATTCATCCATTATCGCAAATCATCTTGATGTCAATCTCAAGCATTTTTTACAAGGCACCCTCATACGCTATACAACTGACGGAACAAATCCTGATAGTTTGTCAAGTCCTGAGTTTAAACAGCCTTTAAGAATCACTGAAAATACTACCTTAAAAGCCAAAGCATTTAAATCCGGATGGATCAGTAGTGATGTCGTACAAAAAACTTTTTATCGCTCTGAAATACATCCTGATACCATTTATTTTATCACTCAACCTGATACAAAATATCCAGGAATTGGGACTCAGACGTTGATCGACTATCAATTGGGTGACCAAAACTTTTCAAATGGCAAATGGGTGGCCTATCGAGAGGAAAATATGGTGTTTGTCATAGGATTTAATGAAAGTCAAAAACTCAAAGAGGCGCGCTTTAATACCTTGATTGATAACGCGTCTTATATTTTTCCAATTGCTTCAATACAATTATCCGGCAGTCTTGATGGTGCCCGATTTAAGGACCTCAATGAAATTAAATTCCCCTCATTAAAAAAAGATGAACTCAATCGAGAAAACAAATCCTTTAGCTGTCCGATTCCTGGCGAGGATTCTTATAACTTTTATAAGTTTACCCTATCCAATTTAAAAAAATTACCTGATTGGCATCCAGGCAAAAATACCCCCGCTTGGATTTTTATAGACGAGCTTTTTCTTAATTAACTTTGGGTTCAAACAAGCGGATCAATAGCCGATTTTATTGCCCTTTAATCCCTTGTCCAATAAAATAAAAATTTACAAAAATTGGCACCAAAACCTTTTCTCTTAAAGAGGCTCATTAAATTACACATTACACATTACACATTATGGACAAAAATTTCGAAACAGAAGCCATCAGAATTCAAACCGAACGCTCGCAATTCCTCGAGCACTCTACGCCCCTTTTCCTGACCTCAAGTTTTGTTTTTGAGGATGCTGAAGACATGCGCATGTCATTTGCAGAAGAAAAGGAACGCAATATTTACAGTCGTTTTTCAAATCCCAATACTTTGGAATTGGTTGATAAAATGGTGGCCTTGGAGGGGGCGGAAGCAGGATATGCATTTGCCACTGGCATGGCTGCAATCTATTCCACATTTGCCGCCCTGTTAAATGCCGGTGACCACATCTTATCTTGCAATGCGGTATTTGGTTCGACGCATGCATTATTCACCAAATACTTTCCAAAATGGAACATTCAAACCACTTATTTCAAGATCGATCAAGTTAAAGATATTGAGCAGCTCATTCAGCCCAATACCAAAATTCTCTATGCCGAAAGCCCTACAAACCCAGGCGTGGATATTTTAGATTTAACCTTACTCAGTAAAATTGCCAAAAAGCATTGTTTGATCTTAATCATAGATAATTGCTTTGCGACGCCTTATCTACAAAAACCTATTCAATTTGGGGCAGACCTCGTTATCCATTCTGCTACCAAATTAATTGACGGTCAAGGTCGAGTGCTAGGGGGTATTACCGTGGGCAAATCGGATTTAATCCACGAAATCTATTTGTTTTCCAGAAACACGGGGCCTGCCATGTCCCCATTTAATGCCTGGATACTTTCCAAGAGTTTAGAAACACTAGCCGTGAGAGTAGATCGACATTGTCAAAATGCACTGGCGGTAGCCAAATACCTTGAACCACATAAAAAAATTGAACGCGTAAAATACCCCTTCTTGAAATCTCATCCACAATATAAAATTGCCAAAAAACAAATGCATTTAGGGGGCAACATTATTGCATTTGAAATAAAAGGTGGACTAGAAGCGGGTAAGCAATTTTTAAACAACCTAAATCTCTGTTCGATTTCGGCAAACTTGGGTGACACCCGAACGATCGTTACACACCCTGCAAGTTCTACACATAGTAAACTTTCAGAAAAAGAACGATTGGAAACCGGCATTAATGATGGTATTGTGCGTGTTTCAGTAGGTTTAGAACACATCAAAGACATCATCAAAGACATAGCACAGGCATTAAAATAAATCAACCAGTAAAAATCCAAAAAAGTTTTATTTATCTTAAAATATCAGTCATGCGAAACTTAGTTTGCCAGCGAGTCACCCATAAAAGTGGAAATTCAAAAATATAGTCTTCAAATATTGAAAAAAATTCATAATATGTTAGATATGATAGCACTCAACATTAATAATAAGATGTATTCCATTGAAATAGCTCCTTCTACGCCCATATTGTGGGTCCTCAGAGAACAAATAGGCCTTACAGGTACCAAATTTGGCTGTGGGATCTCCCTTTGTGGCGCCTGTACCGTGCACCTTGATGGACAGCCTATCAGGTCCTGCGTGATGCCCCTTTCTGCCGCAATAGACAAAAAAATCACAACCATAGAAGGCATTGAATCAGTGGATGGCTTATTGCACCCGGTGCAGCAAGCTTGGCTTGACGAGCAAATCCCGCAATGCGGTTATTGCCAATCTGGACAAATCATGTCTGCGGTAGCCTTATTGAATGCTAATCAAAACCCAACCGATGACGATATCAATACCGCCATGCAAGGCAATATTTGTAGGTGTGGCACCTACAATCGGATTCGGGCCGGAATTAAAAAAGCGGCAGTTGTCATGAAAATGGATTCAAAAAAGCAAGAAAATGGGTAAAATCACCAGAAGAGCCTTTATCGGAACTGGCCTATTGACCAGCGGTGCACTTGTAATCGGGATCTCTATTCGACCTGGAAACCGCGCCAAAAAAGTAGCTAGTTTAATCTCCGATCCAGAAGAACACGTTTTTAACGTCTGGATAAAAATCTCCCCTGACAACTCTGTGACCGTCATCGTTCCGCACGCGGAAATGGGGCAGGGAATTCATACGACCCTTGCCATGATGTTGGCCGATGAACTTGATGCGGATTGGGGAAAAGTAAACATCCAAGAAGCCCCCGCTCACCAGGAATACGCCAATCACATGATGCTGAAAGGTTTTGTGGCTGGGGATGTTGATTTTCCCAATTTTCTAGTAAAGACGGTAGATGGGGCTTTTTTGAAAATCGGTAAATTCATGAGTTTTCAGGTGACCGGTGGCAGCGCTTCAGTGAGATTCACAGGAGAACTAGGTATGCGCTGGGCTGGAGCCAGCACCAAGCATCTATTGCTCACCGCTGCGGCGCAAAAATGGCAGGTTCCTAAATCTGAACTCTATGCCGTCAATAGTTTTATTCATCATGAAAAATCTAATCGAAAAGCACCTTTTTCCACATTTTCCAAAGAAGCCTCCCTACTTGACGCGCCCTCAAGTCTTACTTTAAAAACGATAGCTGAATACCGCTTAATGGGCTCCTCACCGATGCGTAAAGACTTGCCTCCAAAGGTAACTGGAAAGGCCCGCTTTGGGATTGATGTGGTCCTTCCCAATATGAAATACGCTACCCTTAAAAACGCCCCTGTCTTCGGTGGTAAACTCATTTCCGTCGACGATACAGCCATCGAGCAACTTAGTGGTTTTCATCAAGTAATAAAGTTGGACAATGCCGTCGCCCTAGTAGCAGAGGGCTACTGGCAAGCCAAACAAGCCCTAGATAAGTTGATTATTGAATTTACAAGAAACGACCAGGATACTATTGATCAGAAGGACATATTTAACCAATTAAATGACGCCCTAGACAAAGCGATAAAATCCGATAATTTCACTACTGATCTTGAATTAGTCAACCAAGAGTATGATGTCTTGACATCATCTAGCTATACCGCCAACTATCAGGTCCCCTTTTTAGCACATGCCACCATGGAGCCTATGAATTGTACCGTTTGGCTGCATGATGGTATTTGTGAAATTTGGATAGGGTCTCAAAATCCTTTGGGGGTTCGAGCCGCCATCGCCGAATTATTGGAATTAGCCCCTGACAAGGTGTTCGTTTATAATCAATTTCTTGGAGGAGGATTTGGAAGAAGGTCTGAAACGGATGTAGCCCTGCAGGCCGCCTTAATCGCTAAAGAAATATCCGCTCCCGTCAAACTGATCTGGTCAAGGGAAGAAGATATACAGCATGATTTTTACCGAGAAGCCAACATCAGTAGGTTCAACGCCGTCCTGAGTAAGGAAGGCCCCCCAATTTCTTGGACAAATCAATTTTTGTTCAAGCACCATCCTCCCGAAGCTGCGCATATACCATATTCAATTCCAAATCAACTCATACAGTATACCGAAACAGACCTACATGTCCCATGGGGCAATTGGCGCAGTGTGGATCACTCTATGCATGGGTTTTTCATAGAATCCTTTATAGATGAATTGGCAAATCAACAACAGCAGGATCCTTATCAGTATCGTCGGAAATTACTTAAACACCAACCTAGGTTTCTCAAAGTATTGGATCTGGTCGCAAAAAAAGCCAACTGGCGCGCGCCTCTTCCACATCATTGGGGTCGTGGCATTGCCATTCACAAATCCTTCGGAACCATTGTGGCCCAAGTAGCTGAAGTAGCAATCATAGAGGGCAAGTTGATCATTCATCGGGTGGTATGCGTAGCTGATGCCGGATTTGCCATGCACAAAGACGCCTTCATTGCACAAATGGAAAGTGGCATCATTTATGGCTTGACCGCCGCCCTATATGGCGAAATTAGTATCAAAGAGGGTGCCGTACAGCAGCGTAATTTTAATGACTATCCGATGCTGAGAATTCAAGAAACCCCTAAGATTGAAACTTTCATCATCAATAGCCTTGAAAAAATTGGTGGCGCCGGCGAACCGAGTACCCCTGTCATTGCCCCTGCTGTGACCAATGCTATCTTCAACGTTAGTGGCAAAAGAATACGGGAGCTACCCATCAATCAGCATCTCTTAACTGTTTAGATGAATTAACTGCGGCTATTATTCATTTCTTTGATAGAGAAAATTCGATGGCATTGACTAACTTAAAGTTTTAATTTAATATGCTGATGAAAAGATCGCGCGCTCATATCTATTTAGTCTTGATCCTATGGCTCATTGGTTGCCAACCGAAGGACCCAGATATGGTTTTTCATAAAGATTACGAACACCTAACGGCTCTTTTTGAAGAGTGGAGAACTTTTGAGAATCCACCCTTATTGAACAATGCCCCAGATTATACGACGGAAACATTTGACAAAAGATGGCCTGATTTTTTGAACTTCAAAGAACAATTGAACCTCATCGATACCACTGGTTGGCCCGTTGCTCAAAAAGTAGATTGGATGGTTGTTTGGGCTGAAATGAATGGGTATGATTTCAATCATCGAATTTTAAAACCTTGGCAACGTGATCCGGCATTTTATAAAAGTCTCTTTATGGAGCGAAGTGATGTTCCCGCTCATGAAGGTCCTACCCAACACAAAACGCTAGAACTGTGGGTCTATGATTTTCCCTTGACTGCGTCTGATAGAATCTCCTTCATGGAATCCTTAACAGTAATTCCTTCCATTAACGCACAAGCACAAAAGAATCTTACCGGAAATGCTAAAAATCTATGGATTGGAGGTATTCGAGAGCTTGAATTTCAGATTGAGGAATTGGCTAGTATTGAGGAACTAAGTGGGGTTGCAACTGATGCTGAACTTCTTAATTTGATCAACACTGCCATCACCTCCACGCAATCATTGGTAAATTGGCTCAAAGATCAAGCGCCAAATAAAACGGGACCCTCAGGAATCGGAAAGGAAAATTATACTTGGTATCAACAAAACGTACATTTGGTGCCCCTCACCTGGGAAGATGAAGAGATGCTTTTGAAACGTGAGTTGACTCGAGCATGGTCCTCTCTTGCCTTGGAAGAACACCGAAATCGCGCACTTCCCCAATTAGCGGCAGCAACGTCACCCAAAGCCTTTCAGGAACGTTCCGAACGATCTGTACAAAGTTTAATGACCTTCTTAAAGGACAATGACATTTTGACCATTCGCGAAGATTTCGAACCCGCCCTTAGAGAACATTTGGGTATTTATACACCTATTGAAAAACGAAATTTCTTTTTGATTACCGCCCATCATGATCCTCGTCCGCTCTATTCCCATTTTTATCATTGGTTTGAATTGGCCATAATGGATCATGCCCCCCATAAAAGTCCCATTAGAAAAGGACCGTTGCTGTATAATATTTTTGACTCTCGCAATGAAGGGACAGCCACTGCCGTTGAGGAAATTTTCATGCAGGCTGGATTATACGACGATGAACCTAGGGTCCGTGAAATCGTTTATATCATGATTGCCCAAAGAGCCGCGCGCGGTTTAGGCTCGCTATACGCACATGCGAATGAGATGACCATGGAAGAAGCAGGAGGCATTCATTCTGAGTATACCCCGCGAGGATGGATGAAAACCGAAAAGGAACTGTTGCTTTTTGAGCAACACCTCTACTTGAGACAACCGGGTTATGGTACCAGCTATATTACGGGTAAATACCTCCTAGAAGAAGCAATGGCTGACTATGCCAAAATGAAAGAAAGTCAAAATAAACCCTTTGAATTACGTGACTTTTTTGATGAATTAAATGCAATTGGCAGTATTCCTATCTCACTCACCAAATGGCAAATGACTGGTTCTTAATAGTTACGAACCAATGGCTGATGAAGTGAATCAATGGAAGCCAACAATGCGTCTGGCTTCAGTGATAAATATTGAACTGTACTCTAGGTATGATCGTGAGCTATCCTTTTGTCTCTTTTTTTTGAAATAAAATTTGTTGGCGAAACACCCTCTTTTACAAAATACATCAGTCAACCCGATTGAAAAGATCATGGAAGTTGATAGGAAGAATATTCTCATTTATTAGATCCATTGCGCATCCACTTTTAAGATTTAATTACTTGTACAATCTTTTTTATCTAGGGAACATTAGTCAGCTTTGAAGTGTTCTTAATGTAATAATCCCAAAAGTTAGCCCTCATTTATGTTTAATTTTTTTAGAAGAACTTCACCAATAGACAAAATGTACAAGCAACATGAACAATTGCTGCAGGAAGCATTCAGTCTATCCAAATCCAACCGAACCCAAAGTGATGCAAAATATGCCGCCGCAGAGGAGCTATTGAATCAAATAAAAAAAACTGAAGCCCAGCAGTGATCAGATCCTTTTCACCAGATGAAGAAAATCGAATTATTGAAATGGCCTGGGAGGACCGAACGCCTTTTGAAGCCATAACATTTCAATTTTTGCTCTCCGAGCAAGAGGTCATCACTTTGATGCGTAGCCAACTGAAACGAGCTAGTTTCAAGTTATGGAGGACTAGGGTACATAGTGGCATAAGTCAAAAACACGTCAAGAAAAGAAATCCTGAAATAGAAAGGTTCAAGTGTAACCGCCAACGTGCCATCACCCACAATAAGATTTCCAAACGTTAAAGGGATATAACTCAATGATCTCTTTTCCCACTAAACTGAGCAGTATTTATGAACGTCTCGAGGCGATAGACCCTATAAAATATGGCACTACACGAAACTATTCAGATGGTGCATTGACCTATTTATCGCCCTATATCTCAAGGGGAGTTATTTCAACCAAAATAGTTTTTGAATTTATTTTAAAGGCACACTATGCACCAAAAGAAATAGAAAGTTTTTTGCAAGAATTGGCTTGGAGAGACTATTGGCAGCAAGTTTGGAAACATAAAAAAGCAACGATCAATTGGGATATAAGACATGCTCAAGAAGATGTTGCCCATAACCAAATACCCAAAGCTATATTAAACGGTTCAACAGGTATCGAAGTCATAGACACAGGTCTTGAACAACTATTTTCGGCTGGCTATATGCACAACCACCTTCGCATGTACACCGCTGCCATTGTTTGCAATTTGGGTAAAAGTCATTGGTTACGACCTGCCCAATGGATGTATTATCACTTATTGGACGGCGATTGGGCCAGTAATGCGCTTAGTTGGCAATGGGTAGCAGGCACCAACGCTTCGAAAAAATATTATGCCAATCAGCAAAATATCAATATATATTTTTACTCCAATCAACGTCACACATTCTTGGATTTGGACTATCCAGATTTGGTAAATCGCTCATGTCCAGCGCACTTATTTGAAACCCAACACCCAAATCTAAACACCCAACTACCTAAGACTTCCTCCCTGCGTATAAACCCAAATCTATCAACCCTCATTTATAATTATTATAACTTGGATCCCCTATGGAGAAGTGATGCCAATCATAATCGGATCCTTTTACTGGAGCCAAGTATATTTGAGCTTTATCCCGTGGCACCCAAGAGCATTGATTTCATACTTGCATTGGGAAAAAACATTGAAGCGCTACAAATTTATGTCGGAGAATTTGATACCTTAAAAAAGAGTTATGACCTCGTCGATATCATTTACAAAGAACACCCCATAAACGACCATTATGTGGGTTTGAAAGAGCCTAGAGATTGGATGTTTGAGGTAGAAGGGTATTTTCCTTCCTTTTTTGCCTTTTGGAAAAAATGCAAAAAGCAGTTGTCATGAAAGACAATCTGCCCATCAATCTTGTTTGGCTCAAAAGAGATATTCGCATGGCCGACCATGCGGGATTGGACGCTGCTGAGAAAGCTGGCATTCCTTATCTCATTGTTTATTTATTTGAACCTTCTTTGATTCATTACCCTGACACTTCTTTAAGGCATCAACAATTCATCTATCACTCCTTGGTGGATTTCAATGATCGATTGAAAAAATACAATCGATCCGCACAAATTTTCCATATTGAGGCCATTGAATTTTTTAAATTCATTCTCACCAAAGTCAATCTAAAATCGGTATTCTCCTACCAAGAATCTGGAATCAATCTTTCATGGGATAGAGATAAAAGTATTGCTAAAATACTGGATGACCATCAGGTAAATTGGCAACAATTTCAAAAAGACGGCGTAGTTAGAGGCATTACCCATCGCAAAAACTGGGATCAATTATGGTTAAACTACATCTCGATATCACCCATCGATAATTCATTTTCAAAAAATCAACTACCTCCTATTTCACCAAATCCATATCCACTCAGTCAATCCTTTAAAGAATCCCTCCATCAGGTCCCAGCGACATTCCAAGTGCCCGGGGAAACTTACGCTTGGCGGTATTTAAACTCTTTCACCAATGATAGGGGAAAGAAATACCATAAAATGATTTCTAAGCCTCAAGAAAGCAGGAAATCCTGTGGAAGAATCTCCCCCTACCTCGCTTGGGGCAATATAAGTGTAAAACAGGCCATCTACCACGTCAGCAATCATGAACAGTTCGAAGCAAATAAGCGTGCCTTTGGCGGGATATTGACCCGTTTAAAATGGCATTGTCACTTCATACAAAAATTTGAAGTCGATTGCGGCTATGAGACCCGATGTGTCAATAGCGGATTTGAATCTTTAAAAAGAGAAAAAAACAATCATTTCATTCACGCCTGGAATACAGGTCATACTGGTTATCCGCTCGTCGATGCCTGTATGAGATGTCTTCAAGCGACCGGCTGGATAAATTTTCGCATGCGGGCCATGGTAGTTTCATTTCTCTGTCATCATCTCGACCAAGATTGGCGATCAGGTGTTTACCATTTATCTCAGTTATTTCTAGATTATGAGCCAGGGATTCACTATCCACAATTTCAAATGCAAGCAGGCACCACTGGGATTAATTTAGTTCGAATTTATAACCCCATTAAGCAATCCATTGAGCATGACCCAGTGGGTCATTTCATCAAAAAATGGGTGCCCGAATTGAAGAACATCCCAATCCCATTTATTAATGAGCCTTGGAAAATGAATGCCTTTGACCAATCTTGCTATCGGTTCAATTTGGGGCAAGATTATCCCATGCCTATCGTCGATTTGGTCGAAAGCGGTAAAATAGCCCGAGAAAAAATATGGGGTCATCGTAAAAACCTGACTGTCAAAGAAGAAGGAAAACGAATTTTAAAAACACACGTTAGACCACGCTAATTATGTACCTATCAAAAGAAGCCATCGAACATATCCCCAATATAAAACGACTTAATATTATCAATTCAGTTTCTGGAATTAAGCCCGGAAATTTAATTGGAACTACGGATGGGTTCAATCAAACGAATTTAGCCATCATTAGTTCTGTTGTTCATTTGGGCAGTAATCCAGCATTTATGGGATTTGTACTTCGTCCAGATGAACAAATCAGACGACATACTTATGAAAATATTTGTGGAAATGGTCAATTCACCATCAATCACATACATTCCTCCTTTATAGACAAAGCGCATTGGACCTCGGCCAAGTTTGCAAAGGAAGATTCTGAATTTATACGCTGTGGATTAACCGAAGAATACCTTGAAGACTTTAAGGCTCCCTTTGTAAAAGAAAGTATGTTAAAAATAGGACTCATACTTGAAGAAAGTATACCAATAAAAGCGACCAATACCCTGCTAGTCGTAGGCCGAATTGAACATCTTATCATACCTGATTCCGCCATGACCGAGGAAGGTTATATCAATCTTGACCATACAGACAGCGTCGGCATATCAGGACTAAATAGTTATTATGCGCTCACCAAATTAAGGAGCTTTCCTTACGCGCGCATCGAAAACCTACCCTCATTTGGCCGTAAATAATATTAGGATTTATTTTTTCATTCGTTTTAAATGACGTTAATCCCACGGGCTATCTGACAAGTGAGTTGAATCACGCAATATTATTATTAACCTTAGAATTGTTTTTAATGCTTTTTAAGCCCTCCACCCATTCTAACTAAAAGTAAGTCCAATGTTTGGATAAAGGGATCACGCTTTTGTTTATCATTGTTGCCCATTCACTAATCCCAAGAGCCCAAAGCTATGAGAACATTTGATCCCATCCATGATGATCAAAATTGGAAAAAATTGTTTGAAACCCATTTTCAAAACCTTCAATCGCTAAATGCAATAGCAACGAGCTGGATCTCTGGTTTCTCGAAATTAGGGATGGATCAAAGCAAGAGGCCCTTGGCGGAAATGTTAACTGCGGCCATCAAGCCCTATACCGGCTATACATTTATCCAGACCTCAAGCCCTATCATTCTTGAGCAAGAAGATTGGTATGGTATGATTGCACGATACGAAATGCCTATGACCAACTTTGTTCGACGCCCTGAAGAATTGGATTATTGTGACGAACCCGATATTTGGCATGACATCATGGGACATATCCCCTTTTTGGCGCAGAAAGACTATTCTGATATGTATCAATTATTGGCACGCACTTATTTGCAAGCCCATAAACAACAACGGACAGACTTACTGAAAGAATTGGATTTTATTGGCGGAATGCTGATTGAATTAGGTCTTGTCAGAGAATCTTCTGGATTAAAGGCTTTTGGTGCAACCTTTTATAGCTCATCAGAGGTATTTGAAGCTTTTAAACCCGGAAATCAGATAGATTTTACCTTGTCAGCGCTTAGTAGCGGAGAATCCTATGACCGTCATAATTTTCAAGGAAAATACTACATTTTTGATTCCTTACAACATCTTGTCGAAATCATCTCCCACGTCACGAATAAGCTCTAGGGAACTATTTTAAGTTAAAAAGGATTAACAAAGAATAGTCCTATTATTACCCTACGTTAAATCAATAGGAAGTCAAATAAAAGTACTGAATCTCTTCAATAAAAGAAGTATTTTTTCTATCAATAAACCATATTATCTAAGGTAATCGTGAAATTCCTGGAACTATTTATTTATGTCAAAATTACCAGAATCGCATAGATTTGTTGATCTTTCTGACTATGGACGGCCTCTTGCCAGAGTCATAGCAGCACAATTAAAAGAAAGTAAGTTCACGCCAATTCATGTGACTTGGGGATTCCTTCTTTCAGGTCTCATAGCTGTTTTCTGCATCCTTAATGAATTTTATATTTTTGCTTCATTTTTCCTGCTGCTCAAATCCGTTCTTGATGCTGCCGATGGCGAATTGGCACGAGTGAGCAATACACCTTCTTATGTCGGTAGGTATTTTGACTCGATCGCCGATATTATCCTAAATTTCTTGATCCTTATAGCTGTCTATACCATTTCAAAATCTAGTCTTTTTAGTGCCTTTGCAGCCTTTATCGGTATACAACTTCAAGGGACTCTTTATAACTATTATTATGTCATTCTCCGCAACAAACTAGATGGAGATACCACCAGTCGCATTTTTGAACATAAGGAACCTAGGGCCTTTGAGGGTGAACAACAAAAAAACGTTAAAATACTTTTTCATATCTACAAAGCTCTTTACAGTGGATTTGATAAATTGATCTTTAAACTTGACCGCAATGCTACAACGGGAGCAGCCTTTCCTAATTGGTTCATGACCCTTATATCTACTATGGGATTGGGTTTTCAACTCCTGCTCATAAGTGTGTTTTTGGTTCTTGGTTTTAAAGAATTCATTATTCCACTTTTTATCGTTTACACAACGTTAATTTTTGTATTTGTGGGCATCAGAAAAGTATTACTTCCTTGATTGCCTTCTCTTTTTAAAGACAAACATTGAATCGATAGCGCTGCACAAGTCTGGTAGTCCGACCCATTTGATCCCGAAAATAATAGATCAATATTTTTAGTTTTTGGTTTTAACGGTTAACTTCAATTAGAACTATCCGTTGAAATGCGCTACAGATTAATTATCATTTGTTTAAGCTGCTTCTTGTCCTCGTGTCAACCGACAAATGTGGAAACGCGCCTAGATGAGGGCTCATGGTCAAGCTATTTGGGTGACGATGCCCGGAGCCATTATTCCAGTCTGTCACAAATAAATCAAACAAATGTCAAGAACCTTTCCATCGCATGGCAGTATGCTTCAGGAAATGCCAGCGCAGACAATCATTCGCAAATTCAGTGCAGTCCAATCGTTGTCAATGATATTTTATATGGAACCAATCCTGTACTCCACCTATTTGCCATCGATGCGGCCACAGGTCAAGAAATATGGAAATTCGTACCTGATGACCCTGATTCGGGAACAGGTGTCAATAGGGGTGTAATCTATTGGAATGATCGACAGGATGGTCGCATTATCTATACCTCGGGCAAATATATTTATGCTGTGGACGCCTTGAGTGGCAATTTAGAGATCTCATTTGGCGAGAAAGGGCGTATAGATTTAAGAAAGGGATTGGGTCGAGAGACCGAAAAGCAATCGGCCATCGCCAATACACCCGGAGTTGTCTACGAAAATATTTTGATTCAGGGGACACGGGTAAGTGAAGGTCCAGGGGCCTCTCCAGGCCATGTCAGAGCATATGATCTTTTTTCAGGTGAAATGCTATGGATATTTCATACCATTCCAGAACCTGGAGAATATGGTTATGACACTTGGCCCGCAAGTGCTCATGAATATATCGGCGGTGCCAATTCCTGGTCTGGTATGGCCCTTGATCATGAGACGGGTATTGTATATGTCCCTACTGGATCGGCGTCGTATGATTTTTATGGTGGAAATCGAAAAGGTCAAAATTTATTTGCCAACAGTCTATTGGCATTGAATGCCAAAACAGGTGCTCGTATTTGGCATTATCAGTTTGTTCACCATGACCTTTGGGACAGGGACTTACCCGCTCCACCCAACTTGGTTACCATCACCAAAAATGGTCAAGAAGTTAAGGCCGTCGCACAAGTCACCAAATCAGGACATGTTTTTGTTTTTGATCGTAAAACCGGTGAACCTATTTTTCCTATTGAAGAAACCCCCTATCCTGCCTCTGACTTAGTGGGTGAAGAAGCATGGGCCACACAACCCCTACCGACCCACATCCCTCCTTTTGCGAGGCAACACTTTACCGAAGACCTAGTAAGTGACCTTTTTTCAGACGGGCAGGCGCATATTCAGGACTTCGTCAAAGATACTAAACACCGTAATCTCAGCCTTTTAGACCAATGGAAATCACTAAAGTCAGGGACTTTTATTCCGCCAAGTACCCAAGGAAATATTCTTTTCCCAGGATTTGACGGTGGTGCCGAATGGGGTGGTGCTGGATTTGATCCTGAAACAGGCTGGCTATATGTCAATGCCAACGAAATGCCATGGATGTTCCGTGCACAAAAAATTGAAGAGATAAGTGGTAGTGGATTAATAAAAGTTGGCCAGGCTATGTTTGAGCAACAATGCGCCAGGTGCCACGGATCAGATCTAAAAGGACAAGATGTCATTCCAGCATTAACTGATCTCAAAAATCGATTAACATTTAAAGAAATTGAGAAAACGATAAAAAATGGCAAAGGATCTATGATGGCTTTGCCTCAGTTAAGTGACAGCGCCATCAAAGCAATTTGCGCTTATCTTTTGGAAGATGAAACAGTCGGAATTTCGCTTGATTTGATCGAAAATGAAGATCCAAATTTGCTCCCTTATACCCTCAATAGCTTCGGGCGGTTTCTCGATAAAAAGGGATATCCTGCCATAAAGCCCCCTTGGGGCACTTTAAGTGCCATTAATTTAAATAGTGGCACCATTGCTTGGCAAATACCTTTGGGTGAATTTTCAGTGCTTAGTGCACAGGGTATAGCCATTACTGGTACAGAAAACTACGGCGGTCCCGTGATCACCAAAGGAGGTTTGATATTTATTGGTGCTACGAAAGATCAGAAATTCAGAGTATTTGATAAAGTTAATGGCCTATTATTATATGAGACTACCCTTCCTGCTGGGGGTTATGCAACACCCATTACTTACCAAAGGAAAGGAAAGCAATACGTGGTCATTGCCTGTGGCGGTGGCAAAATGGGCACTCCTTCTGGGGATTATTATGTCGCTTTTGCACTACCCTCTAGGAATTAAATAAATCAAGCTGAAAGGTTAAATGAGTTCTCTATTCAACCGTAAAGACAAACTTTATGCTTCTAAACGTGTCTTAAAATCTGTCAAAAAAGAAATAAAATCTTGAGGATCCTTAACGTAATTGACATTATCATATTCATTGAAAAAATTAAAATTTTCAAGATTACATGAGATTAGTAAGGGTTTGTTTATGTTTTTTATTACTTTCTCAATATTCTTCAATACTTTAGTCTGCTTTGGGGTTAAGAACATTGTCATCACTAAATCAGCTTTACTAATCTCCATTACCTCCAAAATGTTCTCAGATGGTACATTTTGTCCTAAGTAATACACCTTATAGCCCAAATCAGCAGCAATGAAATGGGCAACTAGTAGCCCAATTTCATGATGCTCACCCTCCATTAAGTACATCAATATCCTAGGAGCGTTTTTAGCCGGACTTGGCATCGCATCTATCGATGAAATTATTTTTTTGCGAATCAGATTGGAGATAAAATGTTCCTGAGCAGGAAGCGCCTTTCGCATATTCCAAAGTATTCCAACATGATGCAAAAATGGATAAATTAAGTCTATAATGGTAAACAACAATCCTTTTCTGAGCAGATGAACCTTCAATATTGTATCAAAATCAGCTTCATTCAGATCGATCATGGCCAATGTCAATCCTTGTACGTCTTCATTGTTATCTGTCGGCTCATGAAGGATCTTTTTTACTCGGTTCTCGATTTCACTCATTGACATTTTATCAACCCACGAAATTTTATGCCCATTACGAAGCAATATCCCTACATTCACTAACTTGATTAATTGCTCGTCTGAATAAAATCTAATATTTGTAGCGGTCCTGAGGGGTTCCAACAGATTAAAGCGCTTTTCCCATACTCTCAAAGTATGCGCTTTTATGCCCGTCAATACCTCAACCTGTGCCATCGAATAAGTACTCATAATAGTTTTTATCTGTATTTAATTGGTAACCATAGAAGAAACACAATTTGATAAAATTCAGTTCAGTCCGATCAAATAATTATCGATGATTATATTCTCACATTAATTGAACAAAAAACGCAGCAATAATGTTAATTAATGGATTACCTCTAATTTATTTAGTAAAAGCAAGCTAACAAATTTTTAGAAAAATTTAAAAAATACTCAAAATAGCGTTGTACTTATAATCCACTCAAATGGCCGTTTATCAATTCAGAACCAAACAACACGTAGCAGCCTCAATAGACGAGGTTTGGGACTTCATTTCGTCACCTGCTAATCTCAAGAAAATCACGCCAGCCCATATGGGATTTGAGATTACCTCTGAAGGCGCAGATGCTAAAATGTATTCGGGAATGATTATTACCTATAAAGTAAGCCCTTTAATGGGCATCAAAATGGATTGGATGACCGAGATAACTCATGTTAAAGAAAAGAAGTATTTCGTTGATGAGCAACGCCTAGGACCTTATAAAATGTGGCACCACCAGCATCACCTTATTGCTGAGCACGATGGCGTCAGCATGCTCGATACGGTGACCTATATACCCCCTTTTGGATTTTTGGGTGCTATTGCCAATAAACTAATCATCCAAAAGAAACTTAAAGAGATTTTTGATTATCGAACCTTAGCGGTCAATAAGGAGTTTCCAAAGAAAAATAAATCACAAGAACAGAAATAAAAATACAATGGCAAAGAAAAAAAACCTACAAAATAATATCATAAAGGCATATATGAATTATGTGCTAGAAAATAATCAACATCCACCATCAGTATATCATTTCAGTAAAGATCATGATTTTTCAGAAGCGGAATTTTATGACCATTTTGGATCATTTCAATCTATCGAAAAAACAATTTTCACTTCATTCTTTGATCACACACTTGATTTACTTACCAAAAATCAAGAATACCAAACTTTTGACGCTCAAAATCAATTACTCAGCTTCTACTATACCTTTTTTGAGGTACTCAAAGCCAATAGGAGCTATGTATTAATGGCATTAAACAATGGGAAGCCAAACCTTGCCGCTTTGGGGATTTTGCATGGATTAAGAGAAGTCTACAAAAAATACGTGGATGATCTAGACATACCTACAATGGATCTAAAACAAGAAAGATTAGAAGAAATCAAACAAAAAGGACTGACTGAAATCTCCTGGCAACAGCTTTTATTTACCATGAATTTTTGGATTGGGGATTCAAGTACCGGATTCGAAAAAACTGATATTTTTATTGAAAAGTCAATAAAAACTAGCTTTGAATTGATCGATATCACCCCTTTGAAAAGTCTAATAGACCTAGGTAAATTTTTTATTAAAGAAAAAATAACGGGTAAAAATTAATGGAAACCATCGATAAAATTCCCATTACCAAAATTCAAAGAGCCACAAAAATTGTACAGACCGGCGCTAAGGTCGGTGTTAACTATTTAAAATATTATGGTAATAAGATTACAAAAAATGAAAGTGATGCCAAGAATATTCTGAATGAATCCAATGCCGATGATATTTATGACGGATTAAAAAAACTTAAAGGAAGTGCCTTGAAAGTAGCGCAAATGTTGAGCATGGAAAAATCCATCATGCCAGCCGCCTATGTAGAGAAATTCTCCCTTTCACAATTCTCAGTACCCCCGCTCTCACCTGCTTTGGTCAATAAGACTTTTAGGAAATATTTTGGCAAATCCCCCAATGAACTCTATGATACCTTTGATGCAGTTTCAGTAAATGCGGCCAGCATCGGACAAGTACATAAAGCAGAAAAAAACGGCCAAAGGCTTGCGGTAAAAATTCAATATCCAGGGGTAGCCGACAGCATAAGTAGTGATTTAGCCTTGGTAAAACCAATCGCTATTCGCATGTTTAATATAAAAGGTAAAGATTCTGATAAATACTTTAAAGAAGTAGAAGAAAAACTCATTGATGAGACCAACTATATTCTAGAGGTAGCGCAAAGCATAGAAATTGCAAATGCTTGCAAGCATATAAACAACATCCAATTCCCCACCTATTATCCTGAGCTTTCTACCGATAGGATTATCACTATGGAATGGATGCAAGGAGATCATATTGGTCAATTTGCCAAAAAAAATAAAGATCCGGAAATCGCTAATAAAATAGGTCAAGCGTTATGGGATTTCTATATGTATCAAATACATATACTCCGGAAAGTCCATGCGGACCCCCATCCCGGGAATTTCCTTGTATCCAAAGAACAAGTACTTGTTGCCCTTGATTTTGGTTGCATGAAAGAAGTTCCAGATGAATTTTATTATCCCTATTTCGTGCTAGCCGAAAAGGAAAATTTACAAAACAAAAAGCTTTTTGAAGAGAAGTTGTACGAGTTAGAAATCTTACGCAAGGACGACAGTCCCAAAGAATTGGTTTTTTTCAAAGAAATGTTTTACGAATTACTAAACCTATTCACTCAGCCCTTCCATCAGGAGTATTTTGATTTTTCGAACAAAGAATTTTTCAATAATATTTCCAAAATGGGTCAGGAATTCGCTGTCAAAACCGAGTTAAGAAAATTTAATGGGAATAGAGGTTCCAAACACTTTATCTACGTAAACCGTACTTTTTTCGGTCTTTACAACTTAATGCATGAAATAAAGGCGACAAAAATTAAAATAAAAAGCAGTCTTCCTGTTAAAAAAATCGCTTAAAAATGATAACTTTCAAAATGCCTCGATCAAAAACAAGTAGTGAATTTTATCAGCTCAGCATCAATAAACCTGCAGGAGAAGCCTTTCACTTTAATGAACTGATTGGAAAAACGGTGTTAATCGTGAACACCGCAACCAAGTGTGGATTAACGCCGCAACTAAAATCCCTAGAAAAAATTCACCAAAAACATCAAGATCAAGGCTTAATAATCTTGGGATTTCCTTGCAATCAATTTATGTTTCAAGAGCCAGAAACTAATGAAAGTGTGGAGGTCACCTGCCTAGTAAAATATGGCGTTACTTTTCAGTTAACCGAAAAAATTAAGGTAAATGGGCCAAACACCCATCCTATTTTTAAATTTCTAAAAAGGGAATTACCCGATTTTTGGGGCGGCAGTATCAAGTGGAACTTTACCAAATTTTTAATTAGTCCTAGCGGCATACCGTTCAGGAGGTATAAGCCCTCTACCTTACCTGAGCATATAGAAAAAGACATTCAGAAACTTTTAAAGAGAAGCAACCTACCTTCTTGAATTAACAAGACGAATACTATGAAGATTGCACGCTTATTCAATTTTAAATAGATGGGACTCAGTATATTTTGGTTTCGTAGAGATTTGCGACTGGAAGACAACGCAGGTTTAATGGCCGCTTTGCAATCGGGAAATCAAGTAGTGCCACTCTTTATTTTTGATCAGACTATTTTGTCAAAATTAGAAGTGATGGATCCTCGGTTGAACTTCATACATGAACAACTAAAGAAACTTAATCTTCAACTAGCACCATATGAAAGTAGCCTACAATGCGAAATAGGTGAACCATTGGATATTTGGCTGAATTTAATTGCCCAGCTGAATATTTCAGCTGTGTATGCCAACCAAGACTACGAACCTTATGCCATGGACCGCGATAAGAACATCAAAGCATTATTGAGTGAACACGGTATACCATTTATTACGACCAAAGATCAAGTGATTTTTGAGGGGAAAGACATTCTCAAAGCAGATGGCACTCCTTATACGGTTTTTACTCCATATAAAAACCAATGGTTAGCGCATTTCAATCCAAGTTTAGTGCAGGTAGGAACTCCGCATTTCAAGATATTTTGCAAACAAAAAAAACCTTTACCCTCACTAAATCAGATCGGCTTCCAAGAATCCTCAATTAAAGTGCGCCCTTATGACTTATCAGAAATTGATGATTATGCAAGTAATAGAGATGTTCCCTCCAGTGACGGCACTAGCTATCTCAGCCCACATCTTAGATTTGGTACGGTAGGTGTCCGACAACTTATTGCCAAATTAAAGCCAAAAGATTCCATTTTTTTAAGTGAACTGATATGGAGAGAATTTTTTATGCAAATCTTGTATCACTTCCCACAGGTAGTGACTTCCAATTTTAAAAGAAAATACGACGGAATAACCTGGCGAAACGATGAAGCAGAATTTGAAAAATGGTGCCAAGGAAAAACTGGCTACCCTATGGTGGATGCAGGTATGCGTCAACTGAATGAAACAGGTTACATGCATAATCGAGTACGCATGGTGACGGCTAGTTTTTTATGTAAGCATCTGCTCATTGATTGGCGTTGGGGAGAAACGTATTTCGCACAAAAACTATTAGACTTTGAACTTTCTTCTAACAATGGCAACTGGCAATGGTCTGCCGGCACTGGTTGTGACGCAGCCCCCTATTTTAGGGTTTTTAATCCTACATCCCAACAAGAAAAATTTGATCCCAAAGGAGAATATATCAAAAAGTGGCTACCAGAATTGAACAGTTTCGACTACCCAACACCAATGGTTGATCATCAGCAAGCTAGAGTGCGCGCATTAAGTGTCTATAAAAAAGGATTAGAAGCTTATCGGTAAGAAGGAGTTTGGTGGGGTGATTTACTCAATGTCAAAAAGACCTCCGTCAAAAGCAAATTCAACAAAATCAAACCCATTCCATAGAAAACATCTTCAATTGGAATGGTAAAGATTCTTATACCCAAATTTTCCGCGTCATTGTACCAAACGATCGGTGCATCAATTAAACTCCCGGTAAGTATGCCATCGACCATTAAAAACGGAATAAGAAGAACTAGATAAGTGAGGTAAAATTTTCGTAATAGCTGTGGCCTAACCATCATGGTTGTCAATAAAATAATCAACGTACATAGCGCATTGACTAGTGTATAAGCCTTGTCAAAACAAGTGACCGATAAAATAGACAGTAATACGATCAATATAATATTGATGATTCGAGTGGTTTTCATGGTAAGTAGCTGATCTGGCTTCACCGTCACCATCGTGTAATGAGAAAACACACAGGCATAAGGAATACACAGAAAAAATAATACCTCTTCAATTGGCAAGTGAAACCATCTAAATTCCATTAAATAATCAGCATTAAACCCCCAAAAACCCATCATTGTAAACGGTACATCCCACATGAGGTATAACAGCGCACTCAGCATTAGCGCTGGAAAGAAAGCTTTGAATTTTTTATCGAAGCGCAGACGGGGATGAAAGGTGAAAATAAAGGGGATGAGTACGCTCCCAAGGTTTAGCCACAAATAAAGCTTACTAATCATTTGATTTCCGCTTTGAAATATTTCAATGGGACCAAAAGCATTCCAAAACATTCACAATCGTCTTTGGTAATTTTTTTATGATGAATTTTATGCGCCCTGCGAATTGCCTTTAGGTACCAATTATCTGACTTTTTGAACAGCTTGATTCTTTGATGTATAAAAATATCATGTACCAAAAAGTAACAAAATCCATAAGCCGAAATACCAAATCCAATGGGCATCAAATAGGGAATACCCATCCCCGAGCCCAAAACAATACATAGGACACTAGGGGTAGCAAAGATCAAGAAAAAACTATCATTTCGTTCAAAGACAGGATGTCCACTTTCCTTATTGTGGTGATCTTCATGAAGCTTCCAAAGCCAACCATGCATCAGGTGTTTATGTGCAAACCAGGCGACAAATTCCATGAAAAAAAAGGTCACTAAAAAAACGATCACACTCATGCGTTATGATTTATTAATAAAATTAATCAAATGTAGCCTTAAAGGTCAGTAAAAAATTTTGTATTCTCCGCTGCTGCTGCTCATCAATATATCTACTTTTAATGATTATATTACAAAATATCGGAATCCATTCAAAACCAGGATTAGCTCCAGAAATATGTTCAACGAAAAAATCAAGATCTTCTTCAACCTTGTCATCATAATTCAAAATTGACGGTGCATTGAGCTGTATTAACAATCTTAAATACCGCAATTCTGGGTTATCATTATCTACCAAAATTGCCTGCTCTATTTTGGCTTTTCCCTTTAAAAAATAATTCATCTTTTGCCCCGGCCAGAAAACGTGATCAGCCAACATCGTCTCACAAATTCCTTGATAAGCACTTGCAATGTGGTTAATACTCCATTTTGGATTTGACTCAATTGCACGCAACATCTGCTCAGACAGCCTTTGTTGATGAAATTGTTCTCTTATTTCCGATTCAGCGCTATTTGGATTGACTAGCAGTAGTAGAAACAGAAGCGTGTTCAAATGACATTAAATTTTACATTCACATAAGATTTCAAGAGCAATCCAAATTTGGCAACATCGTTTACCCTAATCCTAGTTTCCATTATGTCCGCGGACGGTGTCTTTTTTAGTTTACGTAACAATTGACTATAGTAGGTATAAGCCGCATAAACCCCTAGTTTGGCTTCAGCAGGTAACTCACAAATTCCTACATAAGCCGCACGGAAATCAGCTTCAATTTCTGCTATAATTCCCGCTTTGGTCTGCGAATCTAAATTTCTGAGATCTACTTGGGGGAAATAAGACCTATTTAAAATTTCAAAATCGTTTTTAATATCTCGCAAAAAATTGACCTTTTGAAACGCTGATCCCAAATGCATGGCACTTTCTTTCAATTTTTCGTACAGATCATTATTCCCATTAACAAAAACCTTTAGGCACATCAATCCCACAACGTCCGCGGAGCCATATATGTATCCCTTATAGTCCTCAATACTGTGGTATTGTGTCTTATAAAGATCCATTTTCATGCTTCGAATAAACGCATCAACCAATGTGATGTCTATATCATATTTCAAGACTGTACCTTGGAAAGAATGCAAAATGGGGTTCAAACTGATACCCATTTTCAGCGCTAAATAAAAGTCTTCCTCAAACTTATTAAGCAACTGTTCCTGATCATATCCATGAAAAGTATCCACTATTTCGTCTGCAAAACGGACAAAACCATAAATATTATGTACGTCCTGACGAATACTCGGTGCTAATAAATTGACTGCTTTAGAAAAAGAAGTGCTATATCGTGAGGTCACGCCTCTGCTACATGCACGAGCAAGGTCATCAAATATCCATTTCATCTGCCTCCATCTTTTAAGTTCTTTAAAATTAACTCCGCTGCTATCTTACCGGAGATCAATGCGGGAGGAACCCCTGGCCCTGGTACAGTTAACTGTCCTGTAAAATATAAATTATTTACTTTTTTACTCATGATTTTAGGCCTTAAAAATGCCGTTTGCATCAATGTATTTGCCATTCCATAGGCGTTACCCTTGTAAGAGTTGTAATCCGATTTGAATTCATTTAGACAAAATGACTCTTTAAAAGATACCCATTCTTTTATAGATTGACCCGTATGCTTTTCTAGACGCGCCATGATGATATCGAAATATTTTTCACGCAATAGCTCATCATCTTTTAAATCTGGTGCCAGCGGCACAAGAAAAAAAGCACCATCTCTACCCTCAGGAGCTACCGTCGCATCGGTGATACTCGTAAAACTGGCATAAAACAAAGGTTCTTCGGGCCACTTGGGTGTATCATAAATTTCAGCGGCATGCTTGTCAAAATCAGTATCAAAAAACAGCATATGATGCCTCATCTCTGGTATTTTTTTGTCAAAGCCTACATAAAAAAGTAAAGAAGACGGCGCGAAAGTTCGTTTGTCCCAATAGGCTTCCGAGTAGCCTCGCAAAGAAGACGGCAGCAATGATTCTGTGTGGTGATAATCAGCTCCACTCAAGACAATGTCTGAGGCAATGAACCTACCATCCACCACTATGCCCGTGGCTGTTTCATTTAACGTTTCGATTTTTTGTACTCCTGAATCAGTATGCATAATAACCCCTAATTCAGTAGCCAATGAACCCATGGCCTCCACAATTTTATACATTCCTCCTTTTGGATACCAAGTACCCAAAACAAAATCGGCATAATTCATGAAATTATAAAAAGCCGGCGTATCCTGGGGTTTGGCACCTAAAAATAATACCGGAAACTCCAAAATTTTGATCAATTTAGGACTCTTAAATCTTTTCCGGATTTGCTTACTGATTGTGGTGACAAATTGATCCAGTTTTCTTATAGTGTCACTGGTTATAAGTTCAAGTGGGGAAATACCTGGCTTGTAAACAAGGTTTTCAATGGCTATTTTGTAGTTGTGTCCTGCATCTTTTATAAATGCGGCCAAAACCTGAGATGATCCTGGCTCTTCTTTTTCAAAAACATCCAATATCCCTTCAAAACTATTGGGTATTTCGAGATAATTACCGTCTTCAAAATAAACGCGATAGGCAGGGCCTAGTCGTACTAATTCGTAGTAATCAGTAGTTTTCTTACCAAAGTCAGCAAAAAAACGCTCAAATACATCTGGCATCCAATACCAACTAGGGCCCATATCAAAAGTGAATCCCTCTTTAATTAACTGACGCGCCCGACCTCCAATAGTCCGATTTTTTTCGTAAACATCTACTTGAAATCCCCCCTGTGCCAAATAGCAAGCTGCCGCCAGCGAAGAAAACCCTGATCCAATAATAGTTACTTTTGGCATGAATGGTATACTTTATACTTGTTAAGTGAAAGAATCCTATAAAAGTTCCTTCTCATTAAAAATCTTGTCCTTATTTTTTATTTAGCGCATAATCCGAGATTCCAATCCGTTTTAAGCAACATAAAATTATCTATTTCAGCCTCATAAGAAGATTTTTATTTGAATTAACACCGTGAATTGGACTTAGACGAAATTATCTATTTAATTTTTATTTAAATTGACCTCCAGTTTCTTAGTAACAAAAAAAATAATGATAGGATCTTTTTGCCCTTAAATAAAATTAAAAATGTCAAAAAAATTAATTTTAATCGCTTTTGTTGTCTCATTAGGAGGATTTTTGTTTGGTTTTGATGCTGGAATCATCTCAGGTGTTATGTCATATGTTGGTCCCGAATTCAATTTGAGTGATAGCCAGATAGGATGGGTTGTCAGCGCGCCATCATGGGCCGCAATGATCGCCATGATATTTTCTGGTCGGTTCAGCGATAAAATTGGTAGAAAGAAAATCCTAATATACGTGGCTTTTTTATATTCCCTCTCGGCATTACTATCTGCCTATGCGAACTCATACGAAATGTTGTATCTAGCCAGAATGATTGGTGGATTGGCATTTGGTGCCGCCTTAATCTTGGCGCCAATGTATATTGCTGAAATATCAACAGCAGAGAATAGAGGTAAATTAGTTTCTATTCAACAACTTAATATTGTACTTGGCTTCTTCGCAGCATTTCTAAGCAATTATTTTTTCAACAAATACAACTTAGCCCAGATCTCATTTTTAAATGATGAAAACGTATGGCGGTGGATGCTTGGCGTAGAACTCATTCCTGCCCTATTGTATTTTATGGCACTTTTTCTCATTCCAAAAAGTCCAAGATGGTTGTATTCACAAAATAATATTGAGGAAGCGGAACTGGTATTAAACCAAATTCACGGTTCGTCTAGAGGACAAAGAGAAATTGAAACCATTGAGAAAAGTATCAGTCTAGACAAAGAAATGACTAAAGCTAAATGGAAAGATATCTTAAAACCATCACTACGGTTCATTATGCTCATAGGTTTAACCATAGGAGTGCTGCAACAAATAACCGGAATTAATGCTATTTATTTTTACGCCACTTCCATTTTTAAACAAACTGGTATCGGTACAGATGCCTCTTTTTCCTCAGGCGTCCTACTAAGTACCGTAACGGTCATTTTCACTTTCATAGCGATTTACTTAATTGACAAAGCCGGAAGAAGGCCTCTGTTGTTAATCGGTACAGCCGGCATCGCCATTAGTCTGCTTTTATGCGCCTACGGATTTAATCAAGCGACCTATGAAATTACTGCTAGTGACATAGAACAATTTGATTTTGATGGCGCACAGGATCTTGCTCCATTTGCAAATAAACTATATGACAATGACATAGATTTTAAAAATGATATGAAAATGGCCCTTGGAAATCAAGTTTATGGTAAAAATGACGGGACCATCCTTGAGGCAGCAACGAATATCAACGCTGCCCTAGTATTGATAGGTATTTTGGGGTTTATCGCTTGTTTTGCATTCTCCCTTGGGCCGGTAATGTGGGTCTTACTCTCAGAATTATACCCGATAAAATACCGAGGCATCGCCATTGGGATAATCGCATTTGTAAATTCATTTGTAAGCTCAGCCGTCCAACTATTATTTCCTTGGGAATTATCTAATTTGGGTAACGCCATGAGCTTCTTTATTTTTGGCATTATTGCAGTAGTTGGATTTTTCATACTCCTAAAAATGCTCCCTGAAACCAAAGGAAAATCGTTAGAAGAATTAGAAAAAATATTGATCAAATGAAGCAAACTATCGTCCTACTTATAGCATTGGTAATCGTCTCTTGTCAAGAGAAAAATACCAATAATAACAGCGCAACTGAGATGCCAAGCGCAATCATTTTACATGCCAGTGAATTTACTGAAGCTTCCGAACCATTGGTCACGAGCCACCATGAAATTGAATTTTCAAGCGCTGGTTGGCTCTCCTTTGAAATGAATATTCAAACAGCCGGTAGGTATCAAGTCAAGGTCTACGGCACTAGCAAGGTCAATACCAAAACCTATATCGAAGATTATATAGATAATAAAGATAATCGCAACTATGATATTACAGGAAAGATGCCGCTGTCCGAAACTCCTTTCACAACCGTTGATGGTACCCCATTAAACAAAGGAGTCCATCGAATTAAACTGCATGTAGACGGTCCTGCCACTATTGAAAAAATAACTTTTAATTTGATGGTACCCCATCAATCAACTGAGCTTACTTATGAGCAAAGCATGACTGGATCGCAATGGTCCTTGGTTTGGTCGGATGAATTTGATGGCACTATGATAGATACCACAAAATGGAATTATGACGTCGGTAATTGGGGTTGGGGAAATAATGAACTTGAATATTATACAGTTGGCGAAAAGAAAAATGCCCGTATTGAAAATGGACATTTGATTATAGAAGCGCTAAAAGATAAGACTGGAGATACTTGGACTTCCGCCCGATTGACCACCAGAGGCAATTCCTCCTTTCTGTATGGTAAAATAGAGGTCAAAGGAAAAGTTCCGAGTGCCAAAGGTACTTGGGCTGCCGGTTGGATGCTAGCGGATTCTTATATTGATGAACTTTCTTGGCCCTATTGCGGTGAAATAGATATCATGGAAAGTGTTGGTTTTGAAATAGATAGTACAAATGGTAATGGTCTGGCCCATCTTACCGCACATACCGCCACCTATTATCACAAATTAAACAATCAAATAAGTAGTGCTCCCGAGGTTAAAAACATGAGTGGTGAATTTCACTTATACGCCATCGAATGGAGCCCGAAAGAAATTAAAGGCTTTGTTGATGGCATCCAATATTACACCTATGATAAAACGGCCGATGAGTTGGAATGGCCCTTCACAAAACCTCAAAATATCTTACTGAATTTAGCCATGGGCGGTGATTGGGGCGGATCCAGAGGTATGGATACCGTCATTACCTCTCAACAACTGCTCATTGACTATGTCCGCGTTTATTCGCTTAAATAAGCTTCCGAAGATAGTTTAGAAACCATATAAAGCGATTCATTTTCCTGAGTTTAAGAAAAGGAATCGCCTTCTAAAAGCTATTTGATATGAGTTTCATAAGACATTTGATGTCTTATGAAACTTTATTAAAGAGTGATTCCAAAAGAATAACCATGCAAATCAGGACCATTTCCTGTTGAGAACACATTGTTTAGGTCATAATTAAAGAATAAATCTATTCCGCGCCAGCCAAATTGGGCCCTTACGCCGTATCTGACATTATTAAGATAAAAATTGTTATTGTTTTTGTCCTTATTTCTTGATCCGCCTTCTTTATAAACGAATTTAGACCTACCGTACAATCTGTAACCCAAATAACCTCCTATACCGATTCTAATACCCTCCTCTCTCGACCTATAAACTTTTAGACTTCCCTTTTCATTGACGTTGACATTGCGTTGACCTTTTGAAAAATCAATCAATGGTACCATAGAGATATTTAGATAATTGGCCACTAACTTACTTTTGATGGGGTCAATGTCATTAATATTCGTCGGCATGACGAATCCGACCTCCGCTGCTCCTTGTACCACTTGATAGCTTGGATCTTGAAGTTTCCAATTGTACCAACTAATCCCTGCGCCCCATTCCAAAAACAAAGGACCTACTATTTGTGATTTATTAATGGTGTTAAACCCGACGTACCATGACCCCCAAGGTTTGAGCACATAGTCTTGATTTTGTGAGGACAGATTATTTAAGATACCCTTGGTCCATCCATTAATACCCAAGTCGATATTAAAATTATTAATTGTTTTCTTGTCACGCTCTTCTTTGTAAGTATATCTATTGAAGTCCACATTTTCCCACTGCTCTTCCCATTCGTCTGCGATAACATCCCATTGCTCGTCAAATTCTTTTCCCTTTTTCAACCCATCTAGTTCAATTTTTATATTGCCTAACCGAATTTTTATATCTTCCCCAGTTTCGTATAGCACCACAGTATCTTTCAAGTATTTACCTCCCTTTAAATCCTCCCATTTGATCCTCTTCACTTCTTGAGCTTCGCTAATAGACTTGTTCACATCGTTGATCAATTGATTTAAGTCAAAGCGATCAAGATCCATCAGATCTTCTTTAGATTCCGCATAAATGATCAATTTAGTGTTGTCTCCTAGTTCAATTATAAGCGAATCAGCGATAGGATTTGCCCAACATATCAGCGGTGAAAAAGCACCAATCAAAACTGCTATTTTAATTTTATTCATCGTTAATATTTTTAAGTTTATCGTAGTTTAGTCTATCACCTTTGCCGGTTTCGAAACACGCAACAATTGATTCTTTACCTCACGTAAATCCCCAATCAATTCTGCAGGAGAAGAAGCCGTCGCAATGGCTACCCATTTATTTAGCTTTTGATAAGATGTCAAAGTCATTCTTGAAGTTGCTTCAGCTATATATGTGACCGTTATTTTATCATTTTTAATGGTCTTAAGATCAAATGATTTTAAAAAATCAGGAGAAGTCTTTGTGATCCCTTGGTATGATTTAGCTGCAATCGTTAAAAGGGGTTTTTCAACCTTGGTCATGATTACTTCCTTCTTTTGCTCAGCAACTTTTGAACCCGTTACTTCCAATTCAGATTCCTCTTTGTCGTCAATCAAGGCAACCTCCACTTTAGGTTTATTGGCTAGCACTTGCGTCCCATCTGATAATGAAATATTGTTTGATCCAATGATCTCGGAATTGAGTGTGTTAAAAAAAGAAGCCCATAGCCACCAGCCCATAGCCATTAGTAACATAGCTGCCGCACGCCAAATCCAGTAATAGAAACGTGGTTTTGAACTTAACTGATTCATTACCTGTCCCCAACTGGCCGCATTTGGCTCAACTAAGAAGTCTTTACTTCCCGCTTTAAATACGTCATCAATTTTAGATAATTTCATGGTTTTTAGTTCTTGGCGCTTGATTATTAGTCAATACTGAAAGTTTTTTCTGCAATAAGGCTCTGGCCCTACTCAATTGCGATTTTGAAGTATTGATCTCAATGTTTAATGTCTTGGCAATTTCAGCGTGTGAATACCCGTCAATTGCATAAAGATTGAAAACGGTACGATATCCTATCGGTAAACTCCTAATCATCAGCATTAGTACCTCGGCATCATAGGTATCAAAGAAACTAACATCAACAATGTCTCCCCTATTTTCTAAATGTACTTCCATGAATACCACCTTATTTTTTTTTAGATACATCAAGCATTCATTGACCATAATGCGGCGAATCCATCCTTCCAAAGATCCTGCTGCTGTATACCGATCAATTTTACTCAAGACTTTGACCATTCCTCCTACCATAATATGTTCTGCTTCAGACCTATCCTTGACATATCGAACGCATATTCCTAGCATTTTGGGTGCAAAATGTTCGAATAGTAATTTCTGAGCCCTAGCCTCGCTTTTTCTACATCTATTCAAAATTGATGCTTCCTCGAAAATATGTTTACTGTTAAGCATGTTAGTTCATTCCTAGACGTGATGCTGCATTTGATTAAAAGGTTGCACCCTTCACTAGTTAAATTTTAATATGATAAAATTAAACTTTTAGTTTATTTCACTTGAAAAACAAAAAATAAATTGCAAAAGCCTATGAAATATCAAACGACTAAAAATTAAGTAAAACGTGAAAACCAGAAGTGAATTACCTCATTAATACCAAAAAGGTAGACAGATTGATTGCATTTTTAAAAAAAAAATAACCTTATCAATATAGCGCATCAATTCAACAAGAGATACTACTTTTAGATTATTTTAAATAAAATACGCTGCATGCATAATAAATTTACCTAACTTTATATGCTGATAAAAAAAGAATATACGATCATCAAATCGTTATTTTTACTCAATTATTAGGCACAGACTGACATTAACTTATGTTTAATACATTTCTAATTCCCTCTTATCCTTAAAATGACATGAAAGACCCCAAATCTGACCCCGCATCACTTAGTGAACAAAATAAAAGACTCATTGGGGGTGGCTTTTTGGTAGCAGATCCAACCTCTGAAGAAATGTTTATTTCTGAAGAATTCACAGAAGAACAACTCATGATCAAGGAACTTGTGATCGACTTTTGTGTGAAAAACATCCAGCAACCATTTTTTAAAAATGACCGTGAATTGGAAGCCACTAATCCCGAAGATCTCATGGAGGTCGTCCGTCTACTCAAAAAAGCAGGTGATTTGGGATTATGTGGGGTCAGTATTTCAGAAGAATATGGCGGAATGGGCTTGGACTTTAATACCAACATGTTATATAGTGAAGCACTAGCCTCTGGTTTTGCTTTTGCCACTACGCTTGGCGCCCAAACCTCTATTGGGTCCCTGCCTATTTATTATTACGGCAATGAACAACAAAAAAAACATTATCTTCCAGGCATCGCAAAAGGGGAGTTGATCGCTTCTTATGCCTTGACAGAGCCCAATTCAGGGTCAGATGCCAATTCAGGTAAAACCAAGGCAATCCTGATATCAGATGGCCAACATTACCTACTCAATGGACAGAAAATATGGATTACCAATGGTGGTATTGCCCATGTATATGTCGTATTCGCTAAAATTGAAGATGACGATGATCTGTCTGCTTTTATAGTTGAAAGGACCTTCGAGGGATTCAGTGTGGGTCAGGAAGAAAAGAAAATGGGCATTAAGGCCTCTTCTACGGTTCAAATTTTCTTTGATAATTGCAAGGTACCGGCCAAAAACCTATTGGGTCAGCGTGGTGCGGGATTTAAAATGGCCTTGAATATTTTGAATACAGGTAGAATCAAAATTGGTGCGGGTGGTGTCGGTGCGGGTAAGTTTTCGGTGACACGAGGTATTGAATATGCCATCAAGCGCGAACAATTTGGACATTCCATTGGAGATTTCGGTGCCATCAAGCACCTTATTGGAAATATAGTAATGCAAACCTATGCACTAGAAACCGCCGTATACCGCACTGGACACAATGTCGATTTAAAAATTGAGGCATTGATTAAGGAAGGGCAAGATGATGGCCCTTCAAAATTAAATGGCGTGCGCGAATTTGCCATTGAATGTGCCATCCTAAAAGTCAAAGGATCCGAGTTAGCTTGTTCTGCAACGGATGAAGTCATGCAAATACATGGCGGCATGGGATATTCGGCAACATTGGGTCTGGAGATGGCTTATAGAGATTCAAGAATTACTAAAATTTATGAGGGTACTAATGACATCAATTCTATGCTCTCAGTAGGTGAATTAATCAAAAGAAGTCTTAAAGAGAAAGCAATTGACTTACGCGCAGCTGGTAAAAAAATTCCAAGCTATCTATTACGTGAATTAATGCCTTTCGGGCGGACAGGAAAATGGCAGAAAGAATCTCGCTTAATTAAGGGTTTTAAATATACTTTTCTGCTGCTATTGGGAGCTGCGGGAAATAAATTAAGAAAAACACTAATCGACGAACAAGAAATTATCTTGAATTTGGCAACCATACTCTCAGATGTCTATCTAGCAGAAAGCCTGTACTTAAAAATTGAAAGGCTCAGCACAATAACAGATCAAAAAAGCGAACATTTTCTCGAGCAAGAAAAAATATTGAAACTCTATTTATACGAAGCTTTGGCAACCATCCGTAAGTCGACCGATGATGTGATTGCTAGTTTTGCACAAGGTTTTGAAAAAAGAAGCCTTCGCTTTTTGGCAGGCAAATTGCTTCCAACTTACGATCAAAATCCGAAAGAATTGAGACGGTCGATTGCCAATTATGCATTAAGGCATCAAAAATATCCATTTTAGCAGAGATAATAAACACAAATTATTCAATCAATTGAGCAGTATAAACAATTTTTATCATGAATTCTTTACAAAAAGTAGTCATTATTGAAGGATGCAGAACTCCTTTTTTACGATCTGGAACAGATTATATGGATTTGATGTCCTATCAACTCGGTGGATTTGCTATCAAAGGACTACTTAACAAAACAGGTATTGATCCAAAGCTTATTGATGGAGTCATTATGGGCAACGTCATATCGAATGTCAAGACTCCCAATCTAGCAAGAGAAGCAGCCTTAACCGCTGGTGTGCCCCACACTACGCCCTGCCGAACTGTCTCCCAGGCATGCATCTCGGCCAATCGAGCTATTTCAGATGCCTGTCTTGAAATCATGACAGGAACATCCGATATTATGATCGCAGGAGGTATTGAGCATACTTCGGACACGCCTATTCAGTTTCCACGCAAAATGCGAAAGAAATTATTTCAGGCCCAACGCATCAGAACCATGGGCGATCAATTAAAATTTATTAGTAGTTTACGGCTCTCTGACTTTTTTCCTGAAAAGCCAGCGGTAGCCGAATATACAACCAATAGGATCATGGGCGTTGATTGTGATATCATGGCTGCCCGCTTTGAAATCAGTAGAGTCGATCAAGATGTATTTGCGGTACGCTCTCACCATTTAGCGGCGCAAGCACAAGCAGCAGGTCACTTGGATAAGGAAATGGTTGATGTCATGATCCCTCCCAAATTTAAAGCCATCACTACAGACAACGGCGTACGTGGCGATTCCGAATTAACAAAAATCGCTCGTTTAAAACCCGCTTTCGATCGCAAATTTGGTACCCTTACGGCTGCCAATTCTTCTTTTTTAACGGATGGAGCTAGTGCCGTGATGCTTATGTCTGAATCCAAAGCAAAAGAATTGGGCTTTTTGCCGAAAGCCGAAGTGGTAGATTTTGTATTCACAGGTCAGCGTTTAGAGGATGAATTATTACTAGGTCCTGCTTATGCGGTTTCACAGTTGTTGATGCGCCAAAAATTAACATTGGCAGACTTAGATGTAATTGAATTCCATGAGGCCTTTGCTGGACAAATCCTTTCCAACTTGAAGGCCTTGGCTTCTGATGAGTATTCTCAAAAATATTTCGGACGAGAAAAGGCCCTTGGTGAAATCCCAATGGAGAAATTTAATTTATGGGGGGGCTCGTTATCGATAGGTCATCCATTTGGCGCCACGGGAGGTCGATTGGTCACGACTACTTGCAACAGATTGGCCCATGAAAAAGGTACCTATGGTTTATTGGCCGCTTGTGCAGCAGGCGCACATGGTCATGCTATGCTACTTAAGAACATTTAATTCTAATTAATAAAAATAAATCCCTATGAAGTTAGCAGATTTTGTCACCATTGAAGTCAAAGAAAACATTGCCATCTGTTGGTTGGATCATCAATACGAAAAAATGAATGTCGTCTCTCCTGCCGTAATAGAGATCTTTGAAGAAATAGGCACCAAAGTACTCAGCCAGGACGATATTCATGCCGTCATCTTCATCAGCCGCAAAAAAGATTTCATGGCAGGAGCTGATATCAAATCTTTTCAAATTGAGAAAAAAGGTGATTTCAGGCCCTTTCAAGCCAAGGGACACGCCGCATTGGCCCTCATTGAACAATCCAAAAAACCTTTTGTGGCCGCTATTCACGGTACCTGTGTAGGATTAGGTACTGAGTTGGCGCTAGCCTGCCATGGCCGCATTGCTACCAGTGCCTCACGAACCAAACTTGGGTTACCTGAAGTGCAACTGGGATTACTGCCTGGTGGTGGTGGTACTCAGCGACTTCCGAGACTGATTGGTATTCAAAAGGCCCTTGACATGATGCTAACTGGCAAACAGATCAATGCCTTTCGCGCCAAAAAAATGGGCCTAATTGATGAGATCACCGATGACGGAAAATTACTACAAGCGGCTATGTTGATGGCCAAAAGTTTAATTAAAAAGCCCATACAGCGTACCTCTAAACTAACATTCATTGAAAAGATGCTTGAAAGTGTTCTTTTAAGAGGTGTAGTATTTAGTCAGGCCAAAAAAATAGCGGAAAGACAATCTCAAGGCAACTATCCTGCCATACCTGCCATCATTGATTGCGTGGAAACGGGTATTAAAAAAGGGGCAGCAGCGGGTTATGAAAAAGAATTGGAAGGCTTTGAACGTTTGATGCTCACTCCCGAAAGTGCGGCTTTACGAGCCCTCTTTTTTGGAATGACGCGAAACAAGAAAAATCCTTACCCAAATGCAGTTTCACTACAAAACTTGGGTATGATTGGGGCTGGATTCATGGGTGCTGGTATTGCTGAAGTCAGCGCTACAAAAGGCATTAATGTGTTTCTCAAAGACATCAATCAAGACATGCTGACGCGTGCCTATCAACAAATCTGGAAAGGCATCGCTAGAAAACTAGGATTTAAAGCACTATCTAAGGTTGAGGCCGAGCAGCAAATCGGACGAGTAAACGGACAACTAACTTATGATAACTTTGATAAGGTAGCTATCGTGATAGAAGCGGTCCTTGAACGAATGGATGTCAAAAAACAAGTAATAGAGGAAATTCAAACACATTGCAAAAAAGAGGTAATCATTGCCTCAAATACTTCTTCATTGTCCGTCACAGAGATGTCAACATTTGCTAAATATCCTGAGCATGTGATCGGTATGCATTACTTCTCCCCTGTTCCCAAAATGCCGCTATTGGAAATAGTAAAGACGGATCAAACGGCCGATTGGGTGATTGCCTCTTGTTATGATATGGGGATCAAACAAGGCAAAACATGCATCGTCGTAAAAGATGGCTCCGGCTTCTATGTCAATCGTATCCTCGCCCCATATACAAACGAATGCCTACTGATGATAGACGAAGGTCTTGGGATCCAGGCTATTGATCAGGCACTAAAGAAAAAAGGATTCCCGGTGGGGCCCATATCGCTCCTTGATGAAGTCGGTCTAGACATCGCGGCACATGTCACAGAAAGTTCAAAGAAAAACGTCATCGGGCGTCCCGGTTTCGAAGTCTCTGAGGCAGTCGTCAAAATGAATGCCGATGGTCGAAAGGGGCGAAAAAACAAAAAAGGATTTTTTAAGTATGACAACAAAGGAAAAAAGAACGGGGTAGATAAGGCAGCTTATGGCTATTTCAAAGGTCAAGGAGATCAGCATCTATCGGTCGAAGATATTCAAGATCGCGCTATTTTGTTGATGCTCAACGAAGCGGTACTTTGTCTAGAGGAAGGTGTAATTGCCAATCCTACGGATGGTGACCTTGGCGCAGTCTTCGGAATTGGTTTTTTACCGTATACCGGAGGACCCTTCCGCGCGTTAGACACATGGGGTATTGCCAAGATAGTGGAACGGATGGAGGGATTTCGTTCGACCTATGGGGAGCGCTTTGTTCCAGCAAAGACATTGCTCAAAATGGCTCAAGAAGGAAGTACTTTTTATTCGGCAGGTTGATAAATAGATAGCTCAAAAGTACCGTTGGAAAGACATCAAAGGAGCGAATCAGCAAACATTAAGTCATTATCCAGAAATAATTCTGTTGAATTTTCCTTTTATTATTTAAATTAGAAATAAATTAAAACATATGACTATTTTCAAGGTGTGTATTCCCCTACTTGCCATCTTATTTTTTGTAAGCTGCGAGGACAAACCCGCTATCAATTACGTAATACTTTCAGGCACTATTAAACATCCAATAGGAGATACGATAAAGATCAGAGGCAATAATATTGAGTATCAAATTAGCCTCGCACCTGACAGCACCTTCCTTGATACACTCACCTTCCTTGAAGCGGGCTACTTCACGCTAATTCATGGTGAAATAGCCACCCTATATTTAGAACCTGGCTACCAAATAGACCTTAAACTAAATACAACCGCCTTTGATGAAAGTTTGACCTTTACAGGGGTTGGCGCTGAACCAAATAATTATTTGATCAAAAAATTAATTAATAAAGAAGCCCTTATCCCAAGCTATAAGGAATTTTATTTATTAGAAGAGCTGGAATATGTATCCAAAAACCAAGAAATCAAAAAAATAATAGATCGCTCGCTAGATTCACTGAAATTTACGTCGCCTTCTTTTTATGAATTGGAATTGAGGAATATTGAATACGATTATCTGACCATGCTCGTTTATTATGAATCGAGTCACGCCTATTACACCGAAAATACTGTATTTAAAGCTTCTGATACCTTACTAGCCCCTTTTCGGGATTTCGATTATGACAATAGTACGGACTATGAATATTTGCCCAGCTATCGGAATTTAGTCGCGTCAAAATTCGTGAATTACCAGACAATTATGAGCTATCCAGATACGATCTCCTATGTAATGGACAACATCAAACAAATAAAAAGTGAAAACATTCGAAATGGCTTAATGAAGTCCTTTCGATATTATTTATCACCCTCTTTTGGTGCCCTCACGCCACTTTATGAAGGTATCATGGAGATTTCAACCAATGAGAAAGATAAAGAAGAAATAACCATTAAATATGAGAAGGTTAAGAAATTATCCAAAGGTGCACCAGCCCCGAAATTCAATTACACAAACTATGCGGGAGGTAGCCTTAGTATGGAGGATCTCCTTGGCAAATATATTTATTTTGATATCTGGGCTACTTGGTGTGGGCCCTGCATTCAAGAAATCCCTTACTTAAAGGAGATCGAAAAAAATTATCACGGATCAAATATTCAATTTGTAAGTGTTTCTATTGATCCGATAGAAGATTTAGACAAGTGGAAAAAATTTGTCGCTGAAAAAGCACTTGGTGGAATCCAATTGTATGCGGATGGTGATTGGAGTGCTTCGATTATCACGGATTATGCCATAGAGGGTATCCCAAGGTTTATCCTTGTCGACCCCAATGGTAATATCGTCACTGCGGATGCCCCACGCCCGTCAAATCCCCAATTAACTGCGCTTCTTGATGTACTCACTCAATAAAAAAAATAATTTTTCTCAAACAATAGCAGCGAGGTTGATGATGCGTGAGTCTGTGGTTAGCTACCTAAGATAATTATCGAATTATTATCCTTTTTTCTCCTTTTTTATGCGCTTATCGGCTTTCTTTTCCTTCGGCGTTTTAGTGGCTTCTTTTTTTACACTTTTCTTGACGTCTTTACTTTTTGACATGGTCTTTGTTATTTAAGCTCTAGAATATTTATTACCAAATATGGATAGTAATTTCAATATAACGATTAAAAATTCAGACAAAATAAATGAAATACTTAATATTCTAAAATAAACCGAAGGCCGGTTAACGCAAATGATTACGCAAAGCGGCCCACCTCATCGCGTTAAAGATCCCTGCAATATCTAATTAGATACTATTCACTCTTGGACTTAATCAGAGACTCCGTTCGATTTGATTAATCAATCGTTAACAATCGCAGTATAAAGTAGTAACTTCGCGCTTTCAATTGCGATGAGTGCTTCATTTTTTATCCACTTTTATCCACCGAAATATTATTGTTCTTGTATGACTGTTTCAACCAAATCATCAGTTGTGCCCGTAGGCATCCGTAAACTATATCTATGAAAAAATATTTCAATATTTTTAATCTATCACAAAAAGTCGATTACAAGACGGAAATATTGTCAGGACTTACGGTAGCCCTGGCTTTGGTACCAGAAGCAGTCGCTTTTGCCTTAATTGCTGGGCTTCCACCACTTACTGGCCTTTATGCAGCCTTTGTCATGGGGCTGGTGACGGCAGTTCTTGGCGGGCGCCCAGGCATGATTTCTGGTGCTACTGGTGCAGTGGCGATCGTGATTGTAGTTTTAGCAAAATCGCATGGCATTGAATATATTTTTGCAACCGTAGTACTGGCAGGACTCATCCAAATGGCTGCGGGATTTTTAAAATTAGGCAAACTTATTCGGCTCGTACCACACCCGGTAATTTTCGGCTTCGTTAATGGCCTAGCCATCATTATCTTCATGTCCCAACTTGACCAATTCAGAGATGCGTCGGGTAATTGGTTGACAGGGCCTCCCCTTTTCATCTTACTCGGATTGGTGGTGCTCACGATAGTCATTATTTATGGATTACCCAAGTTGACAAAAATCATCCCTGCCTCTTTGACGGCAATTTTGGTCGTTTTCGGACTCGTGAGTTTCTTTGGTATTGAAACCAAAACAGTAGGAGACATCGCCTCGATCAAAGGTGGGTTTCCGCCATTTCATATTCCTTCCGTACCCTTTAGTCTAGAAACTTTTCTCTTAATTTTTCCATATGCAGCCATCGTGGCAGGTGTTGGACTGATTGAAAGTCTATTGACTCTCAATATTGTAGATGAGATTACCGCAACGAGAGGTCATGGAAACAAGGAAGCTGTGGCACAAGGACTAGCCAATATGCTTTCAGGAATGTTTTCAGGAATGGGTGGCTGTGCCATGATTGGTCAGAGTTTAATCAATATTTCAAATGGTGCCCGCGCAAGATTATCTGGCATAGTGGCCCCCGTGATGTTATTGATGTTTGTGATGTTTGGTGCAAATTTGATTGAAAAAGTACCGATGGCCGCATTAACCGGTCTGATGATTATGGTCGCCATTGGAACCTTTGAATGGGCCAGTCTGAAAATCTTTAACAAAATGCCTACATCTGATATTTTCGTAATGGTTCTGGTCACCTTAGTCACCGTTTTTCTCCACAATTTGGCGTTGGCTGTCATTATTGGGGTCATTATAGCGGCTTTGGTTTTTGCTTGGGACAACGCCATTCGTATTAGGGCAAGAAAATCAATAGATGATTTTGGTATTAAACATTATGAAATCTATGGCCCTTTATTTTTTGGCTCTGTAATCGCTTTTAATGACAAGTTTGATGTGATCAATGATCCAAAAGAAGTCATCATTGATTTTGCCGAAAGTCGCGTAGTAGATATGTCTGCCATTGAGGCCCTCAATAAGATCACTGAGCGCTATCAAAAAATGGGCAAAAAGATTCACTTAAAGCATTTAAGTCCGGACTGTAGGATTTTATTAAAAAATGCCCACGAACTAATTGATGTAAATGTGCTTGAAGATCCTACCTACAAAGTCCTCGTGGATCGAATTTAATCGCACTTAACTGATCATAAATAATTCAACGATTTCAAGAACATACTAATCGTACTTACTCGAAACGATTTCGTATCTACATGAAAAACATCCATCGTCAACACCCCCTCCCTTAAGCGATCTGCTATCAAAGAGATACATGGGTCCTGATAGAGCTAATGTATCTGTTACAGAAACTAAAAGAACAGTGATCCTAATCAGAAGGATTACACGAACCTATTGAAGTATTGACTACAAACCTAATTCCTTCAAAAAGGCCTTGTTATTTGGCGCTCTACCCAAAAATTCCGCTACTAACGCTAGTGCGTCCTCTGAGCTTCCTTTGGCTAGAATGATGTCTCTATAACGCAACCCAGTCTTTTTATCAAGAATGCCATTTTCATCGAATAGAGAGAACATATCTTGCGCATAAACCAAAGACCATAAGTAACCATAATAACTTGAACCGTAACCATCCAGGTGTCCAAAAGCTGCTTGAAAATGAGTACCTTCAACATAGGGCAATGGTAAAATATCGTTTTGAACTTCTCGCAGCACGTCTGTAGTGGTTTGATCTGTGTTGGGATCAAATTTATCATGAAGGGTTAGGTCATAAGTACCATAAAAGACTTGACTAGAGGCGGCGATCCCAGATCCAACATTTTTGGCGGCTAGCATTTTATTAAATAAGGCTTCGGGCATGACCTCTCTCGTCTGGTAATGTTTGGCGAAAAGTTTGACGGCATCATAATTCCAAACCCAATTTTCAAAAATCTGTGAGGGGGCTTCGACAAAGTCACGGGCCACATTGGTGCCCGATTGCGCATATATCTCCGAGGTAGTCATCATTTGATGTAATACATGGCCAAATTCATGGAAAAATGTCTCAACTTGACTATGAGGCATAAGGGCAGGTTTATCGGGAGTCGCTTCTGGAAAATTACATACCAATGTAGCCATTGGTATTTGATACCCATTAGGCGTCATCCGGCCGTTAATCATACCGAAACAGGCCGCATGATTATATTTGTTGGCCCTTGGATGTAAATCCAAATAAAAGATTCCTTTCAGTTTCCCTTCTTGGTAAACCTCAAACATCCTTACATCTTTCTGCCATACAGAAGGATTTAGAACCTCTTTGTATTCAAGGTCAAATAGCGTTTGTGTAATGCTGAAAAGTCCCTCAATGACATCCTCCAATGCAAAATATTCTTTAACTTTTTCGGCATCCAATTGATATTTTTCATTAAGTAGGATATTGGAATAAAAGCTACTTTCCCACGACTTCATTAAGTCCAAACCCCCTCCATGACTTGCTTTAATCGCCTGAAGCTCTTGCAAATCCAACGCCGTTTTGACTTTCAAATCCTCTTTGAGCTTGGTCTCAAATGCCCAAACAGTTTGAGGATTCTTGGCCATTCTATCAGCTAGTCGATACGCAGAATAACTCTGGTATCCTAAGCGTTTTGCCATCTCCAATCTTTTCTGAAGTAGCTGCTTTAAAACTGCTAAATTTTCTGGTGCCGCCCTGTTTTGGTATTTTAAATAAAGTGCCTTTCTCGCCGACTCAGATTTACTGTATTTCATAAAAGGAAGGTAAGACGGATAAGAAAGATCCACTTTAAAAGTACCATCCTCTTGCTTTCGTGCTGCTCGATAATCTTCAGGCAATCCATCCATATCTCCTTGCTTGACAATTAAGAACTGATCATCCTCTGCAATGTTTTTTGAAAACTGATCACTTATTTCGGCAAGTTCATCATTGATTGATTTCAATAGATCCCTATCCTCTTTGATTAGCGCAAACCCATTACGCTCAAAATCAGCAATACTCTCCGATACAAATTTGTCCTTATGACCAGCTAACTGCTTAGCTTCTTCACTATATCCATATGTCTTTATCGCCTTATATAAGTCTTCATTTAGGCTAATTTCATTACCATATTGACTCAATTCAGTATTGGATTCCATCGCACTATTCCGAATGGCTGAGTCAGGGTGCGTATAGGCCATCAAATAAATAGGTGAAGAAATCGAAACAAATTCAGACAGCATTTGATCATAAGCACGCATGGTATTTTCGAAGGTTCTATCGCCCTCTTCTATCTTTACTATCTCTGCAATGGTGGCATTACTAATACGTTGGATAGCAGTCACCGCTTCTCTGATATCCTCTGCTGTCAATGCCGCAAAATCGACCGGTTGATTAAAGGTATTAAAAAGTGGATTTTCAGAAGTTGTTTCATTCTGGTCCTTATTTGGGGATTGTGCACATGCGACTACAAATAATAAAATAGACATCAAAGCCCAAAATCTAGTATTTCTCATATTCATAATAATCAACGGTTTATAATAAATCCTAAAATAGCCTTGCATCCTTATTTTGAATTTGCCTACTCAAAGATATCGGAACACTCATTTTAATCCAATTTTTTTATATAGTGGGCATAACTTAAAAAACTAACAAAGCGTGGACAATATATGCCTATTAGCCTAAAATGATACTTTGAACCTCATCGTAACTCAAGAATCATATCCGCTGCTTTTTCAGCTATCATAATGACTGGAGCGTTGGTGTTCCCTGAAACAATCGTAGGCATGATTGATGCATCTACTACCCGCAACCCCTTAATTCCATGTACTTGTAATTTTTCATTCACTACGGACTGATCGTCATGACCCATCTTACAGGTGCCCACAGGATGATATACCGTTTCTACCGCCTTTCTTATGTGTTCAATAATGCCCTCATCTGTTTCATCCAAAGGAGCTATTACCGATTTCCGAAAGGGACGAAAGGCGGTCGCTCTCGAAACTTCCAACGCCTTTTTTACACCTGCAATGAGTACTTGTAAGTCTTCCTTATCCGACAAAAAATTGGGTTGAATCAAAGGTGCATCCATTGGGTTGCCGGAGGTCAATGAGACAAATCCTCGGCTTTTTGGTCTTAGTAAGGTAGGTGCAATCGTATACCCATCAGTGGTAGGATAGGTCTTGGTATTATAAAGATCTGGTACATAGTCGTTGCCTATATGAAGAGGGGTGAAATGAAATTGGAGATCAGGTTGAGCTCCTTCATTCAAAGAAAAAAATGCCGTTGCTTCCAGCGCACTGCATGCCAAGGGGCCTTTATGAGTAATCAAATACTTGATCAGGACTTTCACTTGATTCATAGGCTTAAAATAATGATTAAATCCTTCTTGCTGAAGTGCCAAGCTGGAAACATTAATAAAGAGATGATCTTGTAAGTTTTGTCCCACCCCAGGTACCTCTTTTTTTACCGGTATTTGATGGCGTTTCAATATCTCTTGAGGGCCTATGCCTGATAGCATGAGTAACTGAGGGGATTGAAAAGTACCTGCTGATAAAATGACTTCCTTTGAAGCATAGACTTTTTGAATACTGCCTGACTTCAGATAAGCCACGCCCACTGCGCGATCATCTTCAATCAATATTTGACTGACCATCGCCTGGGTGACAACCCTCAGGTTGGGACGACTCAGTATTGGTTTTAAAAATGCCGCTGCTGTGCTATGTCGTTTACCGTCTTTGATCGTAAATTGAAAAAAACTAGCACCCGCCTGATCGGCTCCATTATAGTCTTCGTTTTTGGGTATCTCTATTTCCTTGCAAGCCTCAACAAAAGCCGCTGCAAAAGGTGTTTGAAATCGTTTGCCGAGTGTCACATTTAATAGCCCCTCTTTTCCATGATATTGACCTCCAAAATCTTCGTTATTTTCAGATTTCTTGAAATACGGCAGCACCTCTTCAAATGACCAACCCGGATTACCCAAAGCCGCCCATTCATCATAATCAGCCTTATTACCTCTCACATAAGCCATGGCATTGGTTGAGCTTGAACCTCCGAGTGTTTTACCTCTGGGTAGGTACATCCTACGCATATTCACATGCGCCTGAGGTTCTGTGGAAAATCCCCAATCTACCGTCGAGCGATGAAGATTTCCATAACCCCCAGGGATTCCGATTTCAAGCTTGCTATCAGGTTTACCTGCTTCCAATAGCAGCACTTTATAGGAAGGATCGGCCGAAAGTCGATTGGCCAAAACACACCCTGCTGACCCTGCTCCGATGATGATATAATGATAAGCATCCATTGGAAAAAACTGTTAAATTTGATTTTTTAAAGTATCTAGCTAAATGGAACCCTAATATTAGCTGCCCTTTGCCAACATTAAACCTTCATAATTTATCATTTAAATTTGATTTTACAATAAGTCACACCAAATTTCTTAAGCTATTATCATATTCAAACCTTCATTCATTTTCAAAAAGGGTTACCCACTTAAGCGTATTCTCCAAAAACACTGTGTTTATACTTTATTAGTGATCAACTACCACTAAAAGGTGTGCCAAAAATACCTACCGCAAGCTCAGCCCAAGTGATCAAAAGCAATATTAAGAGAAAAAAGCATAACACAATTTGATGATTGATTTGGACAACCTTCCGTAAGACGAGCTCAATAATCAGTACGGCGATCAACAATAAGGCGCCAGCTACCACAAAGTCAAAGGAAGCCCAATTTACTTCGCTCGTAAACTGCATCGTAACTAAAGGTATCAGTAAAATGAATCCTCCAAGCAAGATCATCAAGGTCAGTCTACGGTTGTTCATAAACTAAAGATAATAAATAAGAGAAGGAATATTTCTCAAAAACTATTCAAACTGACCTTTTTGTTCCTTGCCAAGGCAATTAATCCCAAAATGGGGCCAAGGGCCAAAATCATGAATAACCCGTCAGATTCAATCACTTCTCGTAAGCCGTTGATCAACTGAATGCTGATAATAGTGATTGAAAAGCCGATACAATTCACGATTGTTAGTGCTGTCCCCTTCATTGCTATAGGCGCGTTTTGAGCCACCAATGTTGAAAACAAAGGCGAGTCAGCAATCACGCAGATGCCCCAAAAAAGGAGGAATCCGATAAACAAACTTTCCAATTCAATTGAAAACATCAAAGGAGAAAATAAGCAGCAAATACAAGACAAAAGCAAGGCGATAAAGGCCGTTCGTTTGGTGCCCAGCCTTTGCGCAACATAGCCCCCCAATACACAGCCAAATCCACCGATACCAATCACAAAAAATGACATCAAAGAGAGGTTAAAGGTACTCGTAGGGTGCCTCGTCAGGTACGTCTTAAGAATCACCGGGACGAATGCCCAAAAAGCATATAATTCCCACATATGACCGAAATAACCAATAGCCGCTGTCCGAAAGGGTTGGTTCTTAAATACCTTTAAAAAAGCCGATAACTGGATGCGCTGGCTTTTTTTTTGATACGGACCATTAGGGACTAACCACATCATCAGTAGTCCCCCCGACACTGCGAGTGCCGACGTTGCCATCATTACAGATTTCCATTCGACAGTAGCCATCAACTCTTTCAATAAATGAGGAAAGGCAGTTCCAAGCACAAGTGCTCCTACCAAAAATCCAAGTGATTTTCCCAATCCCTTTTCATAATGATCCGCAGCAATTTTCATACCCACTGGATAAATACCCGCCAGAAAAAAACCAGTCAAAAAACGAATAGATAGGATGCTTACTAGGCTATGTTTTTCCCAAATCATGCCCATATTGAAGAGCGCCCCAAATAGTGCACAGTAGAAAAATACCTTGGAAGGTGAAAAGCGATCTGCAATGGACAACATCGCAAACAGCAGCGTTCCTGAAATAAACCCAAATTGGACCGCCGAGGTAAGGTGCCCCAGGGCACTCGATTGAAGGTTAAAGGTCAGTGCAAGATCACTCAACACCGCATTCCCAGCAAACCACAGGGAAGTGCAGCAAAACTGGGCAATAACGATGGTCGGAAGGAGATAAAAGGAACGTTTCTCGATCATCATTGCTTTTTATGAAAAGTGTATGTCGTCAAATAAAAGTGGACTTTTTCAGATATAAATTAAGCGAGTGTTGATACTA
>JABMNK010000055.1 GCA_013204595.1 Flammeovirgaceae bacterium
TAGTGCCTTTGAATAAATTAACATGAAAAATCTACTAGGAATTACCCTTTTGGTTTGCATGAGTATCTCCTCTAAAGTTGCCAATGGCACGAGTATGTTGATTTTTAATTTCAATAAGTATAGTAAGATCATAATAAATATAAAAACATGAAAAACATAAAAAACATAATATTCAGATCATTGATGCTAGTAGCGGTTCTAGGCTTACTTCAATGTGGAGTTTCTGTCCCTAAGGGACAAAAGATTGTAGACCTCCCTTGTTTTCAGGACAAGTACACCAGCAAAAAGAAAGAATACATAGCATCGGGAAGAGGTATAAGCGCAGATCAGGTTACCGCTAGAAAAAAGGCAATGATCAATGCCAAATCTGAAATTGCAGCCTTAATTAAATCTAATATCAGAAGTTTAGTGGATGACTATACGATTTCACGCACAGTTAATAATCAAGAGGAGGTAAAGTCTAGATTTGAAAGTCTCACCTCAGAATCAGTAGAGCAAATGCTTGTAGACGTTGAGGTGGCTTGTCAAGAATTAACTTTTGATAAGAAAAATAAACAATACAACAGTTATTTGGCATTGAAAATAGACAAGGATAATTTGGCGGCGTCAATTGCTGATAAGTTATCTCAGGAAGAGAAAAAAGAATTGGATTTAGATTATGGTCAATTCAGAGAATTACTTGATCGTGATGTGCCAATTAAGAATTAGAAAATTAGTTCTTTTCTTTTTGTACATATCCCTTTCCTATTTATGCGTTGGTCAGAGAGAGCGCACGTTTAATCACATCGAAGGGTGTCAGGTTTTGTATCCAAATTTGACGATGGAGTCAGCTAAAAAAAAAGCGATTGAACAAGCTAAGATATCAGCCTTCCAACAAGCTGGATTTGAGGAAGAACTCTCGATGTCTCAAATGTTGAAATCAGAGGGCTCGGCAGGTGTCAGTAATGATTCATTTTATGAACTTATTACATCCAATGTCAGAGGGGAGATTACCTACTTTGAAGTAAACGAAGAGAAGCAGTCATTCGGGCCAGCGGGGGAGATTTTGATTTGCGTAGACGCTAAGATATCAGTTGTTCAATATCCGTTAGATCCTAGTGTCTCGGTGATGATTGAAGTAGAGAATTTGAATCAAGTATATAAAAGTGGAGATAGGCTTAGTTTTGAATTAAAAACAAGTGAGGATGGATATTTATGGATATTTATAGTCGATGAGCAGCCCAATTATCACTTGATTTTCCCATCAATTTACGATATTGATAATAAGGTTAAGGCTGGAGTTAACACTAGATTTCCTAGATCTGATTTGGTTACATGGGATATTATTACGGATCAGGACTTAGAGAACAATGACTTACTTTTTGTGTTTTCTAGAACGCCATTAGCTGCTCCACCATCACCAGTAAATTTTAATGAATGGTCTGCTTGGTACCAGAAGATTAGGTATTCAGATAGATACAAAGCCTTAAATTCCTTTCAAATTATACGAAAATGAAAAAATATTTATTCCTTTATTTATTAGTGCTTGGCATGAGTGAAATGCAAGCGCAATTGCGCATAATAGAGAATTACGACTTTCCAGAGGAGATCACAGGTTTCAGTAATTATTCTTGGAGGATGTATGTGCAGACAAACAAAGGTATATTTTATTGGAAAAGACCTTTGCCAGAATACAGCAAAGAAAATGCGATTGCAATTTCTCCGCTAGGAACAGAACTACTTCTGGCCAACCCGAGAGGAGAGTTAATAAAATATAACCCAATCATTTTTAAAGAAATTTCCAAACATAATTTCCCAAAAGGTATTATCATCGAGAAGTTCATTTTTGATGGCTTAGGCCAGCGGGTTTTTGGGATCTCTGACAAGAATAATCTATATGATATTCGTTTTGAAAAGGAAAAAATGGTTTTAGACCCCATTTCAAATGATTTTTTTGTAAGTAATGGTGTTTGGAATAACAACTTGAATTATATGCTGATAGCGGATGATCGTTATCTTTTTTATTATGACATTAATGAGCAGAAATCATTAGATCGAATAGCCTTTGATTATCATGTTACAGCAATAGCTACGAGTGAATCAAACTATGAAAATGCAGTTGGATTTTCGACAGGTGAGGTAGTGTTTTATAACCAAGCACTTACGGCTGAGCTGAGAAGGTCCAAGATAAGTCATGCCGAAATAACTTCGATCAGTTATCATTCAATTGATCATTATGTTTTTATTGGTGATTCTGAGGGTACGCTATTTGTCTATAATACATTAAAAGATACGGTGATCAGTTCCGAGAAAATTCACTATGGTGATATTAAATCAGAGTATTTAAAGAATTCAACAGATAATCAATCCTACTTAATTACCTCAGGTGGGGACACGCAACTTAAACTGTGGGATTTGAATTATTTTGAACCGAATTATAATCGGATAGTTAATGAGAAATTAGCACAGAAAATGGAAGGTTTTTTGAAGAGAAGACGAAACGAAACTTCTCAGGCATATGCTGATAGATCCAATGAAAATACGTTGGCTACATTAAAGACGGGTTATCGACAAACGCTGGTAGACAGTTTGGCAGCGTCTAAGTATAAATCATCTGAACCTATATATTCAGTGTTTGAGGATACGCTTCAGGTTGCTTTTGCTGATCTTAAAATCGTAAAAATTCCATTGAATAGTCAAAAGCTAGAATTAACAGTTTGTATAACGGGTACCTTCAAATTTGACCTTTTGCCTAACAATGATTTTATAATTGCTGGGGCCAATATTTCTTCTCCTTTTTTACCAATGCCGTTGGTATATAGTAAAGACATTAAACTTTTACCAGTTCAAAAAGAGCCATCTATTGCCTTATTGAGAGAGTTGGCCAATAAAGAGTATGACCTCAAAGTAAGCCTATCATCGTTAGTGGATAAGTTGCGAGCCAAGGGTGAGCTAAACGATGTGGAGCTAGATATGGAATCAGTTTTGAAAAAGGAAAAAGATTCGCTCGGTAATGAAGAACTTAATTTGCATATCACTTATGTTTCTCAAGGAATTCGGGCAGAGGCTCAGCGCAATACTGCTGATTATGCAGCAGGGA
>JABMNK010000056.1 GCA_013204595.1 Flammeovirgaceae bacterium
GTATGGGTCCTGGGTTCGAACCCCAGACGGATCACAAAAATATTCAAATGATTTCATTTGGATATTTTTTTTGCCTAATTGCCTAATTCTTGAGTATAGTCAAGTGCCTTAGAGATCCAAAAATCTAAATCTTTTTCTGCGTCAAAGCCTTTAATATCAACAAATAAAAAACCGGTCATTTTTTGACCTGTAAGATCCATTTCACAGCTACATCTAGTGAAAACTAGTGCTGCATGAGACAATTGTCCAATACGTACCATCAGGTGATCATTCCCTTATTTTTTATCAATATCTAAGCCAATGCACATAGGGTAATTAACCATAAAAATGAGTGCCCCCATCATTTTCTTTTCATCTGTCAGGCTTATTTTTTGCAAGCGCTGACGAATACGTTCTGCTTTACATTCTCGATAAGGCATGATGGATGTTGCGCGTATAATTAATGATCATTGAAGATTAACGATGGTCCAAAGGGATAGCGACCAAAATCCTTGCCATAAATAGCCAATCCTCCACCGTTGGTTGAACTCAGTCTAACGGTGAGTTTTTGGGTTTCTAGTAATTTGTTCAGCTGATCCGAAGTTAATTGAATTTTTATTAGGTAACCATAGGAACCTGCTTCATGTAACGTTCCATCCTTTTTTTGTGCATTCCAAGATAATATTCCTCTGTGGTCAGCGGGATCATCAGGTAGTGTTTTTTTTAAAACTAACTGCTTGTCAACATAAACATTCAAGTCAGAGATAAACTTGGTGTCATCCGTCATGGGATAGGCGTTGGGATTGCTACTTGGAGCTACTACGGAACCTTTCATAAAGTCTTGTTGCGCATCATAGTGCTCCTGGTCCTTAACGAAGAGTTCTTTGGCGGATACTTCCACTATGAAATAGGCACTCTTTACTTTTTTGAGTGACAAGGCAGATGCGTCAAATTCATATTCAAAATAGCCATCACCGCTTCCATTAACTTTTTTTCCATCTAGAACCTCCCAGTTTTTTATGGACCAGTGAGCATCAGAAAAGGCAGCTGCTTTCTTCTCAATAAGGGCAACTCCTTTTTTTTCACTCGCATTATGCCCAATGATGCTCACGAAATTTCTATGTAAGATTTCTCCAGTGGTTGTCTTTAGGTAGAAACTCAGCGTACTTATTCCATTGAAGTTTGGTATGTTGATCCTTAAAGAATCTAGGGTCTTTTGCATCCAAGGTTGATAAGTGATGTATTGTGTTCCTTTTTCAATCGAAAGATGGTCATTGCCATATTGATCCATTCCAGAAAGTTCATATTCTAGCATGAGGCCTTGGGTTATTTCACGACCACTCATTACAGAAAGAAATAGGGGTATCGTTACTTGAGCACCTGCCTCGCCTTCAAAGCAGATTTCTTGACCTGTACTAATATAAAATGGACTGTGAAAATCATTTAGAGACATCCCTGCGACTAGGTCTTCAACTCCTGTGTATTTTGGAGTTCGGTCAAATCGCCAGTAACCATTCCATTCGTTTATGACATCGTGGTGTTCGGTATATAACCAACCGCCAATTTTCGGAAACTTCCTAAAGCTGTTGATCATTCGATGGTAATCCCAACTCCAATCAACGTCGCCAGTACTCCCTTTATAGCCCCACACATTTCCGCTTTCAGAATTGATATTGGGCTCAGACTTTTGCTGATACCCGGATTCATAATGAAACGTAGCGCCTTCATAGCTGTTATCACTGACCGTAGAAAGAAAGTGTTCCCATTCATAACCTGGAAGATATACATGCCATGAATTGATGTCCGTTACGGTGTGTCCACGTCCACAGCAAATAGAATTATCCTCTATTAATCTAGTGGGATCTAGGGATTTCCCCAATCCGTAGAGTGACTCAAGCCATTTTTTGGTTTGAGGTAAATATTCATCGCCGTTTGATGTTTGTGTGGTTAATCCCCATGTTTCGTTCATGATTATCCAAGAAAATATAGCAGGATGGTTAAAGTCCCTTTTAATCATTTCTCTTAAGGTATAAGTTGCTTCTAGTTGCATTTTTTCTTCGGGCGCCCCCCAGCTATTGGGAAGGTCTTCCATTATTAAAAGCCCTAATTTATCTGCCCAATAAAGTTTCCTTGGGAGCTCCATTTTAATATGGGTTCGTATACCATTCAGCCCAATGGACTTGCTTCTTTTGATTTCGTCAATAATGAATTGCTCTGATGGAAAGGTATAAAATCCTGTAGGGTGATAGGATTGGTCTAATGCCATTTGCAAATAGATGGGTTCATTGTTCAATGCGATGTAAGGAATGTCTGTGTCGGGCAAATTGACGACGCTTATTTTCCTCATTCCAAAATAACTATGGAGCGTGTCATCTCCCATGATGGCTTGAATTTGGTAGAGATGTGGATTTTCTAGTGTCCATAGAGTAGGGTTTGGTATGAGCATCTCTGTGGTTGCGGTCTGCTGATCTTGAAAAAAGGTAAGGAACCCATTGATTTTTGTTTGGTCATCAAAAAGGGTTATTTTGACCGTATCTGATTTTTTCTGAGCCTGAGGTAAAAAAGCTGCGATCTTTACCATACTTCGATCAATATCAGGGGTGATGTGTAGATTATTTAAAAAGGCTACTCCTCGTGCTTCTAGGTAAACGGTTTGCCAAATTCCTCGAGCATTGCCATATCCTTGTTTGCCATAAAGGGTATGTGCTCTGCGAGTGTCATCAACGCGAATGGTCAACCATTGTTCGGATTGATAGTTTGGATTTTCAATTTCAAATTCAAACGGCACATAACCCCCTTGATGTATTCCTAGTAGCTGGTCATCGATCCATACGTGTGTTTCCCAATCCGAGGCGCCAATAATTAAAAAGACACGTTGCCCTTTCCAATGAGAGGGTATTTTAATTTTTCTTTGGTACCAACCAATATCGGCGTCATCTGTTATTTCTGATAATGGAGACCCCCAAGGAAAAGGCACCATAATTTGTTTTTCAAAAAGACCTTCATTTTGCCAATGATCCTTAATGCCTTGATTTAGGGAATCAAAAGTGAAATTCCATTTACCATTTAAGTTAATCCATTGATTTCTGAATTTGATGGGATTGGGATGTTCAGGTAATGGGATTGTTTGAGCCTGAATCAGGCAGTTCCATCCGAGTAAGACAGTCAAAATCAAATAGTAATTTTTCATTTTGATCATAATAAAAGTTTTAAAAATATTTTAATACTCAAAAACATCAAAAACAATTTAAGGCTTTTAGATTAGTTATTTTCAATTGAGAAGTATTTTGGCATTAAATAAGACAAACATGATGATCATTTTGTATTATCCGAAAACATCTATTAAAGACCATACATATACTAATTGTTTGTAGTATTCAGTCAATAAGTTAAATTGAGAGTTAATTAACTTGGATTATGCGTGGTTTATCTTTTTTAGGGTTTTGGCTTTTAATTGTCTTGACAAGTTTGGGTCAGTCAGATTTTTCCTTTCTTCAATATCGACATGTCGGACCGATTAGGGGGGGGCGGGGCACGGCCGTCACTGGAATAGCCAATGAACCGAGTACCTTTTATATGGGGGCTTCTGGAGGCGGATTATGGAAAAGTACCGATTATGGTACCTCATGGACAAATATGTCTGATGGCTTCTTCAAAACCCCTTCAATTGGCGCCATTGCCGTAGCGCAAAATGATCCCAACATTGTTTACGTAGGCACGGGGTCTGATGGAATCAGAAGTAATGTGATTATTGGGAAAGGTGTTTATAAATCTATAGATGCAGGCCAAAGTTGGAAGCATATAGGACTTGAAAATGCCGGTCAAATTGGGCGGATACTACTGGATCCTGATAATCATAACATCGCTTACGTTGCGGCTATAGGTAATCCTTTTCATTCCAATTCAGAACGTGGGTTGTTTAAAACCGAAGACGGAGGATATACGTGGCGAAATGTTTTGTTTATTTCGGATCAAATTGGCATTTCAGATGTTGAATTTTTGCCAGGAAATCCTGAGATTTTGTTTGCAAGTGCCTGGAAGGTTGATCGAAAGCCTTGGAGCATCATTAGTGGGGGACCCGCTGCCGAAAGTGGAATTTTTAAATCTATGAATGGGGGTGAAACGTGGGCAAAAATCTCCAATGGATTGCCTGAGACATTGATTGGAAAAATTGATATCGAATTGTGCCCTGCGGACTCAAAAGTGGTTTATGCGTTGATTGAAGCTCCTGAAACCCAAGGTGGCTTATATAAGAGCATAGATCAGGGTGAAAACTTTGTTCAAGTTTCAAATGAAGCAGGAATCAGAACAAGACCCTTCTATTATACCAATTTAAAGGTTGACCCCACCAACGCTGAACATTTATACGTGATGTCAACTGGTTATTTTACTTCTGTCGATGGGGGTAAAAATTGGTCTCGGTTGAGACCGCCGCATGGGGATAATCATGATATGTGGATCAATCCCAATAATCCCAATTTATTTATTCAATCCAATGATGGAGGAGCCAATGTCACCCATAATGGAGGTAAAACTTGGAGTACCCAATTTAATCAACCGACAGCCGAACTTTATCAAGTAGAGGTAGATGACCAGTTTCCTTATTGGTTATACGCAGGCCAGCAAGATAATTACACCACCATTGCGGTTCCTTCTATGGCGCCATCGGCGCTTCAGGATGGTAATGTCGGGTGGATCATAAATACGGGGGGGTGTGAAACGGGACCAGCCGTACCCAAACCAGGTGATCATAATATTGTCTATGCCAATTGCAAAGGTCGATTTAGCGTTTTTGACAAACGAACAGGGCTAGAAAGAAATTATGACGTAGGGGCTGCTGATATGTATGGAAATAACCCCAAGGATCTCAAATTCAGGTTCCAAAGAGTCTCTCCGATACATGTTTCCCCTCATGATTCTAAGGTCATTTATCATACTAGTCAATATGTTCATAAAACGATTGATGAGGGAAAGACATGGGAAATTATATCTCCAGATTTGACTGCCTTTGAGCCGGACAAACAAGTGATTTCAGGAACGCCGATTACGCGTGATATTACAGGAGAAGAATTTTATAGTACCATTTATGCGATTCGTGAATCGCCTATTGATCCGGGACAAATTTGGGTCGGCGCTAATGATGGCCCAGTACATATGACCCGTGATGGAGGAAAGAATTGGTCCAATGTGACGCCTTCAAAGTTATTACCTGGGGGCAGGGTAGATGCCGTTGAGCCGAGTATGCATGATCCTGCCAAAGCATATTTTACTGTTTTGCGCTATCAGCTTGGGGATGATCGCCCCTATATTTACAAAACCCTAGATTATGGTAAAAAATGGGAGCTATTGACAGACGGCACTAATGGAATCTCTTCGGACTATCCGGTGCGTGTGGTTAGGGAAGATCCTAATCGCGTAGGATTATTGTATGCAGGAACGGATTATGGCTTGTTCATTTCCTTTAACGATGGCAAAACTTGGGAAGCTTTCCAACAAAATCTCCCCATTACTCCTGTGACAGACATCAAAGTATATCGAAATGATTTGGTGATTTCCACGATGGGACGAGGTTTTTGGATCTTAGATAATATCACACCATTGCATAAACAAGGATTTGGCACTAAGCAGACTGCCTTATTTAAGCCAAAAGATACCTATCGAATGGAGCAGCCAATGACGGGAGGAGATCTTTATCCATCGCCTACCATGATGTTTGATTATTATATCGCCGATACAGCAAGTGTTTCTGTCAAGTTAGAAATTAAGAACGCTGCTGGAAGGACAGTCAATCTATTTACAAGTGATAAATTTGATAAGGCCGAAATTATTGAAAACATGAATCTTAGTTCGACTACTTTTTTGGTAGATGAGTCACTCTCAGGATCATTGGGATTTCATAGATTTCATTGGGATATGCGCAATTTTGGTGCTTGGAATTCGCGCCAAAATAGAAGTTATAAAAACGGCCCTAGGGTGAGCTCTGGTAGCTATACGGCTAGTTTGACTGTAGCGGGCGAGGTTTATTCTCAACCCTTTGAATTAATGACCGATCCTCGAATTACTACTGCAGCGATCTCAGAAATAGATATTCAAAAAAAGGAAGCGTTGGCACTAGAAATTGTAGACCTGCTTTCAGCGGCCCGCAAATATGTGGTGGAACTTGAAAAAGAGAAGAAAGATGCGATGGAGGATCGAATCAAAGAAATAGACCAACTATTGTCAGATTTTGTAATGGAGCAGGGAATCTACATGCAGCCTAAATTGATTGATCAAGTAGAATATTTGTACAATGTTGCAAATGGACCCGATCAATTACCTGGTCGCGATGCTTATGAGCGTTTTGCGGAACTAAAAAAGATACTTCAAGAATATTATTAAAATGAGTAAAAAGGTTCTGAAAATTATAGGAGCTGTGGCATTGTTTTTAGCCATAGGAATAGCTTACTTGAGCTACATAAATACAAGTTTAAATAGTTCTGATAAAGTTTCTTTAATGGGAATTACCATTGAATACAATCGACCCTCTGTTAGAGGTCGATTGATTTTTGGCCCCACCAAGGAAGCACTGCTTCCTTATGGAGTCTATTGGAGGTTGGGCGCTAATGAATCTTCTACTATTGAGTTCACAAAAGATGTTCAATTTAACGAGCTTCCTGTAGGTGCTGGAAAATATAAAATTTATGCTGTACCAGGTGCTGATTTTTTGAAATTTCATTGAACAAGGATTGGGATACTTGGGGTGCTGCGGAACCTGACTATAGCCAAGACCTGGTCAAAACTCGAGTGGAGGTAGCAAAAAATCCATTGGTTGAATTGTTTACAATGGAATTGAAACAATCAGATGATTTGATCAATTTAGACATCTATTTTGCTGATGTAAAACTTCAAATTCCAATTAAAATTATTTAAAAAAAATGAGGGGAGATTGCCACGCATGGAGCAAATAACTTTTGCGGATCATGATATTATCACCAAATATTTACCATTTGGTTTATTGATCGAGCAGTTAGAGAAAGCTTTTTCTAGTGAAACTATCGTCACTCCGATCCGCCATCATCATGATTTTAAAAATCCAGGAGAAGGGATAGATTCAACGCTGCTATTGATGCCCAGTTGGCTTCCGGGATCGGATTTGGGTGTTAAGGTGGTTACAGTTTCTCCTAATAACACGAAATATGATTTGCCTTCGATTCAAGGTTTATATGTGTTATTAGATGCGCACAAAGGTACCCCACGCTTATTACTGGATGCGCGAGAACTGACAGCGAGAAGAACAGCAGCTACTTCTGCATTGGCATCGAAATTTTTATCTAGAGAGGATAGCGACACATTATTTATGATAGGTACGGGCACGCTTGCCCCTCATCTCATACAAGCACATGCAACGGTTCGGAATTTAAAACAGGTTTGGATTTGGGGTCGAGATTTAGTCAAAGCACAGATTATTTGCGATCAATTGGCTAATCAAAAATTCAATGTAGGTGTAACACCGAGCATCAAGGCAGGTTTGGAAATGGCCGATATTGTGAGTTGTGCTACGTTATCGGCAGAAGCATTGGTTTTAGGGAAAGATCTCAAAGAGGGACAGCATATTGATTTGGTTGGTGCTTACAAAAAAGATATGCGAGAGGCCGATGATGCGGTAATCCTCAGGTCAAATGTATATATAGATAGTCCTACTGCTCTTAAAGAGACAGGTGATTTAGTTATCCCGTTGTCATCTGGTGTATTGGATTTTGATGATATTAGAGGAAATCTTTTTCAACTTTGTCAAAAGAAATGTAATGGCCGTAGTCGTGCATCTGAAATCACGTTATTTAAATCCGTAGGCCACGCACTTGAAGATTTGGTCGCGGCCCAAACCGTATATGAGGCCTTGGTGGAGTCATCGGATTTTGGATAAAGCTACCGCTTTATTAGGTTTGTTATAGAATAAAAAAAACAACTAGAAATGAAAGTGCAATGGAAAGGGGTTTACCCAGCGGTTACTACAAAATTCAAGGCAGACTTGTCGATTGATTTTAAAGGATTTGCAGACAATCTGGAGGCTCAATTAGCCGCCGGGGTAGACGGAATTGTTTTAGGAGGCACACTAGGGGAAGCGAGTGCATTGGAGCCTTCTGAGAAAACCGATTTGATCAAAGCGGCCAAGGCACAAACAAGCGGAAAGGTTCCTGTAGTTATCAATATTGCGGAACAAACGACCCGAAGTGCTATTGAAGCCGCTAAAAATGCACAAAGAGATGGTGCAGATGGATTGATGATGCTCCCGCCAATGAGGTACAAAGCGACAGATGAAGAGACCCTTTCTTATTTCACCTCAGTGGCGGAAAGTACGGATCTTGAAATCATGATTTACAACAATCCCGTAGACTATAAAATAGAAGTCACCTTGGATATGTTCGAGCAGTTGGCAGATTGCAAAAATATTGTGGCCGTAAAAGAATCTACTCGAGATGTGTCAAATGTTACTAGAATGATCAATAGGTTTGGTAATAGGTTCCATATTTTATGTGGAGTAGATACCCTTGCAGCGGAAAGTTTGATTATGGGTGCCGATGGCTGGGTCGCGGGATTGGTTTGCGCCTTTCCAAAAGAAACCGTAGCCATCTATCGCTTGATTAAAGTTGGTAGAATCGCTGAAGCGATAAGTATATACAGATGGTTTTTGCCACTTTTGGAATTGGATATTAATCCTCAGTTGGTTCAGAACATCAAGTTGGCTGAAGAAAAAGTCGGCATGGGTTCAGAAAATGTTCGCCCACCCAGAATGCCGCTTGTCGGAACTACGCGGGCGCATGTGATGGGAATTATTGAGCACAGCTTGAAAAACCGTCCTAAACTCCCAGAATATTTATCACTATAAATTTTTGTAACATCAAATCAGTCGATTCAATGAGTCAATCAACTATTAAAAGTTTTGATCCTGTATCAGGAAAACACCTTGATAACGCTTTTCAAATCAATACATTGGACGATCTGGAATCTAAGATTGAGTCTGCGCAATGGGCCTATTTGGTTTATCGAAATACGAGTGGGGAAGAGCGAGCTACTTTTTTGGAAACCATTGCAGATGAGATCGAATCTGATCTCACAGAAATTGTAGCTACTGCTACTTTGGAAACAGGACTTCCTGCTGCACGGATTCAAGGGGAAACAGGTAGAACAGTGGGGCAATTAAGGTTATTTGCAAGTATTACCAGAGAAGGATCTTGGGTTGAGGGATCGATAGACACCGCGCTACCCAATAGACAGCCTTTGCCAAGGGTAGATATTAGGAAATACTTGATTCCTATTGGTCCTGTTGGGATTTTTGGAGCTGCTAATTTTCCATTAGCTTTTTCGACGGCAGGAGGGGATACCGCTTCTGCTTTGGCAGCAGGTAACCCCGTTGTTGTGAAGGCAAATAATAGTCATCTAGGTACGCATGATCTTATTTGTAAAGCAATTGCGCGTGCGATTGAAAATTGTAATTTACCGGAAGGTGTGTTTGGTGCAATAGTAGATTCGGGATTTGAATTGGGTAGGGCATTGGTCCAACACCCTGGGATCAAGGCAGTTGGCTTTACGGGTTCTTATAGTGGTGGCCGTGCACTTTTTGATTTGGTGTCTCAAAGGAAAGACCCTATACCATTTTATGGTGAAATGGGCAGTATAAATCCAATCGTTTTGTTTGATTCTGCGATAGCAAACGCGAGTACTTCAAAGCAGTTAATCAATGCTATTATCCTTGGAGTTGGTCAGTTTTGCACCAATCCTGGTTTATTATTGGCGATTGATTCAGAAGCAATAGCTGCGTTTTGTAATCAATTGGCAATTGAGGCAACCGCTGCTCTGGGCGGTGTTATGCTTCATCAAGGTATCTACGAAAGCTATCAAAAGGCAACTACTGCGCTAGGTAAGGGAGTAGAAATGTCTGTATTGGGGGAGGGGACAAAAGGTGAAGGTGCATTCGGTGTTTCTTCCTATATCCTTAAAACGACTGGAGAAGCATTTTTGTCCAACAGCCAATTAAGTCAGGAGGTTTTCGGACCTTATTCCTTGCTAGTTATTTGTAAAGATGAGGAAGAATTGGCCACCCTCATGATGGAGCTGGAAGGGCAGTTGACTATTAGTTTCATGGGAACGGAAGCAGAGTTAGAAGCTGCCGATCATTTGATCGCCATTGCTCAGGAGAAGGCAGGGCGGGTAATTTTCAATGGCGTGCCCACCGGGGTTGAAGTTTGTCATGCAATGGTGCATGGTGGGCCATTTCCAGCTACTACGCAACCCAATAGCACATCGGTAGGTGCGGAGGCTATAAAAAGATTCTCAAGGCCCGTTTGTTTTCAGAATGCACCTCAAAGTATATTACCATTGGCATTGCAGGATGAAAATCCATTGAATATTTTCCGGAAAATAAATGGCACATTAACTAAACAAAGGCTGTGAAATTGCGAAAAATATTTTTTTGTATTGATGCTCATACTTGCGGGAATCCAGTAAGATTGGTTGCTGGAGGAGGTCCGTTGCTTAATGGTGCCAATATGAGCGAAAAAAGACAGCATTTTTTATCTGAATTTGATTGGATCAGAAAGGGTTTGATGTTTGAGCCACGAGGGCATGATATGATGTCTGGTAGTATTTTATATCCTCCCATCGATCCTCAAAATGATATGGGCGTGTTGTTTATCGAAACGAGTGGTTGTTTGCCAATGTGTGGCCATGGGACCATTGGTACCGTGACGATCGCTATTGAGGAAGGACTGATCATCCCTAAAATACCTGGCCAACTACGTTTGGAAACACCGGCAGGCCTTGTGCAAATTGTATATGGACAAACAGGTAATAAAGTAGATTGGGTTAAATTGACAAATGTAGCTTCATATTTGGCAGCACAAGATCTAGAAATAGATTGTCCTGATTTGGGTCTTTTGAAGTTTGATGTAGCTTATGGGGGTAATTATTACGCCATTTTTGATCCCCAGTCTCATTTTAAAGGAGTTCAGAATTATACGGCAGGTCAACTTATTACCTGGAGTCAAGAAGTTCGAAAACGTATTAATTTAACCTATCCAGATCAATTTGTTCATCCTGAAAATACCACGATTAGAGATGTTACGCACTTGTTGTGGACCGGTGATCCTTTGGATGCGCATTCAGATGGTCGAAATGCGGTATTTTATGGAGATAAAGCGATTGATAGATCACCTTGTGGTACTGGTACTTCTGCTCGTATGGCACAGCGATTTTCGAGGGGTTTGTTACAGTTGGGTGACGAGTATGTACATGAAAGTTTCATTGGCTCAAAATTCATCGGTCGTATTGAAACTCTTTCGGAGATTGGGGATAAGAAAGCCATTATTCCAAGTATTGAAGGATGGGCCCGTGTTACAGGTTACAATCAAATAATCATCGATGAGGACGATCCTTATGCATCTGGATTTCAGGTCATATGAGTAAGGGCAGCGTTGTCGTTTTAGGTGGTGGTGTCATTGGACTTTGTACTGCTTATTATTTGAATCTTAAAGGTTTTGTTGTCACTATTTTGGATAAGGGAGATTTTTCTTCAGGGACTTCCTTTGGCAATGCAGGCATGATTGTGCCTAGTCATTTTGTGCCCTTGGCCCAACCAGGAATGATTACTAAAGGAATCAAATGGATGTTTGACGCCCAAAGTCCCTTTTACGTAAAACCGAGATTATCAAAAAACTTATTGGATTGGGGATGGAAGTTTTATCGACATGCTACTTATAAACATGTTGCCAATACCGTAAATATCCTAAAAAGGCTCAATTTGGAAAGCAAAATACTTTACACTGAATTGGCAGCTCAATTAGATGACGTTGAGATCAAGAGCAAAGGCCTTATTATGTACTGCAAGACGCAATCTGCGTTTGATGAAGAAATAGCCCTGGCGAATAGAGCCCTAGCTATTGGATTAAAAGCAGAGGTATTAGATGTGAAACAGTTGAAAAAACTAGACCCAACTATGTCTATTGATGTTGAAGGTGGCGTGTATTTTCCTGAAGATGCTTTTTTTAGTCCTAGCGGATTTTTAGAAAAACTGGTGATGCATTTGAAAGATATAGGGGTGCGACTGATTTCAAATGTTCAAGAAGCGGAGTTTATAGTAGATAAAAATTTAAAACAAATTAATTCTAGTAAGGGATTGTTTTCTGCTGACCAGTTTGTGATTTGTGCGGGTGCTTGGACGCGAGAATTGACCCATTCCTTAGGTTTGAAAATTTCAATGCAACCTGGAAAAGGCTATAGTTTTACTTTGGAAAGCCCTGTGGAAATGCCTTCAATATGCTCAATTTTGACTGAGGCCAAAGTGGCTGTGACCCCAATGCCCGAAGGATTGAGATTTGCAGGTACTATGGAAATAGGGGACATGACGTTCTCGGTCAATCACCAACGTGTGCAGGGTATAAAAAAATCTATTCCTAATTATTTTCCTAACTTTCAAGTCGATGATTTCAGTAAGACGGCTATTTGGACTGGATTAAGACCTTGTTCTCCAGATGGGTTGCCATATATTGGGAGAACAAAAAAGTTACCGAATGTACTCGTAGCTACTGGTCATGGTATGATGGGGATGAGTTTGGGCCCTATTACGGGAAAATTAATTGCTGAAATAGCTGCGAACCAGTCTCCGGGAATTGAAATTTCAAAATTGGCAGTAGAACGGTTCCATTGATTTTGCCAAGTAAATGTTTTAATAAAACCAAAATGACAAAAGAATACATAATTACTGGGATGACTTGTAAGGGTTGTTTGGCTAAAGTCAAAACGACCATCAACTCTTTTCCAGGTATTCAAGAGGTGAACCTCCAACTTGATTACCCTCAAGCAAACATCGCCTCAGAGAGGTCTTTAAATTTAGAAGAAATCAATCTAGCGTTGAAAAAATTCGGTGAGTACATAATCGCTGATACGGATCAAGAGCGAGAGGCTATGTCAGATCCTCCAATAAAAAGACAGGATCTATTCCCTGAAAAGACTATAAACACCTATCAACCTTTGCTACTCATCGTGGGGTTTATACTAGGAATAAGTGTATTAATCCAATATCCATTTCTTCATTTTTCACCCATGCTTTGGATGCGCCATTTTATGGCGGGCTTTTTTTTGGTTTTTTCTTTTTTTAAATTATTGAACCTTTCAGGTTTTGCCAATGCCTATGGTATGTATGATATCGTGGCGGCCAAATGTAAGTTTTGGGGATATCTTTATCCGTTTGTAGAATTGATGTTGGGTATTTTATATCTAATCAATATTGTGCCATTTTACGTTAATTTAACTACGGTAATCGTCTTGGGAGTTAGCAGTGTTGGTGTAATAAAAAGTAATTTACAAAAGAAGCAAATCAAATGCGCTTGCTTGGGAGATGTATTCCATTTGCCCATGAGTACGGTAACTATTGTCGAAGATCTGTCAATGGTTGCAATGGCTCTTATTGGTTTATTTTCATTATAGAATTTATCTAGCTGATACAGGCAATGTAGTGATGGTTTTGTAAATTTTCATATAAGTTAAGAATGTTATCAGGAAGGTGCTATGAATAGACTAATAAGTGTTTTGATATTATTAACCGCCTTGCGCGTAACAAACGCCCAGCCAGTGTCCGAATTATCTTTGGAACGAATTTATAATTCGAGGACTTTTGAATCTCAACGGATGGGCCCTCTTAGATGGTTTGATGATGGTGAATCTTTCACTACGCTGATTTATAATGTAGAAGATAGCGGCTTTGATCTAATCAAAAATAACAGTAATACTGGCGGGCAGCGCTTTCTTGTAAGAGCCAAAGACTTAATCCCTGCTGGAGCAGAACGTCCATTGCGCGTGGTAGATTATCAATGGTCGGAAGATCAGAAAAAGCTCTTAATATTTACCAATACGGCCAAGGTTTGGAGATATCATACAAGGGGGGATTATTGGGTATTTGATCTTACCACTAAATCGCTTATCAAATTAGGAGGGCCAAGTGCGTTGTCTTCATCTTTGATGTTTGCCAAATTTTCTCCTGATGGCACTAAGGTAGGCTATGTAAGAGCGCATAATATTTTCGTTGAGGATGTTAAAACGGGTCACATTGTCCAGCTCACTCAAGATGGAGCTGAGCGCATTATTAATGGCACCTTTGATTGGGCTTATGAAGAGGAATTCAGCTGTCGAGATGGTTTTTCATGGAGTCCAGATGGTGATCAAATTGCCTATTGGCGTATTGATGCATCAAGTATTCGGGATTTTTACATGGTCAATAATACGGATTCTATTTATTCTCAAATCGTACTGGTACAATATCCAAAAGCGGGTGAAAAGCCAGCAAAAGCAAAAATAGGCGTGGTCTCGGTAGCTGGTGGAGAGACTGTTTGGATGAACATAACAGGGGATTCAGACGATCATTATTTGCCACGGATGATTTGGCATCCAGACAGCCGTTCGCTGTTAGTGCAACAATTGAATCGAGCACAGAATCATAATAAAGTCTTTCAATGCTTTATCAAAGATGGCTCCACTAGATGGGTTTATGAAGAGAAGGAAGCTGCTTGGTTGGAAACTGTAGATGATTTTGCTTATTTAAATAAGGGACATACCTTTAGTTGGATTTCAGAAAAAAATGGATGGAAGGCCCTTTATTTAATTCAGGAAGGTGAGGAAACACTTATAAGTGCGAAAGGATCTGACATGATCTCTGTAGCGTTGATCGACGAGCAAAACGGTTGGCTTTATTACATAGCTTCTCCTGATAATCCAACACAACGCTATCTTTGGAGGACCCCATTGAATCCTAATAAGGGTCGTCCAGAACGAATCACTCCTTTAGATCAACCGGGATGGCATACTTATCAAATAGCGCCAAATGGCAGTTTCGCTAGACATTCTTATTCAAACGCCAATACACCTGAAATTATTGACTTGGTATCTTTACCGGATCACAGGATAATAAGGACGTTTGTCGATAATGACAAACTGGCAAATAATGTGGATCAATTAGGCATCAGTCCCAAAGAATTCCTGCGTATTGAGCTCGCATCAGAACTCATTTTGGACGCTTTTATGATCAAACCGATTGATTTCGATGCTCAGAAAAAGTACCCTGTACTATTTTATGTTTATGGAGAGCCATGGGGTCAGACCGTTCAAGATCAATGGACTGGTACCAATTATTTGTGGCATCAAATGCTTGCGCAACAAGGCTATATCGTTATGAGTATTGACAACAGAGGAACGCCTTCTCCAAGAGGTAGGGACTGGCGAAAATCAGTTTATGGCCAAATCGGTGTGTTGGCATCTGAGGATCAAGCCAACGCATTACTTCAGCTTAAACAAAATTATTCCTTTATAGACGAAGACAGAATTGGTATCTGGGGATGGAGTGGTGGTGGATCTATGACATTAAACATGATGTTTAGGTATCCAGACTTATACCATACCGGCATGTCAGTGGCACCTGTTCCTGATCAAAGACTTTATGATAACATTTATCAGGAGCGTTATTCAGGAATCCCTCAATTAATGCCAGAAAGCTATCAATTGGGTTCGCCGGTCAATTATGCAAAAAACCTCAAAGGGAATTTGTTAATTGTACATGGCACTAATGATGACAATGTCCATTATCAAGGAACGGAAGTTTTGATTAATGAATTGATTAAACACAATAAAATTTTCTCAATGTTGGCCTATCCCGGTCGATCTCATTCCATAAACGAGGGGGAGGGAACTACCTTGCATTTGCGAACATCACTATTAGATTATTTAAAAAAACATTTAGAACCTGGAGCAAAATAACGATGAAACTATTTAGTCCAAATACCTATATTAATCGCCGATCAACGTTAAAAACGGGGATCGAGGGGTCAGGGGTGCTACTTTTTTTGGGAAATGAAGAAGCCAGTATCAATTTCAAAGATAATTGGTATCATTATCGGCAAGACAGTACTTTTCTTTATTATTTTGGATTGTCCATGCCTGGAATTCATGCCCTCATAGATCTTGACTCTGGAGAGGAAATAATTTTTGGAGATGATTTGACGATTGATCAAATTGTTTGGACTGGAGCACAGCCCAAGATGGCGGAACTAGGAGCAAAAGTGGGGATTGATAAGATTCAATCAATTTCAAGTATGTCTAGGTATGTTACCAATCGAAAAGTACATTATCTGCCCGGTTACAGAGCTGATCATACATTGTTTTTATCAAAATTGCTTAAGGGCACCCGTGGAGAAATAGAAAAAGGGAGTTCCTCGCGCTTCCTTAAAGCGGTGATCTTACAAAGGTCTATCAAAACCACTGAGGAAATCACAACCCTACACGAGGCAGCATCTCTCACTTCGAAAATGCACTTAATGTTGATGCAGTCTGCCAGGGCGGGTTTAAAGGAATTTGAAATGGTGGCGTTGGCACAAAAGGTAGCGATGGATCATGAAGCACAACTGTCTTTTCAACCGATCGTTACAACCAATGGACAGACACTACACAATCATTTTTATGGCAATACACTCAAGAGTGGAGACTTGCTTTTGTGTGACTTAGGCGCTGAATCCTCTTTGTTGTATGCCGGCGATATGACCCGCACCTTCCCAGTTGACCGCACCTTTACCACGAAACAAAAAGAGCTCTATGATGTGGTGTATCGTGCGCATCAAATAGCTATCCGAGCTTTAAGACCTGGAATCCATTTTCTCGACATTCATCTTCTAGCAGCTCAAACATTGGTTCAAGGATTGAGCGAAATAGGATTAATGAAGGGAGACCCAGGAGCGGCCGTAGCGGCAGGAGCTCATACTATGTTTTTTCAATGTGGATTGGGTCATATGCTAGGATTGGATGTCCATGATATGGAAAATCTTGGTGAAGAGTACGTGGGATATCATGAAAACCTAATAAAGAGTACTCAGTTTGGGTTAAAGTCGTTGCGATTGGGTAAAGCCCTAGAAGTAGGCTATGTGGTTACTGTAGAGCCGGGTATCTATATCATTCCCGAATTAATCGACATGAACAAATCCTCAGGAAAATATATTGATTTCATTAATTATGACCTGCTAGAGAAATATCGGCATTTTGGAGGAATTCGTGTGGAAGATGACTTTGTGATTACGCCAGAAGGAGCAACTTTGCTAGGAACACCTTTGGCAGCTAGTTCAGATGAAATTGAATTCATTAGGCAAGCGGCGTTATCATAAGAATTGGGATCATTGTTTTTTTTTTCATATTTATCTTTGACTTTGGCGGCGCAAGTGACTTACACGCGTCAAGATTCTCTTAGGGGTTCTATTACCAAGGAGCGTGCTTGGTGGGATTTGGTTTATTACCACCTAGCGGTTGAGGTTTTGCCTGATAAAAAAGCAATTATAGGCAGTAATCAAATAACTTATCAAGTCCTCACACCATATCAGATTATGCAAATTGATTTACAGGATCCAATGGTGATTACCAACGTAGTGCAAGAAGGTCAAGAATTGTCATTTTCTTCAGAAGGAAGTGCTCATTTTATCAGCTTACTCAAACCCCAGATTTCGGGTGCAGTAGCATCTATATTGATTTATTATGAAGGTGAGCCGAGGCGAGCCAAAAACGCACCTTGGGATGGAGGGCTTAGTTGGAAAAAAGACAGCAATGGCATTGATTTTATAGCGACGTCCTGTCAAGGGTTAGGAGCCAGTATTTGGTGGCCGAACAAAGACCATATGTATGATGAAGTTGACTCGATGTTGATCAGTGTAGAAGTACCAAATACCCTATTAGATGTCTCCAATGGTCAGCTGCGTAGGGTTGACCACAATCGATTAAAGGGCACCTCAACTTATCATTGGTTTGTTTCAAATCCGATTAATAATTATGGAGTAAACATCAATATCGGGGACTATGTAAATTGGTCAGAAAAATATTTGGGAGACGGGGGTGCATTGGACGTGAACTACTGGGTGTTAAGAGAAAACGAAGCAAAGGCGCGCACACACTTTTCCGAGGTGCCTCGAATGCTGAATGCCTTCGAATATTGGTTTGGCCGTTACCCTTTTTATGTAGATGGTTATAAGCTGGTAGAGGTACCTTATTTGGGAATGGAACACCAAAGTTCCGTGACTTATGGCAATCATTATGAGAATGGATATTTGGGTAGAGATTTGAGTGAGACGGGGTGGGGATTGAAATTTGATTTTATAATTATTCACGAATCTGCTCATGAATGGTTTGCTAATAATATTATTTTTAAGGATCAAGCAGACATGTGGATTCATGAAAGTTTTGCCGCTTATTCAGAAAGTCTTTATATAGAATATTATTATGGCAAGTATGCGGGTTTTGAATACTGCCAAGGAACAAGAGACCTAATTGCCAATCAATATCCCATTATCGGTTCTTATCAAGTGAACAGTTCCATCAAAGACAGTGATGCTTATTACAAAGGAGCCAATCTATTAAATATGATTCGCCAGATCGTCAATGATGATGAATTATGGCGTAAGACATTGGTTAATTTAGGAAGTTATTTTCATCATAAAACGGTTAATTCTCAAGAGATCGAAACATTTATTTCAGAGGTGGTAGGTCTTGATTTGAGCAATATTTTTGAGCAATATCTTCGCAATGTACAACTAGCCAAGTTGGAGTATTATCAGGAAGGTACTGATTTATTTTATCGATGGGATCAGGTGACTGATGCTTTTGATATGCCGATTGATGTGATCATAAATGGAGTATCTGTGCGGTTGTATCCGAGCGGAGAGTGGTCGAGTTATGAGATTTCTGAATCGGCGGATATGTCAGTTAAATTTGATTTAAATTATTATATAGAATTATCTCATTTATAGTTATTTATAATAATAAAATTAAACAATCACTTTATATTTAATTAAATCAAATCGCATGAATTAACTTTATTCATAAAATGATGAAATGGTGATTTATGAAAATATTAAAACGATTATTTGTCAATAATATCATGGAAGAAATTGAAACGCTGATTGCCAAATTTTATTTAAAAGAAGAAGAGGAAGTATTTATTTATACTGACGAGTTGGCCAAAATGGGTGGTGCTGAAGTGAAAGGTCGAATGTTGAAATTGCTCTTTGAAGATAATGAAGAGGTACAATATTTAGCAGCAGCTACCTTGTCCAAAATCAAAGATAATCAGGACATCTTACCTGATTTTTTTGCGGCCATTAACCACCCACTTTTGCGAAATCGAAATAGCAGTTTGGTTGAAGCCTTGAGTGGTTTTGACGTTAGTGATTATTTTGTCGACATTCTCAAATGGTATTTGATAGGTGGGTTGAAAACTTCGGCCATGGCCAAACTGCTATTGGATTATACTGAGTTCAATATCACACCAAGAATATTGAAAAAGGCCAGGAAGCACTTACATCATTTTGAGTATAATTCTCCAAAGGACGATCGATCTGAACTGAAGCATTATGAGACGATGGAAATATTAAATGATTTAGAAGCGTTGTTGGGTGGAACTGCTTGACTTTTATTTTGTATTGATGCGCTATCTTTATGAATAAAAAAATCATTGTTGCAACCCTCGGCTAGCGCAAACCAATTTTGATTATGAAACATTATGATGTGATAGTAGTTGGTGTAGGATCCATGGGATCGGCCACTTGCCATGCCTTAGCGAAAGAAGGATTAAAAGTTTTGGGGTTGGAACAATTCACCTTGGCCAATGAGCTGTCAAGTCATACTGGACAGAGCCGGTTAATACGATTGGCCTATTATGAGCATCCCAACTATGTGCCACTTTTAAAGAAAGCTTATAAAGGCTGGGAATCCATTGAACAGGAGGCCAAGATCAAGCTATTCCATCAAACAGGTATTGCTTATTATGGAAAGGTTTCAGGGCCGCTCCTGACAGGGATTAATAGGTCTGTTCATGACCATCATTTGGAAATGGATACAATTCCTATTGATCGCTATCCTCAATTTAAAATACCCAATGACTATGCAGCATTATTTGAAGAAATAGCAGGATTCATTACCCCAGAAAAAGCCATACTCACCTTCGCCCAACAAGCCATTAATTTTGGCGCTGAGATTCATCAAAATGAAGCGGTGAGGTCTTGGAGAATTCAATCTGATATCGTTACTATTGTGACAGACAAAGCACATTACTCAGCAGATAAAATGATTGTTACTGCTGGCCCTTTTACCAGAACTATTTTACCAAATTTTCAACCATCGTTAATCACCACCAGGCAGTTGGTTGCATGGATGAGTCCCACCCATTGGAATGAATTTGCCATGAATGAATTCCCTTGCTGGGTTATTGAAGAGGAAGGCACAGAAGGGATTTATTATGGATTCCCGATGTTACCTATTGAAGGATTTCCCGGACCCATTGGGCTCAAGTTGGCCCATCATAGACCAGGCGTTAATATAGATCCCAGTCAGCCCAAAGATTTTGATACTGACAGAGAAGAACAGCATTTAATGCAGATGGTCAAAAAATATTTTTCGGATACACAAATGAAACTTTTGAATATCAGGAGCTGTATTTACACCTATTCATCAGATAGCGATTTTATTATTGATTACCTACCTGAGACCCATCAAAAGGTAATCGTTGCGGCAGGCTTCAGTGGGCATGGCTTTAAATTTGTACCGGCGATAGGCAGTATATTAGCCGATATGGCGAGAGGAACGTCCATGGATATTGATGTTGAATTTTTATCTTTGGCCCGTTTGAATGGAGTTTAAGTTAAGTTTTGTACAAATTAATATTGAGTGCTATTTTTGACAGGCAGTCGCTAATAACGATAAAGTGATGAAACGTAGAATATTTTTTTAGAAATTCAAGTCTAGGTATTTCTTCTATTATTGGATTAGAGGTCTTGTACGCAACTCATATACCCACGGGATATGTTCCGCTCATTTTTGAAAATAATCCTTTTAGTGATTTTAATAAGCACAAACAGATGATCCTTCTCAATGAGCGACCCCCTAATATGGAGGCTCAGGCTCACTTGCTCAATGATGATGTCACACCCGTGGATAAAATGTTTGTGCGAAACAATGGCTTGATTCCTGATGGTATTAATCTTTCAGAATGGAAGTTAGAAATAGACGGGGAGTAGGTAAGTACCCCTGGGTCTTTTACTATGGCCGAGCTCAAAAATCAATTTCCCATTCATACTTTTCAATTGGTGCTCGAATGTACTGGAAATGGCCGGAGTGAATTCGATCCCCCTGCTGCGGGAAATCAATGGACGGTTGGAGCTGTATCCTGCGCGTATTGGACAGGAATCAGGTTAAAAGATCTTCTCGATAAGGTTGGAGTTAAAAAGGACGCCGTCTATGTTGGTTATCATGGACTAGATAGACATTTAAGTGGTGATCAAACCAAAGAACCAATATCAAGAGGAATTCCGATTTCGAAGGCAATGATGGAAGAGACGCTATTGGCCTTTCAAATGAATGGTGCAAATATTCCCAATGCCCATGGCTATCCGCTGCGACTTGTGGTGGGCGGATGGCCAGCATCAACCTCAGGAAAGTGGCTTAAAAAACTTTCGATTCGAAATGTAATTCATGACGGTGCCAAAATGGAAGGTCAGTCTTACAAAGTGCCATGCGAGTCAGTAGTTCCGGGCGCTGTAGTAGCGAATGCTGATATGCGTATTATTGAATCAATGCCCGTCAAGTCATTGCTTACTTTCCCCAAATCAGGGGCGATGCTAGAGAACCGCTTGGATCTTAAAGTTAACGGCAAAGCGTGGGCTGGTGAGAGGTCTGTCTCAACGGTAGACTACTCCATAGATTTTGGGGCTACATGGAAATCATGCCAATTGTCAAAGCCAGTGAATAGATTGGCTGGGCAATCATTCAGTGCCCATATTTTTTTCCCTCAAAAAGGCTACTATGAAATTTGGGCAAGGGCTACGGATATGACGGGACTAAGTCAGCCAATGATGGTACCAGGATGGAATCCAAAAGGCTATTTGAACAATGCTTGTCATCGGATTGCCGTTAAGGTTTTATGAGTTGGCGGCGGGTGTTACCTATTACAGGGATGTTGTTCTTGATGATTTTTTTGATGAGATGTCAAAAAAAATCAAAAACCGAAACGCAAGTTACCACCAAAGAATCGGGGCTGATGATGGGGCTGATTGAGGATGCCGGAGTGGAAATTGTCATTAAAAATTGTGCAACCTGTCATTCGACAGCCCTGATTACGCAAAATCGATTAACCAGATAAGGATGGAAGAGAGCCATCATTTGGATGCAGGAGACACAGGAATTGTGGGATTTAGGAGGCGAAGAAACGGTTATATTGGACTATTTGACAAAAAATTATCCCCCAATGACAACAGGAAGACGTGCGCAGTTGAAGAATTTAGATTGGTATCTTTTAACTGATTAGGTTAGGATTTTTTTTGACAAAATAATTTAAGTTTATTTTGCAAAAAAAAACGGTCTAATAATAACCAGTAAAATCAACTATCACCAACTGCAATGAAGCGTTTATTCAAATTATTTTGTCTTTCACTATGTCTTTTATTGGCCAACGATCTGTTTGGCCAGCAGAAATGTTTAACCAATGAAAAAAGAGCTTCTAGTTTAGAATCTCATCCCGAGTTAACTGAAAAGCGAAATGCTTTAGAAAAAAACACCCTAGAATGGATCGCAGAAAATGGTGCCTCAATGCGTTTGCAAGGGGTGATTTCACTACCTATTGTCGTTCATGTTCTTTGGTATGAAAATGAAGAAAATATCAGTGATGACCAGATCGAATCTCAAATACCAGTGCTAAATGAGAACTTCAGAAAACTTAATGCAAATTTCAGTAATGCACCCGCTGCTTTTCAATCATTGGCCGCCGATGTATAATTTGAGTTTTTTTTAGCAATTACGGATCCCGAGGGCAATCCGACCAATGGCATAACTCGAACTGCCGTCGATGATCCTTTAATTGGTGGTGAGGAAGATTACTATAGTTCGAATCGTGGGGGAAAAGATCCATGGGATGTAGATCGTTATATCAATATTTGGATTGCACGAATTGATGATGATGGAACATTGGGCTTTGCCTATTTCCCAGGAACTGCACCAGAATCCGATGCTGACGGAATCGTGATTGATCCCTGTAAAACGTCAGCCTAATGTTTACTACTTAAGAGATAAAGTTAAGTAACAGTTTATTATCTTGAAAGATGTCTTTCAAGA
>JABMNK010000057.1 GCA_013204595.1 Flammeovirgaceae bacterium
CTTTTTCTTTGATCGCTTCCAGAGCCACTTTCGTCTTGAAGGCAGCACTGAATTTTCGTCTTTCTTTTCTCATATACAACTGTTAAATTTACACTTTAACTAGCTGTCCTGAAATTGGGGGGAATTATACAGATCCCAAAGCTTACATTAACATAACGCAGTACATTATATAACAAATCATTATGCTTAAGTATATATCTATATGGCGCTATTGAATATTTGAGGTATTCTAAATAAGTGCACCTTATAGTATTTTTCATATTGAATTATTAAAAACTTACCAATGAAATTTTAGTGCCACTCCTCATTGGGCATAGTATCTATCTCCATACAAAGTTCAGTTTAAGTTGAAATCAAGAGCAGAAAATTATTTCAACCTCATTAAAATGCACATATTCCAAATATGGATCCATGAGTTCTGTGAATTGTTCATTAATTTAGCACCTATTAAACAGACAGATGAATGAAAAAACGCCTCAGCTTATATTTTTACACATCTATATTTTTCTTAATATTTTTTTCAAGTTGCCAATTCTTTGTTAAAAAAGAAAAACGTTCTCAAATAGATTCATCTGCAGTATCTCAAAAAATAACTATCCAAGATGTAGAACAAGGCATTCGAGCCAATATAGATGCCCAAATCAAAGCAGGTGATGGTTATTTCACTTTTTGGAATGACAGTATAGAATTAAGTTTGAAATTGGTTCGGGTGCATACAGAGTACCTATCTGTACTTGGATCCAATGAATTTTTCGCTTGCGTAGACCTTGCTACAGAAAATGGAGACGTCTATGATGTAGACTTCTTTCTCGAAGGTGCTGTAGGTGATATGATGGTAACCCAGACAGATGTTCATAAGCTCAATGGAAAACCTTATTATGCTTGGAAGCAAGGTGACGACAAAATCTGGCATACGGTTCCTGTAGAAAATGCAGGTTCCGAACTCTTGGGTGTGATTGAAAGTGCTGATCGTTTTACGTTCACTTATGAAGTACAACTACCTGAATTAAGTGAATCTTCCGAGATTTGGCTTCCTCTAGCGCAAAGTGATTCTTTCCAACAAGTTCAAATTTTATCCATTGATGCTCCTGTTGAACATAAGCTGCTTACCGAGGGTGAAAATAAGAATAGTATTCTTTACCTTAAACTTATGCCTAAACATGCTCATGATAAAATTATTATTCAATATCAAGTAGAGAGAATTGAAAAGTCAGCCTATTCTGAGGGGACTTTCAATCCTAAAAAATACCTTAAGGCGACCTCTCTAAACCCTGTAGGCGACCGATTTGGAATCATTTCTAGTACCGTAATTGAATCAAAAAAAGCGGATACACCCCTGATGAAAGCTAGGGTATTGTACGACTATATTATAGACAATATGCGCTATGCGAAAGAGGGTATTTATGGGACAGGTGATGCTAATTACGCTTGTGATTCCAAATCCGGTAATTGCACAGAATTCCACTCATTTTTCATCTCGCTTGCCCGTTCGGCAGGCATACCTTCTCGATTTGCCGTAGGCGCCTCCATTCCCTCCGAGCGCAATGAAGGCGGGATAGATGGTTACCATTGCTGGGCAGAGTTTTATGCGGAAGGAAAATGGTGGCCTATAGATATCAGTGAGGCCAACAAATACACACCATTAGCCACCTATTATTTTGGACATCACCCGGCCAATCGAATTGAATTCAGTCGGGGCAGAGATCTTAGACCTGATCCTTTACCTCAATCGGGACCTATCAACTTCCTAGCTTATCCCATATTTGAAATCGGAGGTGAGCCTGCCTATGTTGAAACGACTTTTTCTTTCAAAAGAGCAACGTCTAAAATATAATTCCTTACTTATTTAGGATGCTCAGCGTCTGACGCATCATCTGTAGGGTGCTCACTGTCTGCGGCATCATCTGATGGGTGTTCGCTACCTGAGGTTTCTGTCGATAAACTATCAGAAGGATGTTCATTACCGTTTCCTGATGGATGTTCAGCACTATCCGTGGATGTAGTTTCTACTTTATTTGTACTTTCAGCCTCCTTTTTTGAAGGTGTGCTGCAAGCACTTGCCGATACAAATATAAAAAAAGAAAGTATCCACAGAACACTTATGACGGATTTTAGCTTATTAGAAATAACTATCATAACTTTTTATATTAAAATATACCTCAAATATAGTAAAAATAAGAAATTAAAATCTTTTTTGATATTTCGTTATCTAAATAAAGCGTAATCCCTAATATTTAATGATAGAACTAAATTATTTTCAGAGGCTAATTTCATCGGGTTCAAACCGTTCAATTTGAGATATCTTTTAAATGATTACAAAAGATTAAAATGGATCTTAATCATTGAATTAAATAGGTTTTGTATCAAGGATAATACGATGAACTGATGATTATTTTGAAAAGTGACCCCCTACTCCTACTCCTTGCCGGAATCATACTTTACTTCCCGTAAGCTGATCGCAGCAGTATGGGTCCTGACCGCTGAAAATTCATTGACCTACTGGCCCATATAGATAGTCTACTCTTCCCTCGTTCAATACCTGAAGAGGATACCACCAAGGCACATTATTGATGGGGTCACCATACGTCAATGTTTCTCCTGTTTTAGGGGTAACCAATGGAATTTTTTTTTTAGAAGTATATTTAATGGCCAAGTTGATGGGTTCATACCAGTCATGATTGGACAAGTTAAAAGTACCCCAATGTATGGGGAACATTATTTTAGTCTTTAGGTATAATGCCGCTTGGACCGATTGCTCGGTATGCATGTGGATGTCTCGCCATCCTAGATCTTCTCCATAGATCACCTTGCATTTTTGATTCCGGAATTACTTCAATTTCTTATACCACACATTCATAGATTCAATACGCTCACCAATAAGTGTGTTATTGACTAATGTGCCGCCAAAATGAAAGCCTTGGCGGGCGAAAGTTTTGTTCATTCCGTATGAAGTTGATCGGGCGATCGTATATGCCGTCTGAATACCTTCATCGATCATACTTCTCATCATTTTCTGAAGCAGGTAATACGAAAGGTTTCTACCAAGATATTTAGGTAAAGTCGCGAAATCCGTCATTTCAACATTGCGAGAACCCGCATCTATTTCGGCTGACGATACGGCTATAAGCTTTCCTTTATTGTGAATACCGTAATATTGCACATTGCTTCTAATCGTGTCTTGTAAATAGGCTTCTTCAAAAACAGGAAAAGGATAAAACTGAAATACCTCTCTATAAATCTTTGCAATATCCACAATATCTTCCACACCAAGTTTGAGAATATCATAACTATTAGGTAATTCATAGCTTAAATCATCATTGGTTTCGATTGCTACATTTTTCACCTCGTCTATTGACGTCTTTTCGGATGGGCTCAAATAGCTTCTTTTATCATTTAAATATTTTCCAAGAAAACATCCTTGTTCTACACCTTGATAAAAATTAGGTACAGTGGCTTCGAGTTTAAAATTATGCTTCAAAAAAAGATCCTGAAGACTGCCTGGTACTTTAACGACTATTTTAGAATAGCGTTTGAAGACAGCTAAGTCATAAAGTTGATCGATTAGCTCATCAACTACCTCTTCCGGATGTATTTTCATTAGATAAACCCTATCATTATTGGCACCATGATGAACCAATGACTTTGAAATAATTTCAATCTTATCAAACGTCATCCCAAACAAGTATTTTAGTGCCAAAATATAATAAAAAAGACGCTATTATCCCGAAAATAGTAGGATCAAGACCATAAGGTAGTGGTGTTTTCAAAAAGATAAGCGTCAACGTAAGCCCCCCTCCTCCTAGCATGCTCACAAAAGCACCTGGGATATTTGGTCGTTTTGAAAAATAGCCTACCAACGTAGGCACAAGCAGTCCAGAAACCATAAAGGCGTAAGATTGAAGTACTACATCAAGCACACTTGTAAACCACGAGGCTAGTAAAAAGGAGATAACCCCAAGAATTACGGTTACAATGATTGATCGTTGAATAAGCCCTCCTTTCTTATTACTTATCTTCTTTAAAATATCATTTTCAACGTTGCCAGAAGCGGCGATCAAACAACTATCTGCTGTTGACATTACAGCGGAAAAATAGGACGCCAAAACAAAGCCAGCGATACCTATTGGCAATACATTATTAAGCATCATAGGCAACGCGGATTCCGCTTCACTTTCAGGATAGGCGACTCTGGCGAGCATACCAAGAATGATTCCTGTAAAGGCCATTATGGGATATTCAAAAACACCAGCGATAAAGAACGCTTTTTTTGCTTCGGCTACATTCTTTGTAGCATAGACACGTTGATATAAGGTCATTGCAATAAACCAAATGGGTATAATGGCAAATGCCCAATTGACCATAGTAACCCAAGAAATATTAAACAGGTAAAAGTGGGATGCAGGAAGTGAAGCTTTGATGATTTCCCAACCGCCAAGCTTCACATAAGCAAATGGAATACCCAGAAACAATAATCCAGATAATAACACAATCCACTGAATGGTATCCGTATATATAACGGCTTTGATTCCTCCCATACTCGTATATATCACCACAACTAGTGACATTACAACCAATGAGAAAAATAAGGGATCTGTCCATGTTACGTCCTGAAACACACTTGCAGCAGCTAGCTTGCCTCCAGCAAGTATCTGACCCGCCGTGAAGCCGATATACCCTATCCCTGAAATAATAGCAGCTAACATCCCAACTGATTTATTGTATTTAAGTATTAGAAAATCAGGAAATGTCAGCAAACCTGATTCAATATCCAAACGCTTAAGTTTGGGCACAGTGAGTACAGCGGCTATCCAAGCACCAATAAGTCCAGTAAATAACAGCCAACTCCCTGACAGACCCATAGTAAATCCTAGGCCCCCAAGACCGATTGAAAAACCGCCGCCCACATCTGTAGCGGCGATACTTAAGCCTACATGACCCGCCTTTATATTTCTACCTCCGACGTAATAATCTTCCCTGGATTGATTTTGCTTTAAGAAATAATAGCCAACATATATAATCGCTAAAAAGTAGCAGCCAAATATAACATAGTCTATCCAATGCATCCTTTAAAAAACCGGCTTTAAAGACTTAAAACCAGAGTTTTTGATTGCATGTTTAATAAGGTCATCATGCAAAGACTCATCTTTCCATAACTCCTGACCTTCTGGTGACAAACTCTCAATAGGATCAAAATACAAATACAACTTAGATTCATCAACACTTGGACTTCTATAGATACTTATCCCTGTTAATTCATTATAATAGTCATAACTATGCACATCTCTTTTACCGCCTCCCCCTGGAGCATCCGTTACGAATAGTGGTGTATTAAATCCCGCAGTAACCCCTCGTACTTGTTTCTCAAGTGCAACGGTTTCTTTAATACTTGTCCTCATGTCTTCTGATCCCGGCACCATATCGTGTTGATAAACATAATAAGGTTGAACGTTCATATAGGAAAGTTTTCGAATAAGGTCAATCATACTTTCAGGAGTGTCGTTCACCCCCTTTATCAAAACACTTTGATTTCTAACGACAATTCCCTTTTGAAAAAGGTGTAGCATAGCTTGTCGTGTGATGTCAGTAATCTCGTTTGAACTGTTAAAGTGAGTGTGAAGTACGACCTCTTTTCCTTTTTCTCGACCCTTATTGACCACATCTACCAATGCTTGTGTCCAAGCATTGTCAGTCAATATTTTCATGGGCATGACGGCGGGTCCTTTGGAGGCAAAACGCATCCTTCGCACATGAGGAATTTCTAATAATATCTCACCGATCATCCGTAAACGTTCTGGTGCAAGCATATAAGCATCCCCACCAGATATCACTACGTCTTCTATTTCAGGTCTGGATGCGATGTAGGTAAACGCCTTTTTCCAATTATCGGGTGCATTCTTAAATCTAAGCTTATCTACACTTTCTGTATTACCTCCAATCGCATAACTGCGTGTACAGAAACGACAATAGACCGGGCATACGTCTAGAGGTAGAAATAGTACTTTGTCAAAATATCTATGCACTAACCCTTCTACAGGACTATCATTTTGTTCTCCCAATGAGTCCAACATTAGCTTTGGGTGATCGGCTATAAAACCATTTTCAACTGGAATGAATTGAATCCTTAACGGATCATTCCATGGATCATTCCAATCAATAAGACTCATTATATATGGAGAAATGCTTAGATTCATAGGTGCCCGTTGCATTCCTTTTTTCACCTCATCAATAAATTTAACATCGACAAGACCTTGTGTGAGTTCCTCAAGTTTAGCTACTTTTCTTACAGTATGCTTATTTTGAAATTTTACATCTAAGAATTCTTCCACTGAAACCTCACTAAAGGCTGGAATTTTTTTCCAAAATGAGCCTTTAATAAACTCTCGATGTTTAAGTTCATCCGCGCCTACGAAATCTTTTATATGACTTGGTATATCTTGATTTTCCAACGTCTCAAGCAATGAATTTTCACTCATTGACTTTGGTAAGTCATTGAAATTATCGGCCTCCTCTATGATAAGAATATCTTGTTCTGTATAGTGCATTATAAGTTAAATCTGATGAACCTTATTTATATATTTACGCAAATATAGAAAATATGTTCTATAGAACCTATTTATATTCTATAGAACATATATTAAGCGAAGGCTTAGAATTTACTAATAAAATGACGATACCATGCGATTGCCGATTAGTCTATTTGTTCATCCGATGTCAATAGAGGACTAGCGTCTAATCCCTTAATGCCCATTGCCGAAATAACAATACTTAAGGATTTTTGAACCATGGCCTTGTCCATCACTGATAATTTATCAAGCTTTTCGGCCAATCTATCATGAAGTACATTAGGTGCCGCTTCAAGAAGGGTAAGCCCGGACGTTGTAAGTATTATCGATTTGGATCTTTTATCTATTTCATTACTTAGTCTTTCAATATAGCCACGTTTTTCAAGTCTATTAAGAATACCTGAAATGGTGCTGGAATTTAGACTAAGTAAATCCATCAAATCCTTATGGGTAGACTTATAACTAGGGCTATTTTGTAGATTACCCAAACATAGTAACTGAGTGATACTTAGTCCAAAGTCTTTTTGGATAGCTTTGGATTCTAAGTTTAAAGAACGAACAATCTTTCGTATACTAACAATAATCTCTAATGAATCCAAATAAGTGCGTTTAAGATAGTAACTCAAGTTAAGGATAAATATATTACCATTTATCATCATGTTTAGACATAAGTATTCTAGGTTAATCATGTGCAAACCATTAAATACAATTTACTGCCCAGGTCAGATAAGCAGCCACAAACAGCTGATGCCCATTTGAACACATATCATTAACTCATTTCTTATGAGTTAAGAATTGAATGGCCAATCAGTTCTTAAAATAAGAGAGATCTTAATGAAATTCAAATAATAAAACCACGAAATTAAAATTATCATTAACTCCGTAGCACATATCTTTAGATCAATAGTCTGCCTTCTTTTCTTAAGCTAAAAGAAAGGTTATTTCTGAGCTCTTTTCAGTAAATTCAACGCTGAACCTGCTTTGAACCAATCAATCTGACCCGCATTATAAGTGTGATTGGCCATTATCGTATCTTTTGTCCCATCGGCATGATTCACCAAGATAGTTAGTTGCTTGTCAGGGGCAAAACTCACCAAGTCAATAAAATCAAAAGTATCAGCTTCTTGAATTTTATCATAATCGGCTTCATTGGCAAATGTCAGCCCTAACATCCCTTGCTTTTTTAAATTAGTTTCATGAATTCTCGCAAAGGATTTTACCAAAACAGCGATAACACCCAAATGACGTGGCTGCATTGCTGCATGTTCTCTCGAAGAACCTTCACCATAATTTTGATCGCCTACTACGATGGTAGGAATTCCATTCGCCTTGTACGCTCTCTGTGTCTCAGGTACGGTGCCATAGGTGCCATTAAGCTGATTTTTAACTTTATCAGCTTCTTTGTTAAATGCATTAGTCGCCCCCGTAAGCGTATTATTAGCGATATTGTCAAGATGCCCACGATATTTTAACCAAGGTCCGGCCATGGAAATATGATCAGTAGTACACTTGCCCAATGCTTTAATTAGCAATTTAGCACCTATAATATTTTTACCATTCCAAGGAGTAAATTCCGTTAATAATTGAAGTCTGTTAGATGATGGGTCTACTTTTATTTCTACGGACGATCCATCTTCAGCTGGCGCTAAATAACCGGCATCTTCGACGGCAAAGCCCTTCGGTGGCAATTCCCATCCTGTAGGTTCATCTAATTTAACCTGTTCTCCTTTGTCGTTGGTCAGCGTGTCTGTCATCGGATTAAATCCAAGGTCACCAGAGATGGCTAGCGCCGCTACCATTTCAGGTGAAGTTACAAATGCGTGGGTATTTGGATTACCATCATTTCTCTTTGAGAAATTACGGTTAAAGGAATGTACAATCGTGTTTTTTTCCTGTTTCTCAGATCCCACCCTCGACCATTGGCCAATACAAGGCCCACAAGCGTTGGTGAATATTTTAGTACCTAATGACTCGAAAGTTTTAATGAACCCATCTCGCTCAATGGTAAATCTAACCAATTCAGAGCCTGGGTTAATACCAAATTCGGCGACTGGCTTCAGCCCTTTGGCAACCGCTTGTGCTGCAATAGATGCCGCTCTTGAAATGTCTTCGTAAGATGAATTCGTACAGGATCCTATCAATCCCCATTCTACTTTCAATGGCCAATTATTTTTCACCGCTTTGGCCCTCATTTCTGAAATAGGTGTAGCCAAATCAGGCGTAAACGGTCCGTTGACATGTGGTTCTAATGTTGATAGATTGATTTCAATTACCTGATCAAAATACATCTCGGGATGCTCATATACCTCATCATCTCCGGTTAAATAGGCCTTTACTTCGTTGGCCATATCGGCCACAGCGTCTCTTCCGGTCGCCCTTAAATATCGTTCCATGGCTTCATCATAACCAAAGGTTGAGGTAGTTGCGCCTATTTCTGCTCCCATATTGCAAATGGTTCCCTTTCCCGTACATGAAAGGGTCTTGGCTCCCTCACCAAAATATTCTACAATGGCTCCAGTACCTCCTTTAACAGTCAAAATACCAGCAACTTTTGATATAACATCTTTAGGTGCTGTCCAACCACTTAGTTTTCCAGTCAATTTTACACCTATCAATTTCGGGAATTTAAGTTCCCAAGCCATTCCAGCCATTACATCTACTGCATCTGCACCCCCCACGCCTATGGCTAGCATTCCAAGACCACCTGCATTCACCGTATGTGAATCAGTACCTATCATCATGCCTCCAGGAAAAGCATAATTTTCGAGTACCACTTGATGAATAATGCCAGCCCCCGGCTTCCAAAAACCGATTCCATACTTGTTTGACACTGATTCTAAGAAATTAAATACCTCATTGCTTGTATTAAGCGCATTTTGAAGATCAATCCCTGCACCCATTTTTGCTTGAATCAAATGGTCACAATGGACCGTAGTCGGGGCTTCTACTCTTTTCTTACCCGCTTGCATAAATTGCAGAAGGGCCATTTGCGCAGTTGCATCCTGAAGGGCAATCCTATCTGGTGCAAAATCGACATATGATCCGCCCCGCTCATAACCTTTCTTAGGCATGCCCTCATAAAGGTGCGCGTAAAGAATTTTTTCAGCCAAGGTAAGAGGTTTACTGGTAATTTCTTTGGCTATGTCTACCCGAGCCTTAATGGTCTGATAAACTTTTTTGATCATTTCAATGTCAAATACCATTTACGTTTTGAGTTAGGTTAAATATTCTAATCAATCGCGAAGTTATCTAATTTGAAAAAAAGTAAAACATGTTCATGATAATTATTATAGCCAATCCTCAATGTTTTCCAATTATATCTCAGAATACTTCACTGAAGGAGATCTTAAGGTATTATATCTAATTCATTAAGGAGTTACTTATTTCTTACTCATGAAAGGAATAAAAAAAGAGCGGCCTTTAAAGCCGCTCTTTAAAAAACAAGGTTGAATTAATTATTTTCTACTATAAAAAAAGAACAGTAAACTGAAAACTACTGAAATGCCAGCATTGGCAATGGCCGTTGGGCCACCTGCTGCACCAATTGCAATGTGATAGATAATAATCACTGCCCACATACCTTGTGTAATTGCATAGACCTGTCCAAATCCAGGAAGGGCATCAATTACTAAGTCAGGAGTTTTCCATGCTATTAAAGACATTGCCAAAAATGTGACACCAACAAACTGACCAAACGTCACAAGTGAAGGGGTTACCTCAAAAGCAGCCATTTCAAAGAAATTGGTCGTTAGAAAAAGGGCCATTATACCATTAATAGCTAGAATAGCTGCCGATACTTTAAATACAAGTTTTAAATTCATAGGTTTTTTGTTTAAAAGTTATATAAAATTTAATACAATAAATATAACAAAAATCTGAAATAACTAAAACTATTATGATCATAAATATTAGTACGCTTATGATCTGCGTTACTATAACATCGATGAATCTGACTTAATGTTTAATGAATTTCAGCTTTTGAGACGTGTTTTGTGAATTCCATTGAATCATATAAATACCCGCCTTCAAATGCTCGATATTAATGGATGTTTCATTATTTCCTTTCTCTATTTTGGCCCGATAGATGACTTGCCCAGAAAGATTAATTAACTGCACTTCACTTGCTGTATTCAGTCCATCCCAACTTAAATTAATTTGATCTTGTGTGGGATTGGGGAATAGCACCACACCATTAGCCAAAATATTTTCTTCCACTCCTAGCGTTATCTCATCTTCAACTTCTGTCTCTTTTAAAAAGGCATCAATATCCAACTCGATCACTCCTACCGAAGAAAGTCCTAGCCATAGTTGACCGCCGCTAGTACCATCAGCTCTTCCAGCTATTGACCCCGAACTGGTAACCAACACTTGCAGCGCATTTACTTGATTGGAAGGAAGTCCATTGTCTTTGTTAAAATGTTGCCACGCTTCTCCATTGTACATGCTGAAACCCAATTCAGCAGCATATCGAAAAACCGTATGTGGATTTAGTTACTTCAATCTTAACATAGATGAACTTTAAACTAAACTAGAACATCATTAAGTTAAATAAACCATCAATACTCCTTGCCATCTGAGATCTTATGAAAGCCAATAACGATATTGGCTACCCCTAATTTCACTTTTAATTCATTTCCCAAATCAATTAAATTACTCTTAACATAAAATTATTTACACTGCAATCTGGACTTGCCTACGATTTCCGGAGAGTCAGTTAAGCTACTTTGCTAATGTAATTTAATTTTTCGATACCATGGACCTGCCAAATCGATTTTTGTTTGTTTGCACTATGGATTCTTCGTGTGTTATAC
>JABMNK010000005.1 GCA_013204595.1 Flammeovirgaceae bacterium
CTCCAAAACAAAGGCATAGACACCATTGCCCGACTGTTTAAGCCAATACGTATCGCCGGTACCGCTTTGAAACTTCCCCAAATGAAACCAAGCATCCTGATGAATCCAAACGCCCTGATCTGCTGGATTAGGTGATAAAATTTGATAAAATTGATTTTTTTTTTCTATGGATTTTAAGGAGACCTGATCATAGCGAGGCGCTACTTGCTTCAACTTAGGAAAAATCCAAATCTGAAGAAACCGAACTTCTTGATCCTTATTTTTATTGTATTCACTATGATAAATACCTGTGCCTGCACTTAAAGCTTGCACATCACCTTCTCGTATAATGGCCACGTTACCCATGCTGTCCTTGTGTTCCAGATCTCCAGCTAGCGGAATAGAAATAATCTCCATATTGCTGTGCGGATGGGTGCCAAATCCATTACCTGGCGCCACACAATCGTCATTGAGCACTCGGAGCATACCGAAATTCATTCTATCCGGGTTATGGTAATCAGCAAAGCTAAAAGAATGATAAGAGTCTAACCATCCATACTGGGCATATCCCCTGCTGTTGGCTTTGTGTAGAATAGTTTTCATTTGCTATTTATGGATTTTAATTAGACAAATTTAAATTGCTTATTCCAATTTATCGACATTGAATTGAGCCGCTTCCCAACCTATCAGTGCCGTCTTCCGAGTAGTTTCCCATCTGTATTGACCTATGGCCCCTGATGCACCCAGTACCCGATGACACGGTATGAGTAGTGCAATCAAATTGCGACCAATTGCTGTTCCCACCGCCCTTGCAGCTAATGGTTTTTTGAGTTGCTTGGCGATGAATCCATAGGTAGTCAAATGACCACTCGAAATATTCAATAGCTCCTGCCATACCTGCCATTGAAACGATGTCCCCTTTACATGCAAGGTGATCTTCTCTGATTCACCTCTATTCCCTTTTACAAAGTTTTTGACTGTCCGGTGATGATGGGTTTCTTTTTGAATAAAGTGGGCATTTGGAAATGTTGAACACAACCCAGACAAAGCTTCATGAGCGTCTTTGTAGAACATTAAATAGCAAACTCCTTTCGCAGTCGATCCGATAACAAGAGGACCGAAAGGGCTTTCAAAAAAATCATAATGAATGAGCAAGGTCGCACCTGTATTTTTACCTTCCTCAATAGTCATGCGCAACAATGTGAGTTCGGGGTACTTGTGACGATCCAACGATAAAGAAAAATCGGAATTAATGGTCGTATTACGGTCCAATGATTGACGCAACGCTTTGGGCGTGAGATATCCCAAGAATAAGCCCAAGTCTACCCCAGACCAAGATTTAAAAATCAAATCAATATCTCTTTCACCGTTAATAGTATCAAAGTATAAAGTGCCTTGCTTATTTAGTGAGTTCGCTTTGGACCTAAGGATGATCGCTATTTTATCATAACATAAGGCATAGGATATTTTCAAAATAGTTGACTCTAATAATCAAAACTCATGAGGTGCCTTCCTCTTTTTCAGACTTCAGAAGCTCAATTTCGTTACACAATCTTTGATACCAATCACTTCCATATTTCCTGATCAACGGCTCCTTTAAAAACTTATAAATAGCTACTCCCTTGCTTTTTCCCAAAATCCTGGCACATTCACAAATACTCCATCGATCATAATTCAATGTTTCAAAGTCATGCAACGTTTGCACCCTGATAGGATACAAATGGCAACTGATAGGTTTTCTGAAATCTGATTTTCCATCCAAATAAGCCTGTTCGACACTACATTTTAAGGCATGCTTATCATCGTAATAAGCAAAACTACATTCTTTACCGTTGAGAGTCGTTGTAGTAAAATCTCCATCTTCATCCAGTAAATATGCGCCTTGGGTATCCAGTACTTCTTGAGCTGCAGCCGAAAGATAAGGTTTGACGATTTCTATGCTTTCATCCATAAGAATCAATTCGTCTTGTGTTAAAGGTGCTCCTAAATCACCTTCAACACAGCACGCACCCTTGCACTTGTCTAAGTCACAAATGAACTGCTCTTCGTATATCTCTGAAGAAATTACGGTCTTATCTAAGATGATCATGCTGTTCGCGTTAAATCCCAAAATTAAGGAAATAAAGCAGGACCACCGTTCTTGATCACGATTATTCGCATAAATAGACCCTATCAAAAGTTGAATGTGATTTTATATGCAACTAAAAACAATTTAGATGCGTTTTAAGGGTGGTAATTATCAATCTTTTAAAACTATTTAAATGCTTCAATTAATTTTTTCATTATTGCTGTTGACCTCCAATCCAGCACCAGCTCAGACGTTACCTGTCAATGTCGAAAAAAGTGTCGTCAAATGGGAAGGTGGAAGTGTGGCTACCACCCACAATGGTACTATTTTCTTGCAATCTGGATCACTTGATGTTGAAAAAGGAAGCCTAATAGGTGGTCGATTTGTGATTGATATGAATACCATTATCAATTTGGACGTGCCGCAAGCCTATAGAGGGAAACTTGAAAATCATCTGAAATCGGATGACTTTTTTGGTTCGGTGACATTTCCCACTTCGCAATTGGTAATTCAAAAAGCTACTGCACAAGGAAATGATCAATACCTCATACTTGCAGATTTGACTATTCGAGGAATCTCAAAACCAATAGAATTTCCTGCGAAATTTGAGGACAATGGGACGGGCTATCTGGCATCTGCTACTTTTACTTTTGATCGAGCCGCCTATGAGGTAACCCACCGTTCGGGAAGTTTTTTTCAGGGCTTGGGTGATAAATTGGTCTTCGATGAAATAACAATCATGGTTTCCCTTGAAGCCCCTCGCTAAAATTGAGTAAATATCCCAAGTGTTGGATCAAAAATGAATCCACCCTTGGGCTGTTAATGCCACGGTTGTTTTGTTAGTTGTCACCATAACTTTTCCGCTTTCGGGTGGATGCATATAACCAATGGTCGTGATGTCGTGATGATGTTCAATCTTCTCAAAATCTTCTTGGCGGATGGTAAACAACAATTCATAGTCTTCGCCACCATTCAAAGCTGCCGTATTGGGATCCATACTGAATTCCGCTGCTGTCTCAAAAGTTTGTTCTGAAATAGGTAGTTTATCTTCATAAATACAGGCGCCCAATTGAGATTGCTTGCACAAATGAAATATTTCTGACGCCAACCCATCTGAGATATCGATCATTGCGGTTGGTACCATATTCAAATCCATCAATTCATAAATGACGTCCATTCTTGCCATTGGTCGTAATTGGCGACCGACTATAGCGGCGTATTTATCCAATTGTGGCTGCATATTCGGATCTACCTTGAATACCTCCTTTTCTCTTTCTAGAATTTGCAATCCCATATAAGCACTCCCAACGTCACCGGTCACACATAAAATATCGGAATTTTTAGCACCACTTCGGTACACCACTTGATCTTCGGATGCCTCCCCTATAATAGTCATAGAGATCATTAATCCCGCTCTGGATGCGGTAGTATCACCACCGATTACGTCCAATTTATAATCTTTTGCGGCAGCATAAATACCTTCATAAATGGCTTCGACCGCTTCGACAGACATGCGATTACTCAATCCAAGACTCACCGTGATTTGTTTGGGTATGCCATTCATCGCCGCAATATCTGATACATTGACTGTCACCGCTTTATAGCCCAAATGAACTAGGGGCATATACGATAAATCAAAATGGATCCCTTCTAGCAGCATATCTGTGCTGACCAACATTACCTTGCCTGCTGTAGTTCCAATAACTGCCGCATCATCACCAATTCCTTTCAAAGTAGTCTGATGCTGAATCATCGCTCCCGCAGCAATTTTATCAATCAGCCCAAATTCACCAATTGATCCGATTTCTGTTCTTTTTAATTCTTCCATTATTTAAGTTCTTGACAAAGTTCTATCAGCACGCCATTCGTACTCTTTGGATGCAGGAATGTGATCAATTTGTTATCGGCGCCCAGTTTAGCTGGATTGTAGATAATCACAAATCCCTCACCTTTCAATCGATCAATTTCCAGCTGAATATCCGCTACTTCAAAGGCAATATGATGGATACCCGATCTATTTTTATCCACGTACTTGCTGATAGCACTATCTGGTTGATCTGATTCCAAAAATTCAATTTTTGTTTCTCCTATTTGAAAAAAAGAAGTATTGACAGCCTCGCTCGCTACTCGCTCTTCCTTATAAGGCGACTGATTGAATAGCCGAGAATAAAGGTCATTGACCTTTTTGAGATCCTTCACTGCAATACCTATATGCTCTACTCTTATCATTGCTTTTTTGATTCCTTAAACGCAAAGGAACAAGAACTTTTAGGAGTTTAATGATTTTTTAATGGAAGTAATTCAGTATTTTTGCACTATATGATAAGTGTTACCGATAAAGCAAAAAATCAAATATCCTTTTTAAGATCTTCTGAAGGTTATAGTGAAGCGCATAATTTGCGTGTCTCTGTTAAGGGCGGTGGCTGCTCTGGTTTGATGTATGACATTGCTTTTGATGATGCCATCACTCCTCAGGACGATGTCTTCGAAGACAAAGGAGTCAAAGTAATTGTCGATAAGCGTAGTTTGCTCTATTTGCTCGGAACAACCCTCGAATTTTCTGATGGATTAAATGGTAAGGGCTTTCAATTTATCAATCCCAACGCAAGCCGCACCTGTGGCTGCGGCGAGAGCTTCTCAATTTGACGTGGATGGCTTTAGCCGTTAAAACCGCCATCAAAGAACCCCACTTCTTATCGTTTTACTGCTAATACTGACTCCAGCCTCCCAGATTTTGACCAAACATGACATAATTAATAAATAGCTATTTAGATCCTTCAAGAGAATATTTAGCAGCGGAAAAACCCTAATCATCCATGATTTCGACAATAGGTATCTGCCCACTTCGCTTGGTTCAGCTGATCAGATAAACACCCTCATTTAAACTGCGTTACTCATCAATTCGTTAATAAAGACCGAATAAAGTGATTGACCTAATAAGCCCTCACCTCAACACCTTTCATGAAATTGATAAAGGCCTTATTAACGACTCCATTTCCCCCAGGGGTAGGATAATCGCCAGTAAAATACCAATCACCAAGGTGATTGGGACAAGCTTTATGTAGCCCTTCAACTGTTTGAAAAACCACCTCTAACGAGGCCTTCATGTTTTTTGGCTTGATAATCTCTGCGATTTTTTTAGATACCTGATCGTAAGAGAAGGGTGCGTAGAGTTCTTTCACGTAATTATCTTGATTGCGGCTATTGACCACTGAAAGGCATTTTTCAAGGACTTCATCTAATAAATATTCTTTATTGTGGTCAATAAGTAGTGCTAATACTGCTCTAAATGCCACAAAATCTTTCATCTTGCTCATGTCAATGCCATAGCAATCTGGAAATCGAATTTGAGGTGCAGAAGAAATAATCACAATTTTCTTTGGATCTAGCTTATCTAATAAGGTCAATATGCTTTTTTCCAATGTAGTACCACGAACGATACTGTCATCAATCACCACCAAAGAATCTCGATCTTTTTTAATCACCTCGTACGTGGTGTCATACACGTGAGCAACTAATTCATCTCGATGGGCATCATCGGTAATAAAGGTGCGCAGCTTGGCATCTTTTAATACCAATTTTTCAACTCTCGGCTTAAAAGAGAGCAAGTCCTCTAACGAATCTGGACTAGGCTTCTGATCCAATATAATCTCCTTTCGCTTGCTGATCAAATAATCTTCTACACCTGACATCATCCCGAGAAAGGAAATTTCAGCCGTATTGGGAATAAACGAAAATACCGTGTTTTTGAGGTCGAAATTGATCGATTTAAGTACTTGTGGTACCATCAAGCGACCCAACTCCTTGCGCTCACGATAAATATCTGGATCCGTACCTCTTGAGAAATAAATCCGCTCAAAACTGCAAGCCTTTTTCTCTCTAGGTTCTATGAATTGTTGATGCTGGTAACTCCCGTCTTTGTTGAGAATCAGGGCATGCCCTGGACTGACCTCTTTTATGTCATCATAGTTGCATTCAAAGGCGGTTTTAATCGCTGGCTTTTCTGAGGCAACTACAATAACTTCATCATCTGCATAATAATAAGCAGGTCGAATACCTGCCGGATCTCGCGCCACAAAGGCCGCTCCATAACCGACCATTCCTGTAAGAGCATAACCCCCATCAAAATCCTTGCATGACCGTTGTAACACCCTTTGCAGGTCTAATTTATCTTCGATAAGTCGAGTAAGCTCCGCATTGCTGTGCGTGTTCTTGTATTTATGAAAAATTTGTTGATTTTCTTCATCCAAAAAGTGGCCGATTTTTTCCATTGCCGTCACCGTATCCATCTTCTCCTTGGGGTGCTGCCCCAATTGAATCAATTTATCAAAGAGTTCGTCCACATTGGTCATATTGAAATTACCCGCCACAACCAAATTGCGACTACGCCAATTATTTTGACGTAAAAATGGATGACAATTTTCAATACTATTTTTGCCATGAGTACCATAACGAAGGTGACCCAACCAAATCTCGCCAGAAAAAGCCACATTTTGCTTGAGCCATGCTGCGTCCATATAGTGGGCTGGAGATTCTTTTTGCGCCTTCTCGAATTTGCGTCCTATTTTCTGAAAAATCGCCTCAATTGGCTGCTGTTCCATATTTCGATAGCGACTGATATAGCGGTAACCTGGCTCCATATCAATTTTGATATTAGCAACGCCAGCACCGTCTTGACCTCTATTATGCTGCTTTTGCATGAGTAAGTACATTTTACTCAAGCTGTAAGTAGGTGTATGATACTTATCTACATAGTACTGAAGCGGTTTTCTCAATCGAAGAAGGACTATTCCGCACTCGTGTTTGATGGGGTCACTCATGGCTTCAAAATTGGGGCAAATTTATCTAAAATATCAGGTTGAAGGAATAAATAAATTAAACTAATCGTGAGCACTGTCAGAAGCAGCATATGCATTTTATGGAAAGTCAGTTTTAAATCACTTTTTGGTTTAAAAAAATAAAAATATGGAAGCCTTAAATAAAAGTACAATGCGACAGTTGAACTTAGTACACCAATCACAATAAAGGCCATCCAATATCCTGAACCTGACGCTAAATAGCTCACCCATGCCATCGAAAAAAGAAAAAATTTGGCAATGAAACCCGCGGTAGGCGGTAGACCAACCAATGAGATGGACCATATTACGCTCAAAAATCCCATAAAAGGATGTTTCGCTCCCAAACCTGCCAAATTGCTGAATGAGACATTGCCTTCGCGTTCATGCAATTGAATAAATAAAAATGCAGTCACATTCATTATTGCATAAATGATCACATAATATTTAAAAGCCCCCAGCGCCACCTCAAAGAGACAAAGTGGCAAGATCATCCCAGAATGGGCAATCGCACCATAGCTTAGCATGCGCTTGACATCTGTCTGTAGTAGCGCACCTAGTGTCCCTAAAATAATTGAGCCAATCGCTAAAATCAAGATCAAATCAATAACGAATGGATGCAGATGTCCAACTAACGAAAGAATATGATAAAGTACTGCAAAACCTGCAATTTTAGGTACTACTGACAAAAAAGCTACTGCGTCTGTTGGGGCACCTTCATAGGTGGCAGGTGTCCATAAGTGAAATGGAACGACCGATGTTTTAAAGAGTAGTCCGACCATAAAAAGGAGCAGTCCAATGGCACTCATCGGAGTCAAATGAAATGCCTGGAAATAAAGCGAAAGATTGGCTCCATACAAAAGCGAAATGCCAAAAATCATGACAGCAGAACTCACCCCGCCAAACAATAAATATTTGATACTCGCCTCACTCCCTAGTCGATCAAACCTAAACCCTGTTAATAAATAACTCCCATAGGAAGTCAATTCGATAGCAATGTAAAGAATCAAGAAATTATTGGCCCCCAGCATGAACATAGCTCCAACCAGCACACTGATCATCAAAAAATAAAATTCGTAGTTTTGGTGTTTTTGAAACTTGAACATTACCACTACAAGAGTCGCCATTGGCAATAAGTGGCTAAGAAAGTACGTCTGATCGTCACGAAGCAGCGTCTGATCGAAAAACAAGCCTTGGGTCGTAGGAACCAGCCACATGGCCAGTACCAATAACCCAGCGGCCATGGATTTGATGCCAAACAAGGGCACTTTGAACAACCCAGCGATCAACAGTCCCATAGCACCCACCATCAAGACAATTTCTGAGGAAATCAATCCTAAATCTTGTTGTATTGTGATGAGCTGCTGCTGAAGATCCAAAATACGCCTATGGTTGACTTGCTAACTGGCCGTAATAAGCCACATGTGTGATGAATAACTGCATGGTATGACCCATTGCATCTAAAACCACTTTTGGGTAAAGTCCGAGTACGACGATACCTACAATGAGTGGGGTGAATAAGATCCATTCCCGCAAATCCAAATCTTTCATAGCAACAAGCCAACGCTCCTCTCGCACCCAATATTTACCAAAAAACATCCGCTGGATGACCCACAAGTAATAAGCTGACGCAATCAAAATACCCACAATAACAGCTCCACCAATCCATAAAGGCAAAATTAACTGGCCACCGTTAGCCTGGAAAGCACCCATCAATACCATCAATTCACCCACGAATCCCGATAATCCAGGCAATCCCAAAGAAGCGAAAAATACCAATACCACCACAAACGTATAGCCTGGTAATTTAGTAGCCAATCCACTGAAATTTTCAATAGTTCTATCCTGGGTACGATCATAAATCACACCCACAATCAAAAATGACGCCGCTGAAATCAATCCATGTGAAATCATCTGAAACACTCCACCTGAAGCCCCTTCAACGGTAAGTGAGCCCAGACCTACCAACACAAAACCCATATGAGCCACTGAACTATAAGCAATCAAACGTTTCAAGTCTTGTTGTGCCATTGCATTAAGACCTCCATACAATATGGAAATAACACCTAAAATAGCAATCATTGTTCCAAAATGAACAGCCGCTTCCGGGAAAATTGAAAAGGCAACGCGATACAAACCATATCCACCCACTTTGAGCAGTAACGCCGCCAATACCACCGATATAGGTGTAGAAGCTTCCACATGCGCATCAGGTAACCATGTATGAAAGGGCACCACCGGTAGTTTAATAGCAAACCCCAACAACAGTGCAAGAAAAGCTATCCACCTCATCGGCATACCAAACAAAGTCCAACTAGTGTCCATAGCAAGGGCACTCCCCGGAATGAAATTGTCCGGATTCATCATATGGATCAAATTGAAAGTGTGCACTATTTGCCCCTCCGGAAAATCTGGAGACTTGACACTCAAATACAAGCCAATCATTACAATCAGAATCAGTAAAGATCCAATCAATGTATAAATGAAAAACTTGATGGATGCATAAGATTTTCGGGGTCCTCCCCAAAGCCCAATCAAGAAAAACATAGGCAGCAACATAAGTTCAAAAAATAAGTAGAACAAGAAAAAGTCCAACGCTACAAAGCACCCAACAATGCTACCGCTTAATAATAAATAGAGCATAAAATAACTATGCACTTGTTGCTTTAATTTCCATGACGCTATTATGCCAATTAGCATAATAAAAGAGGTTAAAAACACCAACCAAACGCTGATACCATCAACTCCTACTAAATACGCTATATTAAAAGTACCCAGCGTTCCCACATCCATTGAAATCCAGTTGACCTTTTCAATAAATTGAAAGGCATCCGTCATTTGGGTGCCGAAATTCACATCAAAGACAACCACCAACCAAACAGCAAAAATCATTTGTAGTATGGCAAATGCGAGTGCCACGTTTTTGATCGATTGTGTTTGTCGTTCCTTGAACAGAAGCAATGATATAGACCCAATAATGGGAATTAATATGATCAATGATAAGAGATGTGCACTCATATTAAGAGGTTTGAATTAACCAAAGAAGTAACAGTAATAATCCCAATAGCGCCACCACAAAATGCATTTGAACCCGAGCATTTTGTAGCTTACGTAAGTTATCCCCTGCCACTTCAGTCAACCTACTTATCAATTGGACTCCCCCATCAACTAAGTTTTTATCAATTAAGTTTATGACTTTACCAAGCACAACAAAGAAAACCGCAAACCTATCTATAATAGGATTAATCAAGACCTCATCCACACGGGCAGTCTGAACAACGATCCAATTAAAAGCTGGCACTAGGGTTTTCATATAAATTTGATCCAAATAAAAAGCATTCTCAGCAAAATGTGTCAAAGAACTGGGATTTAATGAAATCCACTTCTTTAAACGAACTTCTCGATACCTCCAAAAAACCCAACCCAAACCGAGAAGCATTAAAAGAATCGAAAAAATGAGAATATCTCCAGGATGATTGACCGATTCAACTTGGTTTGTACCTAACCAAAAAATCAAGAAAGGTATCTTTCCATGAAAAGGGTTAAGGGTATAAAAAACACCTAAAGATAAAATAGCCAATAGCCCAATAGGTAAGTTTTCAGCCCATAGAAACGGCTGCTTTTTAAGGACTCCAGGACCTCTATAGCTTCCCAAAAAAACCAATATCAATTGCCGTCCCATATAGCAAGCTGTCAGGAAAGTGGTAAACATGGCCATGAACGGGACCAAATAATAGACTGGATGACCACCGTGTTCAGCCCATCTAAAAGCACCCAAAAGAATCCCCTCTTTAGATAAAAACCCAGTAAAAAATGGCAAGCCAATTAACGCTAACATACCCACCACATACGCCCAAAATGTTACTGGGAGATACTTCCTTAACCCGCCGAGATGACGCATATTTTGCACATCTCCCCCAATCTCCAATATTGATAAATAATGAATGACCGACCCTATACTTAAAAACAAACCTGCCTTAAAAAAAGCATGGGTCCATAGATGAAATATGGCCATATCATATGCTCCTACACCTAAACCCATAACCATAAATCCCAATTGAGAAATGGTCGAATAAGCCAACACGCGTTTTAAATTGGTTTGATTCAGCGCCGCAATAGCTCCTATGAGGGCTGTAAGGATCCCTAATAGTACGACTAGTAACATTAAATCAGGATCAAAAATGACAAATATTCTAAACAACAAATAAACACCTGCCGCGACCATTGTGGCAGCATGAATCAATGCCGATACGGGCGTAGGTCCTGCCATCGCCTGAGGTAACCAAGTCAAGAACGGGAATTGCGCGGATTTTCCAAGGATGCCCATGAGCATGCAAGTGCCTATCCAAAAAGTACCCATAGGATGATCGACCATTTCTATGGAAGAAATATACCCAGTTCCCCCAGCACTTAGCAATAACAAAATACCTGCCAGCAGCCCAGCATCCGTAATCCGATTTGTCATAAAAGCAATTCTTGCAGCTTGGGCATTATTTATTTCCTGATACCAAAAGCCAATTAACAAGTACGAAGAAAATCCAACCAACTCCCAAAACATAAATAAAAGGATCAAATGATCCGACATCAATATTCCAAGCATGGCGGTAGTGAAAAAACCTAGTTTTAAAAAATACCTCCCTTTGCCGGGATCATCATTCATATATGATAAAGAGAAGAAATGAACCATTAATGAAATGAAGCAAACCAGCCAAATCAATACTACCGAAACCTGATCTACTTGAAATCCCAATTCCCAATCGGGCAACCACGCGAACCTATAAAACCAGCTATTTTGATGAATCAGCAGCCCATAACTAGCCATAATAACAGCTAATAAAAGGACCAATGAACCCACGATACCTGCCTTTGAAGGTAGCACAAAAGAAAAAATTCCACCAATAAAAGGCATCAACAACAACGCGGGCCATATGTAATTTTCAATGATCAATGCTTTAATTGGTTGAAATCGTTCAAGTTCGAGGACTGAAAATATTTAAATACATTTAATAAGATGGCTAAGCCCACAACAGACTCTGCGGCAGCCAAAACGATGACGAAGACACCCATCAATTGGCCCTGAAGATTTGGATCATTCTCAGAAAAAATGACCAAATTGACATTGGCGCCATTCAGCATCAGCTCTATGCCGATAAACACAAAAATCGCATTCTTCTTAATAATTACAATCAATAATCCAATACAGAACAAAAAGCCACCAATAAACAAACCGAAGGTAACTGGATCACGCATCATAAGACTTTTTACCTGTAAATGCGGCGCCCACCAGAACTACTAGAAGTAAAAATGCGATCAGCTCAAAGGCTAAAATATATTGAGTCAACAAGCGCATACCGATTTGAGTAACCTGCTCAACACTTTGAATAGCTTCTATGGTACCTGTCTTTGGGTTTGTAATCAAGGCGTAGAGCATCATGGCCATTCCTACTGCGCACAGTAACCCAAAAAAAAGTAAATGGTTCTTGGTCAACACTTTACCATTTTCCGACCTATTGGTGAGCATGATACCAAAAGCTAATAGGATCAAAATACCTCCTGCATAAATTAATATTTGCACTATTGCAAGGAAATTCGCATGATGAATCACATAAAATCCAGCTACATTCAACAAACAAAAAGCCAACAAAAAAGCCGCATGAATGAGGTTATTTGTAAACACGAGTGCCAAGCCTGAAACGACGATCAATGCACCAAAAACGTAGGTCAATAACTCAATCATCCTCTCGGTTGGGTCGTTTTGGTTTCATGATTATTGGTCTGGTAGCAGCGCTTCTAGCAGTAGATTTTCCAATGGTAGGAAATGGACTGTCCTGCTGCTCCTTTTGGTGCTGCTCCAAAGCCGCCTTGGCTGATAATATTTGAAGTGGGGTCATCTCCCCAAATTCATAAATATGATCGGAACGATCAAAGGTACTGAAATCGTAGGCCTTGGTCATAGTCAAGCATTCAGTCGGACATACTGTTGTGCAAAGGCCACAAAAACAACATTTGGACATATCAATATCAAATTTGGCCGCATAAATTCTTTTCGTTGAGCCATCTGAGGTCTTTCCAATGACCGCTACTGCTTTAATAGGTTCAATGTCAATACAATTGACGGGACATATTTTGACACAAAGATCGCATACAATACAATCTTCAATTTCATTGTGCAATTTATATCGTCCATTATCCGGAACAGGCAACGACTCCCTAGGATATTGAAGGGTCGCGATCCCCTTGTCCTTTAGAAAATAATCTTCATGAGCCACGCCAATTGGATCCCTCGACATACGTGCATCCCAAAGATGTCCCATGGTGAGTTTCAACCCATTGCTTAGGGTTTGAACAGAATTTTTAATATTTGAGAAATATTTTTTCAAAACATCAATAGTCGCCAAATAGCAGATAAAAATACAAGTAATAAGGCAAAAGGTGTCAAATATTTCCAAGAAAGAGACATCAACTGATCTACCCTAAGTCGTGGATAGGTCCATCGAATCCATATTTGAATAAACACCAGCATCAGCGCCTTGGCCATCAACCAAAATCCTTCCCAATAAACACCCATCGTCCAATCTGCAAATCTTAACGTGCCTACGTTGATCAATGGGGTATTCCATCCTCCGAAAAATAAGATCACACCCAGAATGGACATCAGCAACATCATACCGTATTCGGCCAGCATGAAAATACCCCATCGAAAGCCGCTATATTCTGTATGGTAGCCCCCAACCAACTCAGATTCTGACTCCGGCAAGTCAAAAGGTGCGCGATTTGATTCTGCCAAACCCGAAATAAAAAATATCAAAAAACCAACTATCAAAAATGGACTTCGCACTACATTCCATGATAAAATACCACCCAAATCGGTTACGGATACACCCGAACTTCTGATACCAAAAAGATAAATGGGTGTCTCTGAATAGACTCCTTGCTGACGGCTGATTTCCTGTAAATCCATAGATTGTGATAATATGACCACACATAATACACTCAACCCCAATGGTATTTCAAAGGAAATTATTTGGGCAATAGAACGAATAGCACCAAAAAGAGAAAATTTATTATTGGAGCCCCATCCAGCCATCAAAATACCCAAAACGTCCAACGACACAATGGCCAATAACAAAAAAACACCAGATCCTACGGCTGCTCCTGCTGTCTCTGAGGTGAGAGGAAGCACTGAAAATCCAGCGAAAATAGCTACGAAAACCAAAATAGGTCCTATCAAGAAAATAGGTCTGTCTGCGGCTTTAGGAATTAGATCTTCCTTTTGAAGCATTTTTAATAGATCAGCAACCGTCTGAAAAATCCCCATTGGCCCAACTTCCATCGGCCCATACCTGCTTTGTATAAATGCTGAAATTTTACGTTCGCTATAGACAGCAAACAAAGCAAAAAAAAGCAGTAAAGGTAGAAAAAATAAAAAAGTATGCACGCCGGTCAACCCTTTAAATCAGGGGCTAAGTTAACCCATTATCAGCAGTAATTGAATAGAACATTGACCATTAATCGACGTGATTAATCAAGTATTTGTTGACGACCATTTTTTAAAGATTTAAGCAATAAGAAAGCCAAATCTTTCAATAATTTGATAAAAAATCAGAGTTTTATTCGTTTTGCCTGCAACTCTCGACCAAAAAATAATCGTGCTTTTTCTTGAAAAGTCTCGGCATTATCAGTGGTTAAAAAAGCCAAATCTCCATTTTTCAAGCACAATGCATCGATTTCCAAATGTCTTTGCAAGTAGGTAATTAATTTTGGGGCTACGATTTCTGCTTGACTATAAATACCCACCGATGGTGACACCTCTTGTCTGATTAATTGGTAAAGCAACGGATAATGCGTGCATGCCAGGAAAATCGCATCGATATGGGCACTTTTTGACATGAGTTCCTCCAAATATTTTTTTACATAATGAGTAGCCCCTGGCCCTTCAAGTTCGCAATTTTCAACCAATGAGACCCACATCGGACAAGCTTGCTGATGTACAATAATCTCAGGAAAGAATTTTTCAATTTCAATCACATAAGATCTAGACCTCACGGTCCCTTGTGTGCCCATGATGCCAATTTCTCCGGACTTAGTATAACTCTCGACCTCTTCTGTTGTGGGCCTTAACACCCCTAGCACTCGTTTATTGGGAGCTATAATGGGCAAATCTTTTTGCTGAATGGTTCTTAAAGCCTCAGCAGAAGCTGTATTACATGCCAAGACAACCAATGAGCAGCCTTCTTCAAAAAGATGTTTTACCCCCTGCAGCGTAAATTCATAGATGCTTTCAAAAGAACGTGGTCCATAAGGCGCGCGCGCATTGTCTCCGAGATAGAGAAAATCATATTGAGGCATCGTACGTACCAATTCCTTTAGGACGGTCAACCCCCCATACCCAGAATCAAATACACCTATAGGTCCAGCCTTATCCATTTTACAAAGAAAGAGGCCATTTAACTAAATGGCCTCTTTTGCAAGCAAAGAGTGAGAAATTTATTTAAGTCAAAAATAATGATGATTTCCGTCAGATACAAGTTTAATCGATAAATCAAATCATCAAAATCATATTTATGATAGATGGATGATTCGATGAAATTTATTCCCTATTTGGAACAATAAAAGTCCTTTTAGATACGATTCCAAAGGGATACGTATTATCCAATTCTCCTTCTTCTCAATGATTGTAATGTCCAATAACCCACCATTTAATAAAAAAATACAATCTTACAAACACAACAATCAATGAGTCATCGCCATAAGCAAATCACTCTGAGTAATGATATGAACTTTTTGGTATTCATCTCTAATCAATAAAGCCTTATTTTCCTTGGAAATGAGTGACGACAAAACATCCAAAGTGTTGTCCATACCTACAAACTGAAAAGACGGATCCATTATTTCTGAGACCTGTTTATTTTTAAGCGCTGGGTTTTCAATAAGTTTTTTAAGAACCTTGGAGTCGCTTAAGCTACCCACGAAGTCGCCTGCATTGGTCACTGGTATTTGATCTATACCCTGTTCATTCATAGCAAGAATTGCCTCTCCCACTGTGAGCGTCCGCTCGATCGTATGAAGTACGCCCTGATAATTTCGATTTTTAATAATGTCTTTGGCCGTAGCGAACTTTCTAGACTCAATGAAGCCATGGTCTTTCATCCAATTATCATTATAAATTTTGCCCAAGTATCGAGTGCCATGATCCGGTAAAATAATCACCATCACATCGTCTTTTTTTAAATGTGCCTTGGCCCATTCAATCGCACCAAAAGCGGCAGATCCACAAGACCAACCTACGAATAATCCTTCTTCTCTGGCCAATCTTCTCGTCATTATCGCCGCATCTTTATCCGTCACCTTAATGATCTGATCAACCGTATCAAAATTTACATTTTTGGGTAAAATATCCTCTCCTATTCCTTCTGTCAAATAAGGATAAACTTCACTTTCATCGAAAATGCCAGTCTCCTTATACTTCTTGAAAACGGAACCATAGGTATCGATGCCAACCGTAATGATTTTCGGATTTTGCTCTTTGAGATACTTGGAAGTCCCACTAATTGTGCCTCCAGTACCCATTCCTGCCGCGTAAACGGTAATTCTTCCATCTGTATCGTTCCATATTTCAGGCCCTGTTGTTTCGTAATGGGCGGCCGTATTACCTGGATTATCGTATTGGTTGGGATAAAATGAATTCGGGATATCTTCATTTAGCTTTTTGGCTACCGAATAGTAAGACCTCGGGTCTTCAGGCGAAACATTGGTGGGACAGACAATGACCTCAGCACCCACTGCTCGCAAAATATCCATCTTTTCTTGCGACTGTTTATCCGCAAGTGTAAAGATACATTTGTAGCCCTTGGCTTGTGCGACCAATGCCAAGCCCATGCCTGTATTTCCAGAGGTACCTTCGATGATGGTTCCGCCCGGTTTTAATTTTCCTTCTTGCTCAGCATTTTCAATCATTTTGACTGCAATGCGATCTTTTATTGAATTACCAGGATTAAAATATTCAACTTTTACCAATATAGTTCCTTTGATTCCTTCGGTAACTTTATTGAGTTTTACCAATGGGGTATTACCAATGGTGTCCACAATATTATTATAGTATTTCATCCCTTCTCTTTAATATTTACTAAAATCCGAACAAAACTAATAAAAACTAAGCTGATACAGTGTAGCATAAGAAAGCTTTAAAATCCCCCCACTTCCTACTCTTGCCGTATGTTACACCCATTACAAAAGACATCTATTTTTTGACTTCTTAGAAGCAAAAATATATCTTGGTATCAAGATAAAGATCCTCTTCAAAGGCGCATGATGTTTGACGTTCCTAAGCCGCCCATACAAAACCTATCAAAACTCCTTCTGAATTGATCCTGAAAATTTAATTTTAATTGTACCTTAACCTCTTAATTTAATATTCATAATATGAGACTAATATTTTTTTACATTCTCCTTAGCTGTACTTTTTTAGCTCAGGCACAAAATAATTACTTCCCAAAAACCTTGGACATGAGACAACGTGCGGAAGTCATTGACGCTTGGCTTGAAGAAAGAGTCAAAACAGTACTGCCAGACCTGATGCGTAGAGAAGGAATTGATATGTGGCTAATCATCGCTAGAGAATATAATGAAGACCCCATCTTAAAAACGATGCTTCCTGCGACATGGATTTCCGCCCGTCGTACAACTATTTTGGTGATTTTTGATCCCGGTAACAACCAACCATTAGAGACGATGGCAATGGCTAGATACAATGTTGGCACCCTCTTTAAAAAGGTTTGGGAACAAGAATCTCAACCCGATCAATGGAAAGCACTTGCTGCCCTAATTACTACCAAAAATCCAAAGAAAATAGGCATAAATATGTCTGAGACATTTGCCCACGCTGACGGCCTTTCTGCTACCCATCGCGACCTATTGAGAAAGGTTTTGGATGATCCCTACCAAAAAAGATTGACCAGTGCCGAAAATCTAGCAGTCGGTTGGTTGGAAACCCGCACTTCAAATGAGATGACCGTCTATCCCAATATCGTCCGAATGGCACATCAAATTATTGCTGAAGGATTTTCCGAAAAAGTCATTCAACCAGGCATTACCACTACGGATGACTTAGTCTGGTGGTATCGAAACAGAATCAGAGAATGTGGATTTACCACGTGGTTCCATCCATCAGTCGCAATTCAGCGCAAAGATCCTGAATCTTTCGAACATTTACGTGCCTTTTCTGATCGACCAGAAGGAGAAGTTATCCTGCCAGGTGACTTATTGCATGTCGACTTTGGCATTACCTATTTAAGGCTGCATACAGATACGCAACAACATGCTTATGTCTTGCAAAAAGGAGAAACACAAGCTCCTGCGTTTCTGATCAAGGCATTGGCTGATGCCAATAAAGTGCAGGACCTCTTTTTAAACAATTTCATCAGCGGTAAAACAGGTAATGAAATCTTGAAAAAGTCCTTAAATGAGGCTAAAAGCCAGGGATTAAAACCAAGTATTTATACCCACCCGATAGGTTATCATGGACATGCCGCAGGTCCAACCATTGGTATGTGGGATCAGCAAGAGGGCGTACCAATCGCCGGCGACTATCCACTTTATCCAAATACTGCCTACTCCATTGAACTCAATAACGCCAGTTTTATTAAGGAGTGGGACAAAGAAATTCGTATAATGCTCGAAGAAGATGCTTTCTTTGATGGAAAGAAGGTAAGCTATATCGATGGCAGACAAACTGAATTAATGGTCATACCCAGAAAACTGGCACCTAATAACTAATCCATAAAACCTATTAAATTGACACTTATGTATAAATTGATTAGCACCATTTTAATTGCCTTCACCTTTTCAGGAACATTTGCTCAGCGCCTTTCTCGAGAAGAAAAAAAGATTATTTCCGCTATTGAGGACAATAAAGAAGCTTCTATCCAATTACTTGAACAAATTGTGAATATTAATAGTGGCACGATGAATCTTGAAGGTGTCAAAGAAGTAGGCATGGTACTCAAAGAGGAATTTGAAAATATCGGAATGACCACCCAATGGATTGATATGGCTTCGGTAGAACGCTCTGGGCATTTATTTGCAGAAACGATTGGAAAAAAAGGTAAACGAATTTTGCTAATTGGACATTTAGATACCGTATTTCCAAAAACTGAAGCTTTTCAGAAAATGGAAAGAAAAGAAAATGGCATTGTTTACGGACCTGGGGCCAATGACATGAAAGGTGGAGATATTATCATGCTTTACGCACTGAAAGCATTGTACGAAGTGAATCTTTTGGAAAAGGCCCAAATTATTGTTGCCTTGACAGGAGATGAAGAGCTTACGGGTAAACCCCTATCGGTAAGCAGAAAAGATTTGATCGACGCGGGCAAGCGTAGTGACATCGCCTTGGGGTTTGAAACCTCTACTGGTTTTGATAATGTGACACTTGCTCGAAGAGGTTCCTCCGGATGGAAAGTAGAAATTGAAGGGAAAAGAGCACATTCTTCGGGAATATTTAGTGAGGACGTGGGGGCCGGTGCAATCTTTGAAGCTGGTCGAATCTTAAATGATTTCTATGAAGAAATTAGCGGTGAAGAATACCTCACCTTTAACCCTGGAGTGATGGTTGGGGGTACTATCGCTAATTATGATGAACCAATGAATCTTGGCGATGCATTTGGCAAAACCAATGTGGTGGCACAAAAAGCCGTTATTGATGGTGACCTACGCTTTATCTCCGAAGAGCAAAAAGAAAATACCCGACAAAAGATGCGCGCAATTGTAACAAGAAACCTTCCGCAAACTTCCGCAAAAATTACTTTTTTTGACAGCTATCCATCGATGGCACCAACTCTAGGTAATGAAGCCCTAATGGAAAAATTCAGCAAGGTCAGCCTTGACCTAGGTCAAGGCCCAGTAACCGCTTGGGATCCCTCTAAACGCGGTGCCGCGGATGTTTCATTTGTTGCCCAATATGCAGACTGTATTGATGGCCTCGGGGCCATGGGTAGTGGCGGTCATACCCCCAATGAATCTGTGGATTTGAACTCAATTGAAATGCTCACCAAACGGGCGGCCATTTTAATCTATAGATTGATAAATGAATAAACGAGTCGCTGTTTTTTGTGGCGCTTCCAAGGGACATAATCCAGTATTTCAGGGTTATGCCCACCAATTGGGAGAAAAATTGGTCGAAAATCAACTTGATTTGGTTTATGGAGGAGGCGCTATTGGTTTGATGGGCGTGATTGCAGATGCTGTCATCAAAAATAAGGGGCACGTCATTGGTGTAATTACCCGAAAGTTAAAAAATCTAGAAGTAGGACATGAGGGATTAACTCAACTCCATGTAGTTCAAACCATGCACGAAAGAAAAGCACTCATGGCCCAACTTGCAGATGGTTTTATTGCCCTGCCTGGAGGTATTGGGACATTGGAAGAAATTATTGAGGTGTATACCTGGCTTCAATTAGAAGATCATCAGAAACCCTGCGCTTTCTTAAATGTAGCAGGTTATTATGACTTATTTTTTAATTTCCTAGACCAAATGACCGTAGCAGGTTTTCTTGATTTGAAAACTAGAAATAGGCTTATTATTGAATCAGATATCGATCAATTATTGGTTAGAATGGGGATTAATGATTAAATCAAACAGCTCTTTACTATACTTGCGCCTTAATAAAATATATCCATGAGTAAGATGAAATTCGGGACCAAAGTCCTCCACGCTGGAATCAAACCAGATCCCACTACAGGGGCCATTATGACTCCTATCTTCCAAACTTCAACTTATGTGCAGGAAGCGCCAGGAAAACACAAAGGATTCGAATATGCTCGCACACAAAATCCTACAAGAACGGTACTAGAAGAAAATTTAGCTGCCTTGGAAAACGCAAAATTTGGTCGATGCTTTTCGTCAGGCATGGGTGCTACTGATGCCGTAGTCAAACTTTTAGAGCCTGGAGATGAGGTCATTTGTACTAATGATCTTTATGGAGGGACTTATCGACTTTTTACGGCGATCTATCAACGATATGGTATTCATTTTAAGTTCGTTGATCTTAATGATTTATCGGCAGTAGCATCCGCAATCAATAACAAAACCAAGATGATTTGGGTAGAATCACCTACCAACCCTATGATGAGTATTATCGACATCGCCGAAATGGTAAAAATCGCTAAAAAATATCGAATCTGGGTTTGTGTAGACAACACCTTTGCTACCCCATATTTGCAAAATCCTATTGACTTAGGGGCTGACATTGTGGTGCACTCGGTTACAAAATACATTTCGGGACACTCCGATGTGATCATGGGTGCGGTCATAACCAATGATCACATCCTAGACCAAAAAATTGGCTATATCCAGAATGCGGCTGGGGCCATACCCAGCCCTCATGATTGTTTTTTGGTATTAAGAGGGATCAAAACCTTGCACGTCAGAATGGATCGACATTGCGAAAATGGTAAACTAATCGCCCATTTCCTTAAAAATCACCCCGCAGTTCAATCTGTCTATTGGCCTGGTTTCGAAGACCATCAAAATCATGCCGTAGCAAAAAAACAAATGCGCCAATTTGGGGGAATGCTCTCATTCACCTTAAAAAATGACAGTCAAGAAGTTGCCTTTGAGCTGATGCGCAAATTGGAATTATTCAGCCTTGCAGAATCACTGGGAGGCGTAGAATCATTGATTGGCCATCCAGCCAGCATGACCCATGCATCGATACCTAAAGAAGAACGTCTTAAATCAGGGCTTACGGATTCACTGATCAGGTTGAGCGTTGGGATCGAAGATGTTGAAGATCTTATTGCGGACCTCCGACAGGCTATTGGTTAGTTTCAGCGTGTATGATTATCGGATAATATTGAAATCATGTGTTAGTGTAATATTTTCACTAATAGAGGATGCCACAGAACAATATTTTTCAACAGCCATTTTGATGATTTTCTCAGCTTCTGCTTTAGTTAAATCAGGAGAAGTAAGATCGTAATGGATATGAATACGGTTGAATTTTCTAGGAATCTCGTCGGTCCTGTTTCCTATCACTTCTCCAGAAAAATCCTTGAGTTCTTTACGTCTTTTCTTGATCATTGATATAATATCGACCGCAGCACATGCGATCAAACCTGAAAGAAGCAACTCCATTGGAGATTGTGCCTGTTTTTTTTCTGGGTTGTACATGTCGATCTCCACTCGATTTTGAGTACCATTGACCGTGTAAAATTCTTCATCGGATTTAAAGCCTAATTTTATTTTCACTTCCATGGGAGCAAAGTTAGTACGTGCCTATTCATGTATGCGCCAATTAAAAGAGTTATTTTCGCAGGCCTTTACCCCCTCTTCATGTTAGTACTCATCATATGATTTCTAATTCTTAGGTATCAGCTACCCAAAATCAGAATAAAATCAATTTAAATACTTAAAAAAGACTGTTATTCGAATGATGGGATTAAATTTGCATCTTTTTAAGACAAAGTCTATGATTATCCCGAAAGAACCCGTACTTAGTGCAGAACAGCTTGCACAAATAATAGCTATCGTCACAGAATATAATTGCCAAATTCAAACCGTTGCAGGTCATCACAGAAATGTGTACGCTGTTTTAGGTGAGGAAAGATCAACTGAAATGGTCAATAGAATCCTAGGACTTGATTATATTGATCGATTTGATGCTGTTGATTCTCCATTCAAATTAATGGACATAAAATCAGAACTCTCAAATCATAAAATAATTTTGGGTAATCATATCTTAGGTAATGGCTCGTTTGTAATTGCCGGTCATTGCACGATAGATCCTAAAAATCCAAACCTCTTTATTGAAACCGCTCATGCGGTCAAAGAAGCGGGTGCAAAAGCCATTAGAGGTGGTGTTTGGAAACCAAGAACCATGCCTTATTCCTTCCAAGGAGATGACGCCTCTATAAAAATATTAATGGAAGCACGTGCTCAAACTGGGTTACCTGTGGATACTGAAGTAATGGATGAACATCAGTTGCGCATCGCTGTGGAGGCCGGAGTTGATATTTTGCAAGTCGGGGCACGTAATGCTTTAAACTATTCTTTATTAAAGAATATTGGCCACTTGACGCAAAATAAAAAAATCGCAGTACTGCTCAAGCGATCAATGGGAATGGGACCTATCAATGAGTTTATTGCCGCTGCGGAATATATTGCCGCTGCGGGTAATCCAGACATCATACTCTGCCCAAGAGGTACTAGTCCAACCATGGACGGATACAGAAACTATCCAGATGAAAGTATTACCCCACTTTTAAAAGAAAAAACATGGGCACCCGTAATTGTAGATCCTTGTCATTCGGTGGGCCGAGCTAAATACGTCCCCTCTGCCGCCCTAGCCGCAATGGCGTACGGCGCCGACGGTGTTATTATCGAAACGCACCTTGATCCTCAAAGAGGTATTGGTGACGATCCCAAGCAATCGATCAAACCAGCGATATTAAAACAATTAATTTCGGATATCGAAGCTATTTGGGAGATTAAAAACAGAACCGTAACAGCTTAATTTTTACCAGAATATTTGCGCTATTTTAAGGGATCATTCTGGTGTGCATAGAATTTTACTTTCTCCCAGTCGTCACAATATAAATTATTGATTTTTTTGAGGTAATCCGAATCTGTAAAGGCCTCCTTTGGAACCCATGCCTTTGGGAAAAAATACGCAACGTACATGACCAAATGAAAAAAGGCCCACCATGGCCTAAAAACAAACCAATTCAAAGTCCTGTTGGCACTTTGTCTAGGAAAATGCCGGATGTATCTACGGCAAAAAGATCTTAAAACCAATAATTGCTTTTCTGAATATGAGCTATGTACCTTATCGAGTGAAATTGATTCTTTATTGTAGGTAGTCCCTGTATAGCTTGCGATTTTGTCAAAAAAGCCCCATGGGTCTTTTTTCAATTCATCGTAAAACAAGATTAGTGGCTTGTGCTTCGAGAGCTTTTCGATACTTTCTAATTTAGAATAATAATTGAGGTGCTTTTTGTACCAAAACCCTTCTCTATCCTTGTCTAGCGTAATGAAATCCTCAAAAGAATAGTACCATCCATTTTTAACAAACCGCCGGTATTGAGAGGCAATCCAGCTACCGTGATCCCTAAACAAAATAATAACTTTTGCATCTGGAAAACTTGCCAAAAATTTGGGCAATTCTTCATCAAATTGCCTATCCAATTCACAGCTCACCAAATATTTTCCAAGACCTTTGTTTTGGATGATTGAAACACTGCGACGATACCTATTTTTATGAATGTAATGAATACCTTCAAGATTATTAAAAACCTTATTTTGCAAATAGGTGGAAGCAACTCTGCCCAAGCCCACATGAAAATAAATTTCTGATTCGTTCATGCCTTATATTATATTTATTAATCACCAAAGATAATTATTAATAACTTATCTCTAGGCTTAATAACCTTTAAATATAGATAAAGATCCACTAAATGTCCAACGAAATAGTTGTTGATAAAATGCACGATCTTTTATTACAATCGGCAAGGTTGAACACTACAGATCCTTTAGTTTTGCGATATGACCATCGGTGAATATCCCTATTTAAAAGAGCTTAATCCTGCGCAACTAGAAGGCGTCATGAACATTGCGGGGCCCACCATGATTATTGCAGGTTCCGGTTCTGGAAAAACAAGAGTACTCACTACCCGCATCGCTTATTTGATGGATCATCATCAAGTGGACCCTTTCAATATCCTAGCCCTTACCTTTACTAATAAGGCGTCGCGGGAAATGCGCAATCGAATAGAAAAATTGGTTGGAACAAATGCTAGAAACCTTTGGATGGGCACCTTCCACGCCGTCTTTGCTAGAATGTTAAGAGCAGAGGCTAGCTTGCTAGGCTATACCAATAACTTCACTATATACGATACTGAAGATTCAAAGTCATTGATCAAGTCGATCGTAAAAAGCCTCAATCTAGATGACAAGCTTTATAAAGCCAACGTCGTATATAACCGTATTTCAGGTGCAAAAAACAGGTTGATTAGCTGGAAAGAATACAATGACAATCCCATCTACCGCGATGACGATGAGGTCAATGGTCGACCAGAAATGGGGCGAATCTATCGGATTTATTCAAAAAGATGCTTCAAAGCAGATGCCATGGACTTTGACGATTTACTCTTCAATACCAATGTGCTCTTTCAGGAACATCTTGATGTGCTCAATAAGTACCAGCATCGATTTCATTATGTGCTCATCGATGAGTTTCAAGATACCAATATTTCGCAATACATGATTGCCAAAAAATTAGGTGCTGTCAGACAAAATGTTTGTGTCGTCGGCGATGATGCACAAAGTATTTATGCCTTTAGAGGTGCGGATATTCAAAATATACTCAACTTCGAAAAGGACTATCCCGATTTGAAACTGATCAAATTAGAACAAAATTATAGGTCTACCAAAAACATCGTAGATGCTGCCAATTCACTGATCGATAAGAATACCGCCCAGTTAAAAAAAGAAGTATGGACTTCAAATGAAAAAGGTGAGCTCATCGAACTAATCAAATCGGCCACTGATAATGAAGAGGGTAAATTAGTTGCCTCCTCGATTTTTGAAACTAAAATGCAGCATCACTCACGTAATTCGGATTTTGCGATTTTATATCGTACCAATAGTCAGTCGCGTGCTATGGAAGAAGCATTGAGAAGAATGAATCTTAAATATCGAGTGATTGGAGGTGTTTCATTCTACCAAAGAAAGGAAATCAAAAATTTAATTGCTTATATCCGATTTGTGATCAATCCCAATGATGAAACAGCCCTACGTAGAATCATTAATCTACCAAAGCGAGGTATCGGTCCTGGTACAATTGAAAAATTATTTGTGGCTGCAGAAGAGCAAGGAGCAGATATATGGGAGATTTTATGTCATGCACAAGAAGTGGTAGGTGGTCGTGGCGCCAATCAAATTGAAGAATTCGTCAACATCATCAAAGGGTTTAAGGTCGTCGTTGATAACAAAGATGGTTATGAAGCCGCCTCATTCATTGCGAAAAACTCTGGGTTGCTCAAGGAACTCTATGATGACAAAACAATTGAAGGGCTCAGCCGATTTGAAAATGTACAAGAATTGCTCAATGCCATCAAAGAGTTTGTTGATAATCAAGAAAGGGAAGATAAATCACTCTCCTCTTTTCTTCAGGATATCGCCCTGTTGACAGACGAAGATCGAAATAAAAACAATGAAGATACGATCACGCTGATGACCATTCATATGGCCAAAGGTTTAGAATTCCCCTATGTCTATATTGTGGGTTTGGAAGAAGAATTGTTTCCATCCCAAATGATGCTCAGCAGTCGCGCCGATCTAGAAGAAGAAAGAAGGCTTTTTTATGTTGCCATTACCAGAGCGGAAAAAAAATTGCATTTTAGTTATGCACTTAATAGATACCGATATGGTAGATTGAAAAATTGTGAGCCTAGTCGTTTTTTGCAGGAAGTCGATCCCAATCTCATCAATATCAGTAGAAAATTTTTCAGTGAACCGGCAGCAGCTCCTGTAGAACAACATTATACCCGAAATTTCATCAAGCAAAATTTAAGCTCGATACAACAAAGAGATCAAAAAACACCTACGCATCAACCTTCTGCTGATTTCAAACCAAGTGATATCACCAACTTAATAGTATCAATGAAAGTGGAACATCCCAAATTTGGCTTCGGAAAGGTTCAGTCAATTGAGGAAAATGGGCCGGGGAAAAAAGCCAATATTATATTTGACGTGCATGGCGAAAAAACATTACTCTTGTCATTCGCCAAACTACGCATACTAGAATCATAAATACGGGGTTAGCCAAAGGGATTTGTCTTTTACGAATTCCAAGGCTAAATACCTTTGACCTTTAAAGGCAGTATTTGTCGGGACGCCTTATTGGATGCAATTAACGTGATCAACCCATGAGTATAATGTTTGAATCAAAAGCTGAACCCATAATCCTTCCAGAAAGATATTATCATCACTATTTCTGTGAGTTGCTAGCATTCGTCCAAAAGCACAGTCCTCATCTCATTGGTCCTTCCGAATGGGAATTCCTATCCGCCTTTAACCTCTTAACCCAAGACGCGCAATGCCTATTTATTAGATTTTGTAACCGAAAAGGCCCGTATTTCAGATTAGACAAGTTAACCTATTCAGAAATATCAGATATAAATGGGTCGATTGAAGACCTAGAAAATGCGCATTTCATTGTCTCTACCCATGAAAACAATTTAGAGTTATATAGACCCTTTACCAAGCGCGAATTACAAATTCTTTTTGCAGAATATGACCTAAATAAACTGTCCAAGGATGCCATCATAGAGCTACTTTATGAAAAAAACGGGCTAAACCGTATACTAGCAGAGTACCAACTTGTATTAGTGGCCAAACAAGAAGAGGTGGAATTTTTAAAAATGTTGTACTTTGGAAAATATAAAAAGCAGATGACAGAATTTGTCATCCGGGACGTCGGATATGTCAAATTAGCACCCTTAGATGAAACTCAATTTACCCCTTGGTTTATTGACCGAACCGATGCTATGGCTGCCTTTGAATTATCCAAACTACTCCGATTGGTACGGGTAGCTATTTCTGAATTTTCGGGGACGACCCTACATGAAGCGCTTAAATTGATTCCATGGAACGACTATTTGATCAGTATCAAAACCCAGCAAATAGGCGACCAAATTATGCTCCTAGTTGGTCAACATCTTGAACGTCAAAAACAACCAGTACTTGCAATTAGATACTATCAATTGGCAAAAAAACATCCAGCAAGAGAACGCCAACTCCGCATATGGCACAAACTGGGCCAATTAGAAAGTGCTACCCAATTGGCACTTGAAATTATGAAAAATCATTGGAATGCATCCGAATATTTATTTGCAAAGGACTTCCTAGATCGTCAAAAAACCAGAATCAACAGAAGTACCTCTCAACTATTAAAGTCCGCTAATAAAATAGATTTGTATCAAAACACATTGATAAAAGTTGAAGAACAAGCGCTGTCTTATTATAAGGAATTGGGATTTGACGGTATCCATGGGGAAAATCAGCTTTGGAAAAACTTATATGGACTCCTTTTTTGGGACCAACTTTTCGATCAGCAACATGGCGATTATCATCATCCCCTTCAGCGAGTTGCCTCGGATTTTTATACGAAATCATTTTATATGAAACGCAAAAAATCTATTATGAAAAGACTAGAAAGTTTCGAACAAGCCTCAACCCTAGCAATGCTAATAAATATCACTTTTAATGAGAAATTTGGCATCGCCAACCCGATGGTTCAGTGGGAGGAAAAGCTATCTGAACATTTAGAGGTAATGATCAATAAAATACCTTTAGTAGGTCTCAAGAAGGTTCTTATTGAAATGTCCAAAAATCTAAAAGACAATACCACTGGATTTCCAGATTTATTTATTTGGAATGAACATAGCTATCATTTATATGAAATAAAATCACCAAATGATCATCTTTCTTCGCAGCAACTTTATTGGCTAGACTTTTTTAAAAAGGAAGGCATACATGCTGAAATAATTAAAGTTAACTTTCTTTAAATCTACCCTTATTTAATGCGTTAGGTTGATTAATTTGTATCAAAATTGCGCTGAATCAATATAACATAAAATGAAAATTCTCATGTTGGGTTGGGAATACCCTCCCAAAATATCAGGTGGATTGGGTATCGCTAGTCAAGGACTTGCCCACGCCATCGCTCAAAAGCACAAAGTTCATTTTTTGGTTCCCACTCACGATGAACCAATCCCTAAATCGAAGGTTCGTGTGTGGGCCGCCTCCAATTTAAACTATGAAGCTGACTACTGGGAAAATCACCAAAGTGTGAAAAATAATATAGAGATACAGGCCATTAGCGCGAGGCTCATGCCTTATTTAACTCCTGATTTTTTTAGCCACACCTCAGCTAGACCAGCACTTAGTCCCAGTATACAAAAAAAACCATTTGCATCCTTTATTGACCAACTGCCACTTTCAGGACAGTATACTGACTCACTGTCTTTGGAATTGGGGAAATATACACTGTTAGCAGCCCAATATGCTGCGAAATTCAAATTTGATTTGATTCACGCACATGATTGGATGACCCTATCAGCTGCCTCAGTTATTAAAGAGTTGTATAGCGTTCCTTTTATCGCGCACATTCATAGTACCGAAAATGAACGAAACGGAATTCAACCCAATCCTGAAATAAAAGAACTGGAAAAACGGGGACTACAAAATGCCAATCGCATTATAGCGGTAAGTAGCCAAACCAAAAAAATAATTATAGATGAATATGGAATTACGCCAGAAAAAATATGGGTGATTCCAAATGGAAACAGTCCTAAGGTATCTGTCGAAAAAAAGATTAATAGCATAAAAAAAATAGGATTTATTGGCAGACTTACCCATCAAAAAGGGCCTGCCATTTTTCTTGATATTGCCTGGGGATTATTAAAAAAAAGACCTGATTTACAATTCGAAATCATTGGGAATGGCTACTTAGAATCCGAATTAAAGTCAAAAGTACATCAACTGAATCTGGGGAATAATGTCAAATTTTTTGGATTCATGGGGCACAAAGAAACGCTTCAAAAGATGTCAGAATTAGCTATCTTGATCATGCCCTCTATATCAGAACCATTTGGATTGGTAGCTTTAGAAGCCGTGCAACTTGGAATCCCAGTCATTGTATCTAAAAATTGTGGGCTACGAGAATTCCTACCTGAGCTATCGAGCTTTGATGGCTGGGATAGCTATTCGTTTGTCCAGGAAGCCGAGAGAATTCTTAAGGGGGGAAATGAAATAAAACTAAACCAAGCACTTATCAAAAAGAGTGCTAAAAACTTAACTTGGAAAAATTCTAGCGAGTTAGTAGACAAAGTTTATCTCGATCTGTTGAAATAAATAGACTTTACCTGGTAATTATCACATTTTAAGCCTTCTTTCAATAATTATTATTAATTTGTGATCTTTTGATTTAAAAATGATAGAAATAAAAACGCCTACCGTTCTTCAAGCATTCTTACCCGTCCTATTTCTCGTTATTTTTATCTCATTAAATGTCTTCGTTTTTGGCGATAGCTCCTTAGACGGCTCTAATCAGATCGTACTTATTCTTGCTGCTGCGTTTGCTTCATTAATCGCAGGTAGTTTGGGCCATAAATGGCTTGAACTAAGAGAAGGAATTGTCCAAAGCATCAGTTCGGCAATGAGTTCTCTGTTGATATTATTAATGGTAGGAGCCCTGACAGGTACCTGGTTGTTGAGTGGCGTGGTCCCCGCAATGATTTATTATGGCTTGCAAATACTCAATCCCAATATCTTTTTATTTGCCGCTTGCTGTGTTTGTATTGTGGTCTCCATGGCCACAGGAAGTAGTTGGACGACTGCTGCAACGGTGGGTATCGCATTGATAGGCATTGGTAAGGCCTTAGGTATTGAAGAAGGAATGGTTGCGGGGGCGGTTCTTTCTGGCGCCTATTTCGGAGACAAAATGTCACCTTTATCAGATACCACCAATCTTGCCCCAGCTATGGCTGGTACCGATCTCTTCACTCATATAAAGTATATGACTTATACTACCATACCCTCCATTAGCATCACCTTAATTATTTTTTTAATCATCGGATTTGGATTTGAAGGGGCGGGAGGAGAAATCTCAGAAACACAATTAATTCTTTCGTCAATTACCGAGAAATTTGAAATAAACGGCTGGTTGTTTTTGGTTCCAGCAGCTGTTATTTTCTTAATCATAAAAAAAGTAAATGCACTCCCCTCTTTACTCACTGGGGCGCTTTTAGGGGCGCTTTTTGCTTTAGTGTTTCAGCCAGATATAGTTGCTGAAATTGGTGGAAGCACCGATATCAAAGGCATGTATATTGGTATTATGAAAGCCCTTTATGGGGAGATTTCCATTCCCACAAGTAACGCAATGGTGACTGAGCTTTTGCATTCAAAAGGCATGTCAGGTATGCTTGGGACCATATGGCTCATTATTTCTGCTATGATTTTTGGAGGGGTTATGGAGAAGTCCGGTTTTTTGAAAAAAATTGCAGAAACTATACTTAAGCTGGTGAAATCTACCGGCTCATTAGTCGCTTCCACGGTAGGAACCTGTTTTTTCTTTAACCTCACTGTCTCAGATCAATATTTGGCCATTGTTATTCCAGGTAGGATGTATACCGATATCTATAAAAAGAAAGGCTTGGCTCCCGAAAACCTAAGCAGATCGTTGGAAGATTCTGGCACGGTGACTAGCGTGCTAGTGCCCTGGAATACTTGCGGTGCCTATCATGCAAATGTACTTGGAGTGGCCACTTTTACCTATCTGCCTTTCTGCTTTTTCAATATCATCAGCCCTTTAATGACGATCTTTTTTGCTTATGCCAACATCAAAATCCGTAAATTAAAAACTCAGGATATCGCATAATGAAATATCCTATTACGATATCAAAAGAAGAAATCACGAAACTGCCACTATTACAATTCAATGGTGAAATTCATGTGATCGAAGATCATAAAAGTATGTTTCAAGCGATCAGGCAACTGGGAAAGCAAACGATTATCGGATTTGATACTGAAAAAAAACCCACCTTCAAAAAAGGTCAATATCATGCGACTGCGCTGATCCAGTTAAGTACGTCAGAAGACGCTTTTTTATTTAGAATCAATAAACTTGGTTTTCATGAAGAATTAAAGGCTCTTTTAGAATCAAAAGACATCATCAAGGTGGGCATAGGTATGAAAGATGACCTTGTGGAGCTCCAAATGATTTCCACATTCTCTCCCCAAAATTGCATCGATCTTAACGAAGTGATCCCTACGTTGGGTATAGAAAAAGTTGGAGTAAGAAATCTTGCAGGTATATTCTTGGAAAAACGTGTTTCTAAAAACCAACAGGTCTCTAATTGGGAAAATGATTTATTAACAGAAAGTCAAATGCATTATGCCGCAGCTGACGCTTGCGTGTGCTTTGAGATTTATTCACTTCTGAAGCTAAATGGCTATTTGTAATTATGGAAATATTTAATATTAAGGATATAAAAGCCGTCGAAATAATACCCGGATTTATAGGCCGCCTAGTACATACCCATGAATTGACCATCGCTTATCGGGAAATCGATAAAGGCAGTATACTTCCCCTTCATCACCACGTACATACCCAAACCACCCAAGTAACGCAAGGAGAATTAGAACTTACAATAAGCGATATTACCCGTATATTTCGTCCGGGTGAGCTAGTGGTCATTCCTTCAAATACCCCTCATAGTGGGAAAGCACTATTATATTGCACTGCAATTGACACATTCACCCCAGTGCGCGAAGATTACAAGAAACTTAGCGATCCAATTAAGGAACCAAGCTGATTGTAAAATCATTGAGCTGCATTTTTTCTCTAAATGAATCTGACCATTCCTTTTGAATGGCTATCAACATTGAACAGTCTTGCTCAAATTTCTTTTCCAGAATTTCAGGCTCGAAATTTCGTAGCAAATCAAGCAGCAAATGGGTTCGTTCGTATGAATAGAGAATATTAAACTGTATTTTTTCATAATGATCAACCAACTCCGACTGACTAAGTGCTGCCGCCGCCGCACTTTTGTATGCATTGACTAGTCCCCCTACGCCCAATTTCGTGCCCCCAAAGTATCTAACGACCACTACCATGACATCGGTAAGCTGCATTGACCTGATTTGGCCTAATATAGGATCACCTGCGGAGTGCCCTGGCTCACCATCATCATAGGCTTTAAAAGCTTGGGGTTTTAGACCGATAACATAGGCATAGCAATGATGCTGAGCGGTAAAATGACTACGTCTGAGCTGATTCAAAAAAAAATAACCTGCTCTTCATTTGATACTGCAAAGGCATAACTTAAAAATTTGCTACCCTTTTCTTTATACAATCCTTCACCGCTAGTGATAATTGTTTTGTAATTCATTTTGTCAAACCTAATGCCGCCGCTGTTGTTACGTCCGCCGTCTCTGCAAATTCAAGACATAAGTTGTAATAAGATCGAGAGGTATTGACATTACCAAATTGAGCACTCAACCTAGCCAATCCTAGATAACCGATACTTTTAAAATACTCTCCATGATTTGATAATTGCTTTCCAAATTCAATACCTATCCCATAATAATCGTACGCCTGTTCAATATTTTTATCTATAAATTCTAAATGAATAGCCATGAAAATATTTCCCACCATTTTGTCATATTCCCTGGGAGATGCGATTAGAAAATCCAACATCCAAGGCGCTATATTTTGATATTGCTTGGTAGCATACGACGCTTCTAAAAACTTAGCAACAAAATAGCGATTTGAAGGGTACTTATGAACCAATCCTTCTAAGATAACGTACGCTTCCATTGGCGTTTGCTCATATCTTAAATAGACATAGGCCAGATACATTTTCGCCTCGATCTTTGAGAGAACACCTACTTCTGTCGCCTTCTTAATTTGTTCAAGACCAAGCACTTTATCTCCTTTTTTAAAAAATAACGCAAACGGAAGAACCACTGGGTGCTTTTCGGGATAAGCAACCCTGAAGTAGTTGTATAACCCTGCAGTAAACAAAAATTCTGGCTGCTTATCAACCAAATCAAACCCTTTTTTGATCAATCCATACATTTTATTGCCTTCTGTAAAGGCATCTAAATACCTACGATCTTCGGCATAATATTCAGCCAACAACCCTCTTGCGATAAGCTCAAAATAAACAGCTTCGATGTCATATGAGTCAAAAGCATTAAGCTTGGAAGTCGCCTCAATAGTAGCCAATAGCTTGGCTTCCAATCTCGCAAACGTTGCTCCTTCAAAAATAGGCATATTTTGCCACTGAATCAAAAAAGCTTGCATGATGGGTACGATTGGATGATTGGGTAATATTTCTTCTAGTTTCCAAATATAATAATTGGCAGAATCAACCTCAACAGCATAGATTTTATCTGTCGCTTTTTTAACCAAGACCATTGCTTGAGGTTGATCAAATAAGCCATATTGACCCAGAGCACCAAAATTCGTATAAAAAAGACCTAAAAACATCAAGAATTTAAAAATACGCATACAAAATATTTACAGTATAGTTATTGATTTTGCCATAAAATAGCTAAAGTAAGATCAACTATTGAAATAAAATACAAAAATAATAAGCCTCCAAATCAAATTAAATGACGCATTGAGTGATATTACTTAACGTCGATTATCATCATTCTCCATCATACTCAGATAGCTTTCAAATCTACTTAATGCGATTTCGCCACTTTTAACGGCCTCTTGTATCGCGCAGGAAGGTTCACTAATATGCAGACAATTATGAAATTTGCACTGACCTAAGAAATTCCGCATCTCTGGAAAATAATGTGATAGTTCTGCTGTTTGAATCTCGGCCAATCCCAATTCCTTAATACCCGGTGTGTCTATAATGTGCGTAGTTGGATTGAGTGAAAACATTTCGGCAAACGTAGTCGTATGAGTCCCCTTGTTGGCGAAATCTGATATTTCACCGACCGCCTGTGTTGCCTTTGGCGCAATAAGATTGATTAATGTTGATTTACCTGCGCCAGAATGCCCAGAAATTAAGGTGATTTTATTTTCAAACCAACCATCAATTTCGGAAATATTATTTTCAGTAAAAGAGGTTATTGCTGCACGATAACCTATTTTTTCATACATTTTCATAATCTCACGTAACGCAGTCAACTCTGCTTCACTATACAAATCTGCCTTATTGATTAATAAAAAACCAGGAATTCTAAAAGCCTCTAATGTGGTGAAAAAACGATCAATAAAACCAAGACTTGTCCGCGGTCTCTTGTGAGAGGCAACCATTACAGCTTGGTCAATATTAGCTGCAATCATATGGGCATATCCTCTTTTTTTTGGTGATTTGCGGATAATATAATTGCGGCGTTGCAAGATTTTTTGGATTAAGAAATTATCATCTTCTGCCTCTAAAATAACAAAATCTCCTACCGATATGGGATTCGATATTTTTTGATCGTTGAGTTTGAATTTGCCAGGGAGTCTGGCCCTGACCACCTTATCCTGTTCGTCACGAACCAAGTACCAAGAACCCGTTGATTTAATGATTACTCCCCTCATTTAATCAAATTTGGTTAGGTATTTGGTGATTTTTTCAGTAGCCCCATGCATCGTACGCGTGTAGCCATAGGCCGCCTTGGCTGCCTGCTCATACAACAATTCATCATCATTAATCTTCTGAAAGATACTTTCAAAGTTATTCAAATCATCAAAATCAAAAACGGCACCACATTGCATCAATTCTGGTACTTCTTTAAATTTTAAATTTTTCTCACTTCTTCCGATGAAGATAGGCATTCCAAATACTGCAGCTTCCAACGTATTGTGTAAACCTGCCTCAAAAGCGCCTCCTATGTATGCATAATGAGCATATCGGTAGATAGATGAAAGCATGCCCATATTGTCCAAAATCAAGATATCATATTCCTTAAAATGATTTTCAGAAGACATCTCACTGAATTTCAAGGCCCTAGGAAACAACTCCATCAACCGTGAAACCGTCTCATTTCCTATGTCATGGGGCGCAAGAATGAATTTTGCCTGACCTGCTCTTTTTATGATAAATGGGGCCAGGATTTTTAAATCAGAAGCCCAAATACTCCCCATTACCCATACCTCATGATCCGCAACAAATCGCTCAATATCTGGAAATGATTGCGCCTGTTCAGCAATGGCAATAACCCGATCAAACCGTGTATCACCAGCGATGGTAACCTCTTTTATATTCATTGAATGAATCAAATCAGCCGATTGTTGATCCTGTACAAAAAAATGATCCACACGCTGAAAATATTTTTGATACAGCTTTTTGCCTTTTCCAAAATAGATATGATCAGCGCGGAACATCACTGAGAAATAGACAACGGGAATCTCCAAATCAAAACATACCTGCAGGTGATTCAACCAGAATTCATACTTGACAAAAATAGCAACGGTAGGCGCCACCTGATTCAAGAATTCAGCGGCCAAATGATATTGATCTTGAGGGATATAACCAACCCAATTCGCCAATTGATAATTTTTTCTCACTTCAAATCCCGAAGGAGAAAAAAAAGTAAGCACGATTTCAGCATCAGGAGTTCGTGATTTTAAGGATTCGATAACTGAGCGACATTGTTCAAATTCACCTAAAGAAGATACATGGAACCAATAGCGCATCACTTGAGGATCTCTTCTGGGTATTGTACGCCAAAATGAATACTTCCTGCCTTCAGTAAAAAGGGCTGCCTTGTGATTAAAAGGAGCCAAGCACCTAATAATCAAAAAATAAATATTGATCGTTATGTCGTATATAAATTTCAAAATGAAAACGAAGCTAGAACAAAATAAAACGACGCCCAAAACGGACGTTTCAAGATTGTCAATTTCAGTGAAAAAATGAGCAAGAATACACTTTTTTGATCAATCCACTAAAAGCTGTATAAGTTCAGTAAATCCATTGATTTTGGCATGATCTAAGGCCGATTTCCCTTCCTTATCTTTAGCTCCCTTATGGGCATTATGTACCAAAAGTATTTTTACGATTTCAGTTCTTTGAAAAGTACTGGCATAAATCAATGGCGTACCACCCATACTGTTAACTACATTGACATCAGCTCCATGTAGGATTAACAATTGAACCAAAGGTACCGAACCCTTGAAGCAAACCCCCATAAGCGCCGTATTGCCCGAGGCGTCTGTGAAATTCACAGTAGCTCCCTTTTCGAGTAGCCATTTTGCCATAGGTAAATGATCGTAATAAGTAGCCAAAATCAATGCACTTGATCCGCGACTATCAACGGCTTGCAATAAGTCAGGGGTTTCGGCCAAAAATCTCGCCACTTCTTCCTTATCACCCGCTCTTATAGCATTAAAAAAATCAGTAATTAAATGATCCATGCTCAAAATTATAAAAATACAACTACGATATGGCGATTTTTAAAAGCAAAATAAAATATAAAAGATAACTTCAGCTATCTAATGACAATCACTACCGAAACAAATAGCTCCTTAATAAAATGATTCAAGTTTTGTTCGTTTGCTTGGGCAATATCTGCCGGTCCCCAATGGCACAAGGTATATTTGATCGTCAAGTAAAACAAGCGCAACTCAGCCATCAACTAGGGTGCGACTCCGCTGGCACAGCCGCCTATCACATTGGCTCCTTGGCAGACCCTAGAACCCTCGAAGCACTACATAAACATGGTATTGAACTGTCTCATCACGCCCGTCAGGTATCGCCAATAGATGCCCATCGCTTTGACTATCTCGTCGCTATGGATCAAACTAATTTTGAGCATCTAAAAAAAATCAGTAGCAACGGGAAAGCAAAAATTCTAAAAATGAGGCATTTCGACGCCATCGCTTTGGATACAGACGTCACTGATCCCTATTATGGCGAACAAGCTGACTTCGAGCAAGTTTATGAACTATTAACGCGGTCTATATATCAGTTTATCTTAATGTTGAAAGAAACACATCAACTTGATGAAAACTAAAAAAGCCCCCAACTCAAAAACTGAATCCCATCAATGATCACTTCGATCATAATGGTATTTTGTGAAGGTCGGAATAAATACTAGTGCAATTCCTAATAATCCTACGCTCAACAATTCAGAGGCTCCTTGCAACTGCAACAATTTAAATAAAACAGACAAAACAGTCATCGAACTGAAAAATGAGCCTGACAAATAGGTTAGCTTCTTCATTATAAACATTTTAACGATTGAATATACGAATTAAAATTTATAAGTATAACCCAATCGAATGACCTACGTTTCATAAAAATCAGTACTTATGGACTTGCCTACGATTTCCGGAGAGTCAGTTAAGCTACTTTGCTAATGTAATTTAATTTTTCGATACCATGGACCTGCCAAATCGATTTTTGTTTGTTTGCACTATGGATTCTTC
>JABMNK010000058.1 GCA_013204595.1 Flammeovirgaceae bacterium
AAATCCAATTTTTTTCATTACTTATTGCTGTTTAGTTTGTTGTTCTTTCAATAATTTAGGTACGTCGTGCTTACTCTTTGATGTTTTGATAATGACCATGAATGATTTCGGCGATGAGTCCGGTCCATCCTGTTTGATGGGACGCGCCCAAACCTAATCCACTGTCTCCATGAAAGTATTCATAAAAAAGTAGGTGATTTTTGAAATGGGGATCTTTTTGCATTTTCTCATTTGATCCATACATAGGCCTGTTTCCTGATGCGTCAGGCATGAAAATATTGATCAATTTTAAAGCAATTTCTTCTGAGATATTCTTTAAATTTAATTTAACACCGCTGCCTTTGGGGTATTCAATTTTGAAATCAGGCCCGTAGTAGGTGTGGAATTTCATTAAAGATTCAATCAGCAAGTGGTTCATTGGAAACCATATCGGTCCTCTCCAATTTGAGTTGCCTCCGAAAAAGGAAGAATCGGATTCGCCGGGAAGATATTTCACTTCCAATTTTTGATCTTCAATTTCGAAAACAAATGGATTTTGTTCATGGTGTTTTGATAGGGCCCTGATGCCATATTCGGACAAGAATTCTGATTCATCGAGCATACGATCGAGCACTTTTTTCATACGAAAGCCTCTCATGATACTTAGTAGTCTGCGATTTTCTGAACCTTCTTCTTCCCATCGTGAAACCAAGGTACCTAGCTCCGGACGTTCTTTTAAGAAAAAATTGAGTCGGTCATTAAATTCAGGTAATAACTTAAACGTTTCAGATTTGATTACTTCGACAGCAAATAGCGGAATCAGACCAACAATTGACCGTATTCTCAATCTTTCGGAGGGGTTTTCAGGGGTGCTAATAACGTCATAATAGAAGTTATCCGTCTCATCCCATAGGTTAACCTCGTCTTCTCCAAAACTATTCATAGCCCCGGCAATATGTAAGAAATGTTCAAAGAACTTGGTAGCCATGTCCTGATAAGCATTGAATTTCAAGGATAATTCGAGCGAAATATTCAACATATTAAGTGAGAACATGGCCATCCAGCTTGTGCTATCAGCTTGTGAAAGTTGCGCATGTTCAACGATGGGATGATTGCGATCAAAAACACCTATATTGTCTAATCCCAAAAAACCACCAGAAAAAATATTATTACCGTCACTGTCTTTGCGATTTACCCACCAAGTGAAATTAACCAATAGTTTATGAAAGGCTTTCATGAGAAAATCATAATCCCCGACACCATGGTTGGCAGCCTTATCAATATCAAATATTTGCTGCACAGCCCATCCATGTACGGGCGGATTGACATCATTAAAATTCCATTCATAGGCTGGTATTTGACCATTTGGATGTTGATATCTTTCTTGAAGAAGCAGTAGTAGTTGTTCCTTAGCGAAATCAGGATCAATACGTGCAATGGGAATGGTATGGAAGGCCAAGTCCCATGATGCATACCATGGATACTCCCATTTATCTGGCATTGAAATGACTGCGTAATTATAGAGGTGCTGCCAGTCTTGATTGCGGATTTTAAGTCTTGATTTTGGAGGTTTTGGTTTGCCTGGGTCTCCTTTAAGCCAATTTTTTACATTATAGTAGTAAAACTGCTTGCTCCACATCATGCCTGCAAAGGCTTGTCTCTGGATAGATTTATGTTCAGTATTTGTGATATCTTTTTGAACGAAGTCATAAAACTCATTTGCTTCGCTTATTCTAAGATTCATAAGCGTATCGAACTGATCGAAAGGGTTTATCAAGGCTTCTTTGGACAGTCTGATTTTTACTTTTACCATTGATTTTGCGGGGACGTTTAGTCTAAATATCCCTGAAGCTTTGGTGCCACTTTTATTGGGGTTGACACTTGCCTTTCCTTTTATCACGAAATCATTTATGCCATCTTTTGTGTATTTTGACGAATTTTTATAATCATACATTCGGTTTCTATTGGTCTCATTGTCACAATAGACAGTTTCAGCATGTGAGTCATCAAAATAGAGATAATAATTGCCTAAAAGATGGTGATTGATGATGCTGTTTTTACCATCAAGGTCACTTATTTTGGGTTTGACTCTATCGCGTCCCGAGGACCATGTATTACGGAACCAGACCGTTGGTAAGGCGTCCAACTCGGCGGCTTTGCCACTCCTATTGTGGATTTCAGCCTCGAATAGAAAATCCTCGACGTTGGCTTTTCCGTAATTCATGAAAATATCAAAATATTCATCATGATCAAAAATACCTGTATCCATCAATTCGTATTCGGGCTCATCCTTGGTGCGTTTACTATTGGTAATCACCAAATCCTCATAGGGGAAGCGATTTATAGGATATTTATAAAGCATTTTCATGTAGGAATGCGTCGGAGTTGAGTCCGAATAATAATAGAGTTCCTTTACATCCTCTCCATGATTACCTTCATGACTAGTCAATCCAAATAAGCGCTCCTTGAGAATGGGATCTTTATGGTTCCAAAAAGCCCAGGAAAAACAGATTCTTTGGTCTTCATTTGAAAACCCACCAATACCATCTTCACCCCATCTAAACGCTTTGCTTCTTGCCATGTCATGACTGACGCTATTCCAAACATTCCCATCAGGGGTATAATCCTCTCTTACTGTGGCCCATTGTCTTTCTGATAGGTAAGGACCCCAACTTTTCCAGCTCTTATTGTTCTTACTTTGGTCAATACGTTGCTGTTCTTCCGTTTTTTTCATGATTCTTGGTGCTAAGGAACGTAATTTTTAGCTTATTTCAAATAAGGGGTTTTATGCTTGGAGTAATCTGCTAATTTTGCGGTATGTCAGATAAATTACTCATAGTCGATTTCGGGTCGCAATATACGCAACTGATTGCCAGAAGGGTTCGTGAACTTAATGTCTATTGTGAAATACATCCTTTTAATAAGCTAGCAGAAGTGGCTGTTTCAAGCTTTAAGGGGATTATTTTATCAGGGAGTCCCTGTTCTGTTTTGGATGTAAATGCACCTGATATAGCTGTGGATTTATTGGGGGATCTTCCTGTGCTTGGTGTTTGCTACGGCGCACAGTTGTTAGCGCATAAAATGGGGGGTACCGTAGCTAAATCGGCACATAGAGAATATGGCCGAGCTAGTTTGAATTATGTCAATCATCAAAGTGATCTTCTCAAAGACATTGGTGATCAGAGCACTGTTTGGATGTCACATGGGGATACGATTATCTCCTTGCCCTCAGTGTTTGAGCAAATAGCCTCTACTCAGAACGTTCCAATTGCAGCATTTAAATGGACGGGTCGTCACATTTATGGCATACAGTTTCATCCTGAGGTAACTCATTCGATTCAAGGCAAAGAATTATTAAAGAATTTTGTTGTATCTATTTGTGGTACTGATCAGCGTTGGACGGCTGATGCATTTGCGGAAGCTACGATAAAGAAGCTCAGTACTGAATTGGGTGAGGATAAAGTGGTACTGGGACTATCTGGAGGGGTAGATAGCACTGTAGCTGCGATGCTTATTCATAAAGCAATTGGAAAAAATCTTTATTGCATATTTGTTGATAATGGATTACTAAGAAAAAATGAATTTGATCAAGTGCTGAGTTCTTACCAAGGGATGGGATTAAATGTTAAGGGGGTTGATGCGAAGCGTTTGTTTTATACAGCCCTTGAAGGATTAGAGGAGCCAGAAGCAAAAAGAAAGGCCATAGGTAAGGTTTTTATTGACGTATTTGAGGCTGAGTCCAAGAAAATAACCGGTGTTCGTTGGTTGGGACAAGGCACGATATATCCAGATGTAATTGAATCAGTTTCAGTTAATGGGACCTCTGTGACCATAAAATCGCATCATAATGTAGGCGGATTACCAGCGAAAATGAATTTAAAAGTGGTTGAGCCTCTCAATACTTTATTTAAGGATGAAGTCAGGAATGTCGGCAAAACACTCAATATTTCTACTGAAATTTTGGGAAGACATCCCTTTCCTGGTCCAGGACTAGGTATACGTATTTTGGGGGAAATTACACCCGAGAAAGTCGAGATCTTGCAAGAAGTCGATCATGTATTTATTCAGGGTCTCAAAGAGGCAGGCTTGTACGATCAAGTATGGCAGGCAGGTGCAATGTTATTGCCTGTTCAGTCGGTAGGGGTGATGGGTGATGAACGCACTTATGAAAGTGTAGTTGCGCTGAGAGCTGTTTCAAGTATTGATGGAATGACGGCAGATTGGTGTCATCTTCCCTATGAATTTCTGGGAATGATATCCAATAAAATCATTAATTCTGTAAAAGGAATTAATCGTGTAGTGTATGACATATCTTCCAAACCACCTGCGACGATAGAATGGGAATGATAACAAAGTATTTAAGTGTGTTTCTTATGCTGTGCTCTTTTTTTTCTTGGAGCCAAGGTAGTAATAGGGACCAATTTAATGAGGCCAAAAAACTGCTTAATGAGGGGAAATATTATTCTGCAGCGGTTTCTTTTGAACTGTTGAAGTTTGACAGCGACTACGGTAGATATGCCGTTTTCTTTAAAGGGTATGCCTATTTTAAAAATGGAACTATTGAAAAGGCGATCGCTGAGTGGGAATATTTGAATGGAACCTATTCAGGTTGGATTCAGAACAAAGAAGTCCTCTATTGGTTGGTGATAGCCCATTTTGAAGTAAAAAATTATTCAGAAGGCCTGACCTATTTGGAGGCTTATCAGACTAAATATGGAGAGGATACATTTTCAATGAATATCATTGATAAATATTTCTCTTCTCTTCATTTGGAGGTCTTAACTGGTTATTATCGACAGTTTCCAAATAACCCGCAGATTGCCCGAATATTAGCTATACGTTTAGGTGCTGCTGAAAACACTGCCAAACATCGGGAATTGCTAGCAGAGTTAAGCCTCAAATTTAATTCATCAAATTCACTCTTTTTTGATAAATCATGGCTAGATACATCCACTGATACTTTTGATATCGCAATTGTTTTTCCTTTTATGTTTGATGATTTAACCAATCCAAATAGCGTCATTAGAAATAAAATTGTCATTGAATTTTATCAAGGAATGTGCTATGGGCAATCTCTCTTAGAAGCGGAGGGAATAAACCTGAAATTTCATGATTTTGATACCAATAAAAGTAGAGAAAAGACAAATGAGTTGCTACCTAAGCTTCAAGGGGCAGATCTAATTGTGGGGCCATTATATCAAGAGCAGATTGAAATGGTAGGCGCCTTTTCAAAGCAACATAAAATTAATATGATTAATCCATTGACAAGTAATGTTGCGTATGTAGGGGACAATCCTTATGCCTATATTTTTAAGCCAAGCTATGAGACCGTAGTTAAATCATTGTCTAAGGAATTATTGTCGTCAGACACCAATCGTAATGTGGCTATTTTTTATTCAGAAAATGAAAGGGATGCCTTTTCCGCCGCTGTCATGAAAAAGGAATTTGAGTCAAATAAACATAATATAATAGCCTACAGGTCTTTGGATGAGACAACATCTAAGGATTTATTGGATGAGTTGCTAGAAATAGTTGAGGAAGATTATACCCGTCGGGAAGCGGACTCAATTTCAAAGATACCTGGAAGAAAGGTCATTTATGGAAATCGCCATAGCAAGGCAAACCAAGCACCTAAGATAGCCTATGAGGAGAAATTTTTAATTCCCAAGGATTCTATACATCATGTGGTTATTGCTTCGCAGTCAAACGCTGTGATTAACAACATATTAAGTGCCTTTGCTAGTAGAGAAGCGCAGGTGAGTATCTATGGATATGGAAACTGGTTTGCTGAACGTACCGTTAATTACGAAATCTTGCAACAGCTCAATGTTAAGTTGGCGATTTCAGAATATGTAAATAAGGAGTCTGCTGATTATGAGCGGTTTAGAGATGATTTTATTTCAAAATATTATACATCACCTAGCGATTTTAATGTACAGGGGTTTGAATTCACCATGTTTATAGGAAGAATATTGAATACGTATGGTAAGTATTTTCAAGAGGGAATTCAAGAGGGAATTCAAAAGGGAGTGGTCATGGAGGGTACTTGGTATCCAGGTACTCATGACAATCAGATCGTTCCCATTATTAAAATGGAAGAGTTTCAATTGAAGAATTTGAATACGTATGAATATTGAACAAAGTAAATCGCTTTTTGCACAAGCAAAAGAAGTCATACCAGGAGGTGTTAATTCACCAGTTCGTGCGTTTAAATCAGTAGGAGGAGATCCTATATTCATGTCCTATGCAAAAGGAGCTCATCTGTACGATGAAGATGGCAACAGCTATATTGACTTAATCAATTCATGGGGACCTATGATTTTGGGACATGCCCATGAAGAAGTGGAGCGGGCGATATTCGACGCCGTAAAGAGTTCGCCATCTTTCGGTACACCCGGAAGAAGAGAGGTCGAAATGGCTCATCTGATTACGGAAATGGTCCCATCTGTAGAAATGGTAAGAATGGTTAATTCGGGGACAGAAGCCACCATGTCTGCTATCCGATTGGCAAGAGGATTTACTGGTAAGGATAAATTTATCAAGTTTGAAGGTTGTTACCATGGTCATGGTGATTCGTTTTTAGTATCTGCGGGTAGTGGCGCTGCTACGTTGGGGATTCCAGATAGCCCCGGCGTTACTAGGGGTACGAGTAAGGATACGTTGTTGGTTCCCTATAATGATCTGGAGCAATTGGAAAAAGTCATCAATGCTAATGAAGGTCAAATATGCGCCATTATAGTAGAACCAGTCGTAGGAAACATGGGATGTGTTTTACCTGAACCTGGGTTTTTGGAAGGCCTTAGAAAGAGCTGTGACAAACATCATTTATTATTGATTTTTGATGAAGTCATGACGGGTTTTAGGTTGTCTAGGGGAGGTGCTCAAGAGTTGTTAGGTGTCAAGCCTGACTTAACCACCTTTGGTAAGATCATCGGTGGTGGTATGCCTGTAGGTGCCTATGGGGGTTCTAAAGAGATCATGAATCATATCGCGCCAGCGGGTCCCATCTACCAAGCAGGTACCCTGTCAGGCAATCCCGTGGCGATGGCTGCTGGCTTGGCTGTTTTGAACAAGCTAAATGACGATCCGGCTATTTATCATGCGTTGGAGCGTACCACTCAAGCCATCACAAAAGGCATTGCTGCAATACTGGATCAAATGGGTAAAAAATACCATATTAATAGCATCGGAAGTATGTATAGCTTGTTTTTTACCGATCAAAAAGTAATTGATTTTGAAACCGCCAAAACTTGTGATACTACCTTGTTTGGTGCGTATTTTAGAGGGATGCTAAATTGTGGGGTTTATTTGGCGCCTAGTCAATTCGAATCACTCTTTATATCATCGGCTATCAGTGCTTCACAGGTAGTCAGTATTATTGAAAGCACAGAAGAAGTGCTTCATGACATGTATCTTCAGAATTAAATCCAGTTGTTTTTCTCCAAAGGATTAATTCAAGTCAATATTTCCAATAATATTTAAAGATTGCTTTAAAATAGAAATATTCAATTCATGCGGCATTAAATAGGGCTCCCCATCCATTTGCACTTCTTCTGATGGAGAAATAAGGGTCATTTTTTTGAGCCTATATTCGGTCACATATTTGCTACTGAGAATTCGTTTTGAGAAGAGCTTGAGGACCAATCCTGGCGCCGCATAAAAGGGAAATGGGTGAACAACAAGGACTCTTAAATAGCCATCGTTTAATTTGGAGTTGGGAGATATATAGGCATTGTTTCCGTATTGATTGGAATTCGCCACAGTCACCAATAGTGCCTTAAATAATTGCGGTTGCTTATCAGAGATTAATTGATATTCTTTCAGTTTATAGTTAAATAATTCCTTTAAGGTAATTTTCACATAGGTTAAGAAGCCTCTTTTGGATGCCTTTGAAAATTTCCATCCGACATGCGCATCGAAACCAATACCTGCTGTTGAAGTAAAGAAACGATTATTTAATACCCCGATATCTATTTTGGAGCCTTTTTTGTAATTATTAATGAGGTTGATTGCACCCTTGAATGATAACGGAATCTCGAGGTGCCTAGCAAGGCCATTTCCCGAGCCAGAAGGGATGATCCCCATAATACAAGGGCTATCGATGAGCATTGATCCTATTTGATTCACCGACCCATCGCCACCTACGGCCACGATTATTTCATAGTGTTCTTTTGCTTCCGAGACGATTGCTAAAGCATGCTCATGGTATTCTGTGAATTTGATGTCGTACGAGAATTTACTTTTATCGAGGTACTTATCAATCAAGGGGAGTATCTTTTTTTGTTTCCCGTTACCTGCAATTGGATTGATAATAAACAAGGTTTTTATGGCCATTTATGTGATTTTACTGATGAGGAATGGTTAAATAATGAGCCATTAATGAGTGTGAAAATAATAAATAAATAAATCTATTTTATGAGTTTAAAAAAAGAGAACTTTTTGGCATTAAGAAAAGCATACAAAGATAGTTGATTACAGCCATTGGCCCATATCAGAGTGTCTATAGGCATCTTTAATTTGATTTGGTGAATGTGGGAGGAATTAGCTAATGAATTTGTTAATCAAATAGGAAACAATCCAAATGCCAAATGCAATAAAGGTATAGGTTAGTTGATCATGCGTAGACCTTAATGAAACCCAAAACATCACCATCGACAAAATAATTAACGTCCATACGATCTGTTTTTTATATTGCATTGCGCATTTTTTGAATCAAGGTTTCTAGATCTTCTGGGGTATCTACTCCGATTGATTCAAAGTCTGTCGATGAGGTTTTAATTCTATACCCATTTTCTAACCACCGCAACTGTTCCAATAATTCCGTTTTTTCAAGAGTGCTCTCCTTTAGAGAAACAATTTCTGAAAGCACCTCTTTTTGATAAGCATATACACCGATATGCTTCCAGTAGCCATGGGTGTTTTCTAGAGATGGGGTATTCAGATTATCGCGATCATAAGGGATGGGACTTCTACTGAAGTAGAGCGCATGGTTGTCTACAGAGGTGACTACTTTGACAATATTGGGATTTTCCAGGTCAGCCTTGGTTTCAATTTTTTTTATTAATGTGGCCAGTTGCGTACCTGAATCCAAAATACGACAAAGCTGATCAATTTGCTGTGGCTGGATGAAAGGTTCATCTCCTTGAATGTTGATAATGAAATCGGCATTAATGGTTTTTGCCACTTCAAGGCATCGCTCGGTGCCATTTCGATGATGTGTGGCGGTGATCATCACATTGCCGCCAAACCTAGTGACTTCCTCGTGGATTCTAGGATCATCTGTGGCCACAATTACTTGATCAAGCAGTGTTGCTTTACAAGCTTGCTCGTATACCCGCCTGATCATGGTTTTACCTAAAATATCAACCAAAGGTTTCCCTGGAAATCTAGTGGATTGGTACCTGGCAGGGATGATGCCTATCAATTTCATGGTGTTACGGGTGCTACTTTGAGTGAGGTTCCTTCTGTGGAAATAACCACTATAGCGATACCCTTTTCAATAAACGCACTGCGTGTATAGGCGTCATAAACATCACCATCAATTAATATTTTACCGCTGGGTCTTAAGACACTTGCGGTGATTCCTATTTTTCCTATCATCAGCTGACTATTGGAAGTAGCAGTAAAACCAGAAGAACTACTTTGAACCTCTTTGAGCGCCACTCGATCAAAGAATTTGGTAGCGGTCATTTTGATACCCAAAGTAACCAAAACAACCAAAGAGCCCATAATCCCGGCTATCGTCGTGGCAAAGGCTTTGAAAATAGTAGGTGCTTCAATTAGGTCAAAATCTAAGCCATCATTATCTACCATAACCAAGGTTAATGCGCTAATAATAAAAATTAAGCCTAGGATTCCTGCCAAACCAAAACCAGGGATCACAAAGATTTCTAAGACAAGCAACAAAACCCCCGCGATAAATAAAAGCACTTCCCAGTTTTCAGCAAGACCATTGAGATAATAGGGGGTAAAGTAAAGTAATGCCGCAACAAAGGATGCCGCAATGGGAAATCCAATCCCAGGCGTTTGAAGCTCAAAATAAATCCCCCCGATGATGATTAATATCAAAAGACCACTGACAAAAGGATTTAAAAATAAAGCGATTAATTGCTCAATTGTATCTAATTCGAATACCTCAATTTGATAATTACTGATACCGGATCGATTCATAATCTCCGTGATGCTCGTTACTTGGGCCTCACAAAAGCCATAAGTAATTGCTTCTGAAACCGAAAAAGTCAACACCTTACCGGGACCCGCGATAGAATCTAAATTAATGTCTTCATCAACCATGGCTTCAGCTATCTCGGGATTGCGACCCCTGGCTTCCGCGGTAGATCTCATGATGGATCTCATGTAAGATTGATATTTGTCAGGTGCGACTTCCCCTTGGCCAGTAACCACAGTTGCGGCACCGATACTGGATCCAGCCGACATATAAATGCTATCGCAAGCAATGGAGATCAAGGCGCCCGCTGAGGCGGCATCTTTGTTGATAAACGCGTAGATCGGTTTCTTGAAATTTAAGATGCGGGTACGGATTTCATCTGCATCATTTAAAGCGCCACCATAAGTGTCCAATTCGATAATTACATAATCGACATTAAGTTCCTCGGCTTTTTCAAATCCCAATTCAATATATCTATTGGTTCTTGGGTCTATATCCGTCAATACTTTGAGATGCATCACAATGGGAGGATCATTTTGTCCTAATCCGATGTGTGTGGACAAAAAAGCAAGGATAATGACGAAAATATGTTTCATATTTGACATTGAAAGCATCTTAGTTAATTTTGGCTAAAAGTACAACAGACAAATTGATTTTCTTATCAGAAGCAATTTTTTCATTTAAATTTCCTTACCCGATCTGGATGGTGAAAGTGGATTGTTTGCAGGGCTGCTTGGCAATTGAAGCCAGATCAGATCAGTCTATGGAGCATTCCTTTAGCATTCTTGATTTGAAGCATCTAAAGCTGACCGAAGTCACATTGCCGATCAAGTCAGATTGGTGGTTGACCTTATTGGGGTTAAGTGGTGGGCATCTTATTTTAGGACAATATAAAAATCAAAAAAACCCAGGACCCATTACTTTATGGGTTTATGATTGGATCAAGCAAGTCATGGTTCAAGAGATTGATCATTTTCAATTAAATGAATGTTCCGAATTTAATATTTATGGAAAAGCGCTGAAAGGTACTCAATCAGAAGAGATCCATATTAAATTAAATAACCTTCAATCGGGTGAGGAATTGAGTTTTCCTGAGACTTTCAAAATAGGTAGCCCATCATTTGATACAGTAGCCGCCTACCTAAACACCCAAGACCGCCTTATTTTGTATGAAGTAGCTTATCTGGAAATAGGAGATCATATCCTTATGAATTATTATTATCAAGATGGAGATTCACTAAATAAAAGTCTTGTTTGGTTGGCCAATGAACAATTGGTGATACATGAGGACATTGATCAAAATATGAAAGGGATATCTTCCGAAAGTTTTATTGTATTGGGAAAGAAGTTGATATTTGTATCAAATCGAAACAATCTTAAAGTATATGATCTTTAGAAATATTCTCCTCACGGCACTTTTGATTTTTAGTTGGTCAGCAAAGGCTTTGGATTCACTAATGGTAACACAAAAGCAGGGTGTCTATTTTATTATTCATGAGGTAGACAAAGGAGAGACCGCATATGGAATCGCCAGAAGGTATCATATTTCAAATAAAGATTTGAGGGAGACAAATGAGCTATCCAATGATGAATTGAGATTGGGGCAACTGCTCCAAATCCCTTTTATCCCAGAAAAGGCTACAGACTCTTTGAAAAAAGACATTCTTGTCAAGAATAGACATCAGGTGGCCAAAGGAGAAACACTATACGCGATAGCGCTTCATTACAATACCCCTATACAATCCTTACGTGATTGGAATAAATTGTCCAGTGATGAGTTATCAATAGGTCAGTATTTGATCTTAGTTGATAGTGAAAATGAATCAACGACAGCGTCAATTGCTGATTTAATTGAAGAAGACCTCATTTATATTGTTCAGAATGGTGAAAATTTAGTGGAGATTTCCAGTAAGTTCAAAATATCAGAAGACAGCATAAGATCTTATAATAATCTTAAAAATAACCGACTAAAAACGGGTCAAAAGTTGAATATCCCATTGGTTGTATCAAAAGAAATTGATATGGCGAGTATAGGACAGGTGCCTAACTATATAGACACTGAATACGGATCCAAAATTCTTTACTACGAGGAGGGGGGTGTCACGCGCTGTACCGAAGAAGGCATCGTACGTAAAATTGCCTCCGAATTGACCACCACTAAATACCTAGCATTACATAGAGAATTACCTATTGGGACGATTTTTCAAGTAATTAACTTAATGAATAATAGTGCAGTCTATGTGAGGGTGGTGGGTAAGCTTCAAGCAACTGGATTGAATGAAAATGTATTGTTAAGAATAACGGAAAACACCTTTACGGCCTTAGGTATTAGAGATGAGCAAGGGCGCGTGAAAATCATCTATTTTAAGTAGTGAATGAACAAATCCTTTCTACGGTCATGCATTGTAGGGTAGGTTGTTTAAACCAGCATTTGATGCTGGTGTTATATTTAATTTAATAAATCAGGCTATGAGAGTTTTTTTAGCGTTTTTTCTGGTATTAAACCTAAGCGCACAGGCGCAATATTTCCCACCGGCGGCAGCGATTTGGCAAAATAAGGATCCCAATAGTCTTGGGCTTTCAGCACCGCGGTTGAATGACGCGTTAGCTTTTGCAGGGCAACATGAATATAGCGGTTCACGTGATTTGCGCATGGCCATTTTGGAAGGCTTTAAAAATGAGCCCTATCATGAGATTTTGGGACCTACAAAAAAGAGGGGTGGCCCAACAGGATTGATACTTAAGTCAGGCTATATCGTGGCACAATGGGGTGATATCGATCGCGTAGACATGACTTTTTCAGTGACCAAGAGTTTTTTGTCTACCATCTATGGCTTGGCAGAAGATAGAGACATGATAAGCGACATAGATGATTTTGTGGCCAATTATGTTTGGGATGGTACCTTTGAAGGTGCCCATAATGGTCAAGTCACTTGGAGGCATCTATTGACGCAATCTTCAGATTGGAGTGGTGCCTTTTTTGGAGTTCAAGATTGGGCAGATCGACCACCCAAAACAGGAAGCTTAGACGATTGGAAAAACCGTGATTTTAAAACACCGGGAACATTTTTTGAATATAATGATGTAAGGGTCAACGTACTGGCGTATAGCTTACTGCAAGTATGGCGTAGGTCATTGCCAGAGGTGTTGAAAACCGAACTAATGGATCCAATAGGCGCCACTAGTACTTGGAGATGGTACGGTTATGACCGTGCTTGGACAGATCTTGATGGATATAAGGTACAAACGGTTAGTGGTGGTGGGCATTCGGGTGGAGGTCTCTTTATAAGTGCAAGAGATCAAGCCAGATTCGGACTGCTTTTTTCTAGAAATGGCAGCTGGGAGGGCAAGCAACTTCTTTCCGGGAATTGGATCGATCAAGTACGGACTTCTTCTCAAGCCAATGAAAGTTATGGATACATGTGGTGGCTGAATAAAGGAGATCGGAAATGGGCGGGGGTTTCGGATGAATCTATTTATTATGCATCTGGTTTTGGTGGCAATTTCATCGTCATTGATAATAAAAACGATTTGGTCATCGTGACCAGGTGGTTGGAGCCATCGCAGATCGGGACTATGGTAGAACTTGTGCAAAAAGCAGTAAAGTGATAGGTCCCATATTTTCATCATCTCCACCCATTTGGACTTAAAAAACATGCCTTTGAATTGTTTATTTAACGCTGTTTTGTGAAGAATAATGAATTAAAGGAATTCCTGGATGAAAAGGTCTTTTTATACAATAGAAAGTCTTTTATCGCTGCCGATCCGGTTAGTATCCCCCATGAATTTTCAATAAAGCAAGATATTGAGATTTCAGGCTTATTTGCAGCCGTATTTGCCTGGGGAATACGCAAGACCATCATTGCCAAGTGTCACGAATTGATGGCGTTAATGGATCATCGACCGTATGAATTTATCCTTAATCATAGTCCCACCGATTTAAAGTCATTCCTGAAATTCAAGCACCGCACATTCAATACGACGGATACCCTATATTTTATTCATTGGTTGAAATGGTATTATTCACATAATGATACTTTGGAAACGGCCTTCATTCAAGAGGGAAAAGACATGTACCATTCCTTGAAGGGATTTCATGAGCTTTTTTTTTCATTGGAAGACGCTCCTGATCGAACGCGCAAACACCTTCAAACACCTGAGAGAAGATCGGCTTGTAAAAGAATAAACATGTACCTACGATGGATGGTGAGAACGGACGACTGCGGTGTCGATTTTGGTTTATGGAAACGACTTTCACCTGCCAATCTTATTTGTCCGTGCGATGTACACGTCGACCGCATTGCTCGTAAGCTTCAATTAATTTCCAGAAAGCAAACGGACTGGTTGACAGCCGTGCAACTTACCGAGAATCTAAAGAAGATGGACCCTTATGACCCAGTCAAATACGATTTTGCCCTTTTTGGATTAGGCGTTATTGAAAAATTTTGAAGGTTATAGCCCCCAATCTTGCGGAGCTTCGCGCCATTTATTGAGGGTAATCGCCACAGCTTCGTTTATATACCCTTGAGCAACAGCCAGTTCAATGAGCAACGTATATTCACTCAAATAGACCAAGGAAACTTTGTCATTGGAGAAGTTTTGTTGTGCGATGGGGAAGCCGTAATTAAATATAGCCGTCATACCGAGTACGTCAATTTCTGACGCTTTCAATGCTTTTACTGCTGCAAGCGAACTACCACCGCTTGAAACCAAATCTTCCAAGACGACTACTTTTTGACCTTTTATCGCCTTTCCCTCGATTTGGTTACTTAATCCATGGGCTTTGGCACTAGAACGAACGTATATAAAAGGGAGATTAAGCGCTTCAGCTACTAGGGCTCCTTGTGGAATGCCCGCAGTGGCTACCCCAGCGATTGCTTCCGCGTCGGGATAGTAGTGCCTGATAAGATGAGCGAAGCTATCTTTTATTTGTTTTCTTACCTCAGGGAATGACAAACTCAAGCGGTTGTCACAATATATAGGAGATTTCCATCCCGAAGCCCATGTAAATGGCTCATTAGGTTGAAGTTTAATAGCTTGTATTCGCAATAATTGACTTGCGATTTCAAGTCCCAACTTTTTATCAAAACATTCGTAAAGCATTTTTTAAAATTAATAGTTAATAGAACCCGTTTATCTTGCAAATGTGCTTGGTTAAAGCCATTATTACACTCTTAAATTGATACAATTTTAGTGAAAATTTTCATCAACGATATTCCGGTATATTTATTGAAGCCCGATCAAATCAAGGAAAAAGCTTTTTATGGCTTAATTTTAGATTCAAAGTTTCAGAAATTAAAGCCCAGGGAGTTTTTGGATGACGTTTTGATCATTAATGCCTTGCCCTTGCAAGTAGAGGAGTTATTGCAATTAATGACCGATAAAGTTTTTAAGAACGTCGATTCAATAACTATTTCTTCTGACAAGCGTTCAGATCTTGTCGATTTTATAAAGACCAAATTCACGGTAATTCATGCGTGTGGGGGGGTGGTAGACAAGGAGGGTAAGACGTTATTGATTCATCGCAATGGACTTTGGGATCTACCGAAAGGAAAGATGGAAAAAAAAGAGAGCAAACCAAAATGCGCCTTACGAGAAGTACAAGAAGAGACCGGTGTGCTAGTGTCAATTGAAGCCAAAATATGCCACACATGGCATACCTATACTAGGAATGAGAAGTATATATTAAAGAAGACTCATTGGTATCAAATGAACTGTATAGACGATTCAAATATTGGCCCACAAATCGAAGAAGGGATAGATAATGCCCAATGGATGAGTCTCACACAAGCTAGGGCGGCGCTCTATGATTCTTATAGATCCGTGAGGGTGGTGATGCAAGAGTATCATAGACTACTCAAACAAGTGAACGAGTCTAAGGGATAAAGGGTAAAAAGCGCATAACATCGCCGCCGTACCTATGTACTTCTCTGATGATAGAAGAGTTTATATGGGCATACTGCGGTGAGGTGATCAGGAAAATCGTTTCCAAATGATCATTTAAGTGTCTGTTGATTTGTGAGATAGAGTTTTCATATTCAAAGTCTGTTGTATTTCTCAAACCGCGGATCAGAAACTTAGCGTTGTGTTTTTCGGCAACGTTGGCTGTCAACTCGTCATAAATGATGACGGATATTTTATCATTAGCCTCAAAATGTCGCTCAATCGCAGATTTCATTTTATCAACATCAAAATAGCGTACCTTTTTGGAATTATGGCCTATTGCGATAATGACCTTATCAAACAAACCCAAGGACCTTTCTACAATATCTAGGTGCCCTTTTGTAAAAGGGTCAAAGGAACCAGGAAATAGTCCGATATTTTCCATCAACACGAATAGATGTTGAACAGATCGAAATGCTCATGATCAAATAGCTCATCAAATTGATATCCAAATTTCAACTCTTTGGGTCGTTTACCTAGCGCAACATGACGAACGTATTTTTTTATTAGTAAGATAAGATCAGAATTTTCGGTGAAGTTTCCCCAAAATATGGTTTTGGTCTGACGTTGATCCAAACTTAACTCTTGAAATACCAACATGATATAGCGCAGAAAATCATCATTACTTTTCATTGAAAATTGATTGTAATAATGCAGGTTGCTGTTTGCGAAAATTAAAACATGAAAAACCCCTCTATCCACAGAGATAAATAGTTCCTTATCAACATCCTGTTGGATTTTCCTGATTCCTTCAATTAAGGCACTGCCTTGATGTAAAATGATAAGCTTTTTGAGTTTGTAGATAGATTTTAGCCACTGTAATATCCTGAAATCCCCAACATAGATATTGACTAGTTTGAGCTCAGAATGTTCATAATGATGCGTTGTTTCTATGGTAGTATTGATACGGCTGTTTACCTCTAGATAATCAAGATTTGAAGTTTCTTCATATAGATTATTGGGGACCAAAGTGTATTTATGTGTTTTGAAAGCGACCCTAATCGTTTTCCAAAAACCTGCCATCAGAACGTGATTGTTTTTAAATATTTCCATCAAGGCATGAACCCTTGAATTGACGGTCTTGACAGATTCAAATAAATAACTTTCAAATAAGACGACCCTTTGATTTTGGTTGACGATGCAAAACTGAAAATCATTCAGGCCAATCATTAGGGATAATTCATAGTTGTGCATGTCTTCGGTATTGAAGACATCATCTTTTATCCTTTTTAAAAGAAGATAGGAATGGCTTGCTTCTGGGTCCAATTTACTCCCAATTACCGGCTGTAGTAATGTTGGTTCTAGATCCAAATCTAAGTGGTTTTTTGATATTTATCTCACTGTCTTCGTTTCTAGTTGGATCAATAGGAGAGGGATTCCAAACTTCAATAGCATCCACCATTAAGTTTGATCTTTTGATCTTATCTGTCCAAATATTGAATTTTACTTTGGGTGTTATGCCTGGTACGTAAGGGAGATCAGCCAAATTGAATTTCGGAAATCTCACAGTGTTGAACAACGAATCCCTGACACCTACTGTACCGAGCGTATCAATTTCTACATAAGTACTGTCTCCTCCATATTCCAATGGAATAATAGTTTCTGTACGCTGGGTAATATAAAATGAACCAGAATCAATAAAATTTAATAATTGATCCCAATCGCTGGTATACGAACCTTTAACTGATTTATAGCCAATTTCTGCATCCCGGATCATTTTTAACCGTCCAATGACGGCTGTTTCCATGGTTGCAATTCTTTTAGATTCTACGATACTTGTGTTTATCGAATTGAAAAGATAATAGGCCAAACCTACTGAGGTTAGCGCGAATATTATTGTGAAGATTTTAATCCTGGACATTTTTTAAAAATTTAAGTACAATTATAACAATTTTAAGCCTTCAAAAGAATGGCTAAGGCTCAAATATTTTGAAAAAAATAATAACCTCGTAGTTTATTAATTTGAGTGGCGTCAGAGCAGAATTGAAAGGCGTTATGTTTATTTAGATCATTTAATAGGTTGATCTCCTTATAGGGCATATATCGTGCATCCGATAAAATTTGCTCAACTAATTCTGGATCCCTACCCAATGCGAGTGTTCCGCCAGTTACTTTCACCTCAAAAAAGAGTTCAATAGCATGTACCTGGGTATCTTGGTATTCATTGGTGAAGCAATAATCACCTATTTCAACATCTAAATTGGTTTCTTCTTTAAACTCCCTGACCAATGCAGTCTTGGCATTTTCATTTTGATCTATGCCCCCACCTGGAGGTGCCCACAGAAAATCACCGCCGCCTATACCCTGGTGCTTTAGTAATAAAATGCCGTTTTTGGTTAAATGAAGACCGCAAACCCTCACGCGAGGGCTTTTATTCATAAAATTTTTGAGATCATAATCCATTATTGTGCTAAAATGATTAATCAATTCGATAAATTTACCATGTCAATTATTTTAACTGTAGAAAAACATGAAAAGATATACGTTTATAGCTGCGTTGTTTATTGCGTTCAATTCCTTCGCTCAGGATGCAGCAGTATTTGAAGGCCCGGTCAATGGTCCTAAGATCAGCTTTGTCGAAGAAAAATTTGAATTTGGTGACATCGTACAGGGAACCGTTGTCGAGCATGTTTTTGAATTTACCAATACGGGTACGGCCCCTTTAATCCTCCAGGATGTACGGACTACCTGTGGTTGTACGGTTCCTGTTTGGCCGAGAGAGCCTATTCCTGCGGGAGAAAAATCCAAATTGACAGTTAAATTTAACAGCACTGGTAAGGTAGGCGTACAGAACAAGGTGATCACTATCCTATCAAATGCTGTTAATCAGTCTTCAAGAGTGATGATCGTCACCAATGTGACGCCTAAGCCGTCATAAGGTTAGTAGGCAGTCTTGGATATCGCATAAGTCAATCGTAACCAGCCGATCATAAATGACAGCCCACCCATTGGTGCTAAGGCGCCAAAAAAAGTCAGGTTGGTGAGAGACAACGCGATTAGGGAGCCAGAGAAGAATAGGATACCTAAAACGAATAGCCCGGCGATGACTTTGGCATTTTTCAAGGTTATACCTGCGATTAATACAGCCAAAGAGTGAAAAATAAGATAGTTCATTGCGGTATTAAAGGTGTCTGTTCTACCATTTTCGATAAGTATTGTCTTTAATAAATGAGCACCGAAGGCGCCGATAAGCACTGATGAGGCGCACAACAAGGCGCCCAATACCATGACATTTTTATGCATTATTTCTTGATTTAATTTGGATCAATCATTAGTAACCTCAAATATCTCTTTTTATCAGTTAAAAAACTTACGCTTTTAGCAGTAGTTCTCCCCTTTAAATTAAATAAGTTTGGCTGCCGTGCTGCGTCGCTCCTCAAACAGGTTATTTGCAATACCTAAGCAGACCTAACCCACTGCTAATCAACTATTTGTTTAATACTTCAAATAAAAAAGATAAATTTTAATAAACAAAATAGGGCGAGTTTAAAATCATTGATTTTTTAAATATTTTATTTTTTTAAAAAAATAATATGTCTTTGGTGATTTTTCTAAAAAATAAAGAATTATTCTCGT
>JABMNK010000059.1 GCA_013204595.1 Flammeovirgaceae bacterium
AAGATCAAAAACAGCACCTTGAGATGACAAGGGATCTCGGGATGGCCTTTAACCGAAAATATGGTGAGACCTTTGTTATTCCTGAAGCTCAAGTTAACGATCAAGTCATGACCATTCCTGGTACAGATGGTAAGAAAATGAGTAAATCTTACGGAAATACCATTGATATTTTCCAATCCGACAAGAACCTAAGGAAAAACATTATGTCTATTGTCACGGATAGTTTGCCGTTAGAAGCTCCCAAAGCCCCTACAACTTGCAATGTATTTGCTCTCTATAAATTATTGGGGACCGAAGAGGAAATAACCTCCTTGAAGAATAAATACCTTGCGGGCAATTACGGTTACGGCCATGCCAAACAAGAATTATTTGAATTAATCCTGAGTAAGTATAAACAGGAACGTGAGGCTTACGAAAAGTTAATTAATAATCCAATCCTTTTGGAAAAGGAACTTCAAAAAGGAGAAATAAAGGCTAACAAAATAGCCAGAGAAGTATTAAATCGTGTTAGAGAAAAAATAGGTTACTGATTTAAAATGATGCCGCATGAATTTCTCTTACTAATTAAGTGATTACCTTTTATTGAAATTCAAGTTCTTGTGTTAAAATAGTAGAATATTAATAAAACTTAAAATGACTGCAGACGAAAAGGCTAAATCGTGGTTGAACTCCAGCAAACTAAAAACGGCAGCTCGTGCCCAAATCTTATTATTAAAAGAAAACAAGGCGGAATTTGAGGAGGCATTTTATAAAGATTTGGTTTTTGGAACAGGGGGGCTTCGGGGCTTAATGGGTATTGGATCAAATAGAATCAATGAATATACGGTAGGTATGGCGACTCAAGGGTTTTCAAATTACTTAAAAATAGCCTTCCCTAATGAAAAAATTAAAGTTGCCATCGCTTATGATAGCCGTAATAATGCCGCTGCCTTTGCCGATGTTACCGCCTCGGTATTTAGTGCCAATGACATAACCGTATATCTATTCAAAGAACTTCGACCAACGCCCATTCTCACCTATGCCGTTCGGCAACTTGGATGTCACGGAGGCGTAGTATTGACTGCGTCTCATAATCCAAAAGAATACAATGGCTATAAAGCCTACTGGAACGATGGGGCCCAATTGATTTCACCTCATGATGACTTGGTCATACAGCAAGTTCAGGCAATAGCGTCCATAGATGACGTCCAATTTAAAAAGAATTCATCTCTTATTCATAAGTTGGATGAGACCATAGATGAGCAATACCTAGCGATGATTGCTGATTTAAGTTTAAGGACACCCGCTGAAAATAGCCTCAGTGATTTAAAAATTGTCTTTTCGCCAATACACGGAACTGGCATAACCTTGGTTCCACAAATTCTAAAGAACTTCGGATTCAATCAGGTCTATGTCGTAGCAGAACAAGCACAGCCTGACGGCGATTTTCCTACGGTAATCTATCCAAATCCAGAGGAAGCGGAAGCGCTTACACTGGCCCTGAAAATGGGCAAAGAACTAGATGCTGACCTCGTATTAGCTACGGATCCTGATGCAGACAGAGTCGGTATCGCGGCAAAGAATGACGCTGGCGTTTTTGAATTACTCAATGGTAATCAGACAGGGGCTTTACTGATTTACTATTTGCTGTCCAAATGGAAAGAGCAGGGCAAATTAACAGGAGCTCAATATGTAGTCAAAACCATTGTGACTACAGAGCTAATACAAGCCATTGCCACTGGATTCGGTGTTATTTGTTTGGATACGCTAACGGGTTTTAAATACATTGCAGAGAAAATACATGAGTTAGAAGGGAAAATGACCTTTATTGGCGGTGGGGAAGAAAGCTATGGGTATTTAATTGGCGATCAAGTAAGAGACAAAGATGCCATCATGTCTTGTGCTATCATAGCTGAACTCACAGCCTGGGCCAAAGCTAATCATAAGACGCTCTTTGATCTCTTAATAGATATGGCCCTTCAATTTGGATTATACCAGGAAGGATTGTTGGCAATCACCAAAAAAGGAAAAAAAGGTGCCGAAGAAATCCAACAAATTATGAGCAACTTTCGCATGAATCCACCGCTATCTCTTGACGGCATAAAAGTGATATCAATGCTTGATTATCAATTCTTAACGCACAAAAATCTAATAGATAATACCGTTATTAAATTAGAGGGTCATGAATCAAATGTCTTACAATTCATGACAGCTGACGGATCAAAAATATCCATCAGACCTTCTGGCACAGAACCTAAAATAAAAATCTATTTTTCCGTAAACACTAGTCTAAATAATAGATTATATTACCAAGACAAAGTAACAGAGCTGAGAAATAAAATTGAAAAATTATCCATCATAGTAAGAAACTATTTTGGGTAGTTTAAACTCATTCCTAGAATTAAATTAATCATAGATTATACTTATATTGATTCGATTTTTTTCAACTTTAAGCTCCATATTGATTTCGGTTAAATCTTGGATCATTCATACTTAATATAAGCACAGATAAACGTGACCACACTTATTCATTTTCTTTTAATAGCACTGGGCTTTATCTTATTAATAAAAGGGGCTGATTTCCTGGTCGATGGAGCATCCTCCCTTGCCAAACGGTTTCATGTATCAGATATCATGATTGGGCTCATTGTGGTTGCCATGGGCACCTCGGCACCTGAATTGGTAATCAATCTCATTTCAGGTACGGTTATGACCACTGAGGGGACCCACGACGTCGTCTTTGGAAATATTATTGGTTCAAATATCTTTAATGTCTTCTTGATCCTAGGTGTCTCTGCGATGATATATCCATTGACTGTCGGGAAAAATGCCCTGCTCAAAGAAATTCCATTTTCTGTTGTTATTACGATTATCTTCTTCATACTGGCCAACGATGTCTTGTTTTTTAATGCCGAATCAAATCAATTAAGCCATTATGATGCGGTCATACTCCCGGTGCTTTTTGGGTTTTTTATATTTTATATTTTCATGAATATCAAGAAAAATCCTAGTAGTTCAGAAATCAATAATACAAAAATTCATGGGAACTTGAAAACTGCGCTAATGATAATAGGTGGAATTTCAGGATTGGTATTTGGCGGTCAACTAATCGTTGATAACGCCATTATTATTGCAAGATCATTTGATGTAAGTGAGAAGCTTATTGGACTCACTATTTTGGCTGCAGGCACCTCTCTACCTGAATTGGCTACTTCGGCAGTGGCTGCCTTTAAGAAAAATTCAGATTTAGCTATTGGAAATATTATTGGTTCAAATATCTTCAACCTATTACTGGTCCTAGGATTGACAACTTCAGTGCACGCCCCACTGGGTTTTAATATCGAATTCAATACAGATCTGTACATTTCAATGGCAGGAACGGCCATGTTATTTATCTTCATGTATACGTTTGGTAGGTATAAACTAGACCGCATAGAGGGGTTTATCTACTTGGTATGTTTTGGCCTCTACATGTGGTTTTTAATAAACAGACAATAAATCCTTACAAATTACTTAATTCATCAACCTTTTGGCTAGAATGACTATGCACGTTAATATTGACTGTACCGAGACCAATACATGGAAATTACTCCAAGCTCATTACGAGGAAATTCAAAACACCACGCTAAACAACCTTTTTCATCAAGATCCCAAAAGGATAGATTATCTATCCTTCGAAGAAGGTAAGTTTTTCTTTGACTTTTCAAAAAATCACCTCACACAAGAAACAATAGGTCTCTTTAAGAAATTAGCATCCGAAGTCAATTTGGAGCTGGCCAAAAAAGCAATGTTTGAAGGTGAAAAGATTAATCAGACAGAAAATAGAGCCGTATTACATACAGCCCTTAGAAATCTAGATAATAATCCCATATATCTCGATGGCGAAAACATCATGCCCTTGGTATTCAATGAGCTTGAAAAAATGAAACTTTTCAATCAAAAAGTGGAAAGTGGGCAGCATTCAGGATTTACCTCCAAAAAAATTAATAGCATTGTTAATATTGGTATTGGCGGTTCTGACCTCGGCCCTAATATGGTTTGCGAAGCACTTAAACCCTATTGGCGAAATGACGTTACCCCCTATTTCGTATCGAACATCGACGGCAATCACATTAGCAATATCTTAAAGCATTTAGACCCCGAAACCACGCTCTTTATTATCGCCTCAAAAACGTTTACAACAGAAGAAACCATGACCAATGCTAAAACAGCAAGGCATTGGTTTTTAAAGAAAGGAAGCCTATCGGATGTGAGCAAGCATTTCGTTGCTGTCTCAACTAATGAGCAAAAGGTAACCGAATTTGGCATTGATGCCAACAATATGTTCAAATTCTGGGATTGGGTAGGTGGAAGATATTCCTTGTGGTCAACCATTGGACTTAGTATCGTTCTTACGGTAGGCTATGACAATTTCCTGAGCCTATTACGAGGTGCAGAGAAAATGGATAAGCACTTTAAGGAAGCTCCTTTTGAACAGAATGCACCTACCTTAATGGCATTTTTGGGCGTTTGGTATAACAATTTTTTTAATGCCCAAACCCAGGCAATTTTACCTTATGATCAACTCCTAGCTCATTTCTCCAAATATCTGCAACAAGCAGATATGGAAAGTAATGGTAAGTCAATTGATCGAAATGGCCAAACAATCACACATCAAACAGGACAAATTATTTGGGGTGAACCTGGCACCAATGGTCAGCATGCCTTTTATCAATTGATTCATCAAGGAACAAAGATCATTCCGTGTGATTTTATTGCTGCGGCAAAGCCACCACATGCATTGATCGCACATCAAGACATACTAATAGCTAATTTTATAGCCAAAACAGAAGCTTTAATGACAGGCAAATCTCCTGAAACCGTTGAGAAGCAACTCAAAATGCAGGGATTAACCGATGATGAAATTAAAAAACTAATGCCCTTTAAGGTTTTTACCGGTAATAGGCCTACTAGCACTATATTCATGAATGAGTTGACACCCGAAACCCTCGGTAGTCTCATCGCACTTTATGAGCATAAAATATTCGCGCAAGGAGTGATCTGGAATGTATTTAGTTTTGACCAATGGGGAGTAGAACTCGGAAAGCAACTAGCCGGAACTATCTTAAAAGAAATTAGAAATAACTCTGTAAATCCCCAGCATGACAGCTCTACGCAGCAGATCATCAATAAATACCTTGAGTTAAAAAGAACGTAAATGATATAATAAAATATTTGTTGCCATAGCTACGTTCAAAGATTCGGCCTGACCATATTTCTTTATGGTCAAATTATCCTTAAGAAGCACTTTTATTGCATCACTAATACCATGTGATTCGCTACCTAAAACGAAGGCTGCCCTATTTGCATTCTTGAATTTATCCAGTGGTTGACCCTCTAGGTCCAAACCATAAATATCGCCTTCAAATGTTTTCAAGAAAGGCACTATATCCATGTAAAATGCATTAATTCTTGCAAAAGACCCCATGGAAGCGGAAATGGCTTTAGGATTATAAAAATCGGCACAGCTATTACTGCAAATGACATAGTTAAATCCAAACCAGTCCAAGGCCCGTATAATTGTGCCCAAATTTCCTGGGTCAGAGATGCCGTCCAAAACAATGGTCCAATGATCCAATGAATCCTCATAACTGCTTAAGTCTTTACATCTTGCTAATGCCAAGCAAGATTGATTGTTGGATAAAGTACTGATTTGAGTCAGCTGTGCGGGTGAGATTACTTTATAAGAAATTTTCTTAAAGTAATGTGTATATTCATCCGTACTATAAACCTCCAAAACTTTGAAATCAGAATTCAACAATTCTAGAACATTTTTGAGCCCCTCAACAATAAACATATTTTCTTTCACTCTATTTTTTTTAAGTTTGAGTGACTTTATGAATTTAAGTTCCGATTTGACTGCTATCCTATTTTTATTTTGAGACATTTTATTCTCTATTCAATATTATCCTACCTCATGACCTCATGTTTAGGTTATCGGTATTTGGAAAAAGATGAAAAATTAATTTCCAAAGATCCGAAAATAATCGGACTTTCAACCGATCAAAAAAAAGAAGCTGAAAAACTAATTATTCAAAAATCCAACAAGCGACTTTTTGGTATACTACCCATCTCCCATCAAGTATATAGCTATGAACTTGGCCTAAACCATTATGATACCGCAAAAATAAATGAAAAACTGGCCCTTTTGGAAACAAAATACATAGCGAAACTCACCACTACTGGAAACCAAAAGCAGCAACAAAAAATAAGAAAAGAAAGAAATAAAAAAACAGATAAACTTAAAGTGCAATTAAAAGAA
>JABMNK010000060.1 GCA_013204595.1 Flammeovirgaceae bacterium
CGGGACTCGTAGGTTTGGTTATCGGAGGTTTTCAAGCTCTATCCAGTGCCACGTTCTCAAAATTGATTCCAAACGACTCGGATGACCATACTTCTTTTTTCTCCTTTTACGATGTTACTTTCCACATAAGTGTGGTATTAGGAACCTTTGCCTACGGATTAATCGATCAACTCACTGGGAGCATGAGAAATAGTATTTTAGTACTTGCGCTCTTCTTTATAATAGGATTGGCCTTTTTGGTATTTGTCAAAGTCCCCCATGAAAAGTCTCAAACTTCCGAATCTTAATCTTCCGGAAATAGCAGCTGACATTATTTGGAAAGATGAAATAGCCTATGTCAAAGATTTTATTAGGCATAAATACCTAGTTCTTACCCCCGAAGAATGGGTGAGGCAGCATTTTATTCATTTACTGGTCGAGTACCTCAACTATCCAAAAGCACTCATTAATATTGAAAAGGGTCATCATTATTTAAATTCTCAGAAACGCACAGATATTCACGTATACGATCGAAAAGGAAAGATTAGCCTACTGGTCGAATGTAAAGCGGCACATATCCCACTAACATCCTCCACTATTGAACAAATCAGCATCTACAATCAAAACTATCACGCTACCTGTTTGGCAATAACCAACGGCATGAAGCATTATGTGTGGCAAAAATCCGCCGACCTAAAATCCTACAAACAACTTTCATATTTCCCTGAATTCACTTAAAGAAAGGTTTCAACAAATTCCTTTGCATAACCAAAGGCATCAGCTACCCCTTCATAAACAATATGACCATTGACAACGTTAAGTCCCAATTTCAATTCATCATTTTCCTTACATGCTTTTTTCCAACCCTTATTGGCCAACTGAATCACATAAGGCAGCGTGGCATTTGTCAAGGCCAATGTGGATGTATATGGAACCGCTCCAGGCATATTTGCTACACAATAATGAACCACCTCATCAATAACATAAGTGGGGTTTTCATGAGTCGTCGGACGACAGGTCTCAATACATCCTCCTTGATCCACCGCCACGTCAACTAAAACAGTTCCCGGCTTCATCAATTTAAGCATGTCCTTGGTGATCAAATGAGGTGCTTTCGCTCCCGGAATTAATACCCCGCCTATGATTAGGTCACAGCTCGCTACAATACCTCTTATATTGTATTCATTACTCATCATGGTATTTACATTGGCCGGCATGATTTCATCCAAATATCTTAATCTAGAAAGATTGACATCCATAATAATGACATTTGCGCCCATTCCTGAAGCGATTTTCGCAGCGTTTGTTCCGACGATTCCGCCTCCCAAAATCAGCACTTTGGCTGGCAAAACACCGGGAACTCCTCCCAATAGAATTCCCCTACCTTTCAACGGCTTTTCCAAATATTTGGCACCTTCTTGGATGGCCATTCTTCCTGCCACTTCCGACATGGGTATTAATAAAGGCAATGACCTATCTCTTTTTTCAACTGTTTCATAGGCCAAACAGATGGCACCACTAGCTATCATCGCATCCGTTAACGGTTGATAACTAGCAAAATGGAAATAAGTAAATAATAATTGATCCTTTCTTATCAACTCGTACTCCGATTCGATGGGTTCCTTAACCTTAATAATCATATCTGCAATAGCAAAAACTTCTACTGCTGATTCAAGTAACTGAGCACCCACTGCTGTGTAGGCTGAATCCAAAAACCCACTTCCTTCACCTGCTGACGCTTGAACATATACTTGATGCCCATTTTTGGTCAATTCCTTCACTCCACTCGGAGTTAAAGCCACTCGATTTTCATTATTTTTAATCTCTTTTGGAACTCCAATGTTCATAACCGTAACCATCTGATAAATGTGGAAAAAACACAAATATAATTGCGAGATTATTAAAGCGAAAATGCTCGATTCTTAAAAAAAAAATACTCAGATGTAAACGAATGTTGGAATTCTATGTACCGATATTATCTTTCGTATAATTCAAATTTATCTTTATTTTCTATCGTTTAAGGCTATGTATTTTTTGAAAAAAAAATATTACCTATTCCAAAAGAATTGAGTTATAACCTTTTATTGTTAAACTTGTATGCTAAAAAAATAGATTTCGCCCACGATGCGCCTATGAATATTAATCCCCACAAGACTACGGATTCATCAACAAAACAAATTTTAGATGACTATTTGTTAGCATCTATAAGTCGAGAAATAAGTCTTTTGGGTCGCAAAGAAGTTTTCATGGGCAAAGCCAAGTTTGGGATTTTTGGCGATGGTAAAGAAGTTGCTCAAATTGCTCTTTCCAAGGTGTTTATGAAAGGTGATTGGCGGTCTGGCTATTATCGGGATCAAACCTTGATGATGGCGCTCGGAGAGCTCTCACCTCAACAATTTTTCGCCCAACTTTATGCCCATGCAGACATCAAGCATGATCCCTCTTCTGCCGGCCGAATGATGAATGGTCATTTTGGCAGTAGAAGTCTTGACGATCTTGGCAATTGGAAGGTGCTTATGGATCAGTATAATTCGAGTTCAGATATCTCGCCAACCGCTGCTCAGATGCCACGATTGTTAGGTTTAGGTTTGGCCTCCAAATTATTCAGAAACAATCCTGAACTAGCCAGTTATGATGATTTCTCTCATAATGGCAATGAGGTAGCCTTTGGGACTATTGGCAATGCCTCTACTTCTGAAGGGCATTTTTTTGAGTCATTGAATGCCGCGGGAGTCCTTCAGATTCCGATCGTATTGGCGGTTTGGGATGATGGTTATGGAATCTCTGTTCCAAATCAAATCCAAACTATCAAAGAAAGTATTTCCGAAGCCTTGAAGGGATTCCAAAAAGAAGATGGCAGCAATGGAATTGAAATAATGGTCGCCAGAGGCTGGAATTATCTCGAATTAGTAGCCACTTTTCAGAAAGCCACCGAATTAGCAAGAAAAGAGCACATACCCTGCCTAGTCCACGTAACAGAGCTTACTCAGCCGCAAGGTCACTCTACCTCAGGCTCACATGAAAGATATAAATCCAACGATCGCTTGCTCTGGGAGCAGCGTTTTGATTGTAACCTCAAAATGAAAGAATGGATTTTGGAGGAAAAGTTAGCGAGTTCGGAGGATCTTAATCAATTGGAAAAAGAAGCCAAATCGATTGCAAAGAATTCTAGAAATGAAGCGTGGAGTGCTTATATTAAAAATATAAAAGCAGATCAAAAGATTGCTGTGGGTATTATATCGGCTATTATCAAAGCCTCTCCACATAAAATCCAACTCTTAAATATCCAAAGAGAGCTTCAAGAAAATGCCACTCCTTTAAGAGCTGATATTTTCAAAGCCTGCCGTACGGTACTTTGGGAGCTAACAAAAAATAAAAGTGAAGGGAAAAGTGAATTAAAAAATTGGCTTTCTGATAAATATGAAGAATATTCAAACGACTACAGCTCTCATCTCTCAAGCGAATCAGAAGAAGCTGCCAACAAAATAGTCGGAGTTAAACCTGTATATGGTAAGGATCCCATTTGGGTCGACGGTCGGAAAATTTTAAATATTTGCTTTGATCATCATTTGGCCACTAATCCATTGTTTTTTGCATTGGGTGAGGATGTCGGGGAAATAGGAGATGTAAATCAAGGATTTTCAGGGCTTCAAAAAAAATATAGTGCACTCCGCGTAATGGATACCGGAATAAGAGAAAATTCTATTATTGGAAAGGGGATTGGAGCGGCCCTAAGAGGCTTGAGGCCGATTGCTGAAATACAATATTTAGACTATTTAATTTATGCAATTCAAACATTATCTGATGATTTGGCCACCCTCCATCATCGGACAAGAGGCGGTCAAAAAGCTCCTTTAATCATTCGGACAAGAGGTCATAGATTAGAAGGCATGTGGCATTCAGGGTCGCCAATGGGCATGATTTTAAACTCACTAAGAGGTATTCATGTATTGGTGCCTCGAAACATGACTCAAGCCGCCGGTTTCTATAATACCTTACTGATGTCTGACGACCCTGCCATTGTTATTGAAACCTTAAACGGCTACAGACTTAAGGAAAAAATACCAGAAAATATTTTTGAAATGCGCACGCCACTAGGCATTCCTGAGATTTTATTGGAGGGGACGGACTTAACGTTGGTAACCTATGGCTCCATGTGCCGACTCGCCTTAGAGGCTTCCGAACTGCTGCGAGATTATGGCATTTCTATTGAAATTATAGATGTTCAAACCTTGCTTCCTTTTGATTTGAATGGGACCATCGTTCACTCTTTAAAAAAGACCAATGCCATTCTATTTGCCGATGAGGATGTTCCGGGTGGCGCTTCCGCCTTTATGATGCAGCAGGTCCTTGAAAAAGGTGATGGCTATCAATGGTTAGACACTACTCCTCGAACATTGACTAGCAAAGATCACCGCCCTGTTTATGGCTCAGACGGGGATTATTTTTCAAAACCAAGCGTAGAAGATTTATTTGAGATGGCTTATAGTATTATGCATGAGCGAGATCCCCAGACATTCCTAGAGATCTAATTTATTATTTGGTAATGTTAGCCAAAACAAAGTCGGGTGTTTCAGCCACATTACTCTTGTTTAAACCTCGATCATAAATATAAAAGCTCATCTTAATAGAATCGTTTTTGAAAGTTTGCTTAAATCCTTGAGAGAGCATCGAGAATGATATATCCCCTGTTAATACACGTCCTATATTATTCTCATCAAAAACTGGTATTCGAGAATTAAAAAACTCCACACACCCCCCTTGACTAAAATCATCATTAATTAATTGATATTCCCCTCTTATCTTTCTGTAAAAATCTACGTAAATGTTTTTATTATAAATGTTTTTTTCAATGAGTAAGGTGTCGGTTTGATCAGAATCTCCTGGACTTGCTTGTTCATCCATAACGATAATATAATCGGCACATCCATAAGGTGGTAAGCCGCCTGAAGCATCATAGCTACCTGACAATATAATCTCTTCATTATAAATTACAGCCAATTGAAGCGGCTCTAAAAATTGGGATTGACCAAATTCAATCGGATTATAGCTTGACGGTAACTGTTCAACCACATAATTGAATGTATGATAAGGTGGTGCTAGTTCATTAGCATCGAGACCTATATCACCATCTCCATCTTGAAAATTAAATGTCAAAATTAAACTATCAGAAGCCCCATCTACCTCTACAAAGATGATCTTATTGAATGATATTGCAGGTTCAACCGACAACTCAGGAGGATCATAGCAGCCTATTAGGAAAACAGTAATTAAAAATGTAAAACTTTTTATATTCATCTTATTACAAAGCAAAGTAAGCGTTTTTATCAAAATAAACGAAGGTAATTCTATCTTTACCATTCATAGTTAATGACCATTCATATTTAATTCATACACGATATTTTAATGAGTTTTTACCAAAATTTTACAAATGATATCCTAGAAATAAATGAAAATAACTTTCTGGACAAATCCCTTGAGTTATTCGACTACCAATATCATACCAACGACACTTATCGCTCCTATTGTATTCATCTTAAAATAAATAAAGACGAAATTAGGCAATTAGAAGATATTCCTTTTTTACCCATTGAATTTTTCAAAACACACCAAATTAAATCTGAAAACTGGTCTCCACAAAAAACTTTTCTATCAAGTGGTACTACTCAAAACACAAGAAGTAAAAATTTGGTGAGGGATGTCGAATTCTATCATCAAATTTCAAAATCCATTTTCGAGCATTTTTTTGGACCTCTCAACCAGTATCGGATACTGGCCTTACTTCCTTCCTATCAAGAACAAGGTCACTCATCTCTTGTTGAAATGGTTGATCACTTCATGTCGCATAGTCAAATAGGATCAGGCTTCCTCTCATCTGATGATTCGAGCCTCCCTTCTATATTCAATGATTCAGTAGAAAAAATACTTATTGGTGTAAGCTACGCGCTGCTCGATTTAGCACTCCTTGATATCCCTAATAAGCATTTAAAGATAATGGAAACGGGGGGAATGAAGGGCAGGAAAAAAGAAATTACAAGAGCGCATTTACATCAGGAATTATGTCAAGGCTTTAATATTAATCATATTAATACAGAATATGGGATGACTGAACTGACCTCTCAAGCCTACGCCAAAACAGATGGTTTATTGAGATTTCCACCCTGGGCCAAATGCCTGTTTAGGGACATAAATGATCCCTTTACCTATCTTAACACAAAAAGTAATGGCGGAATCAATATCATCGACTTGGCCAATGTCAGTACCTGTGCCTTTATTGAAACGAAAGATTTAGGCATTGCAATGGACAATAATTATTTCAATGTAATCGGTAGATTTGATAATTCTGACATCCGAGGATGCAATCAATTATAATAACGATATTCGATGACATATTTCTATACACTAACATTTATATCGATATAAGAACTATTATCGAAAGGATTAATTATGTTTACAAAGAAATAAGCAAAAATATGAAAAAATTAATATTAATTTCTTTAGTTGTAATAGGTTTAGGATCATGTTCTCAAAAACTTTGTCCAACTTATTCTCACCTAAACACAATTGATTCTACTTCATCAGAGGCTATAAAAGCATAATTAATAAAATTCAGCTAGAGATTAGTATAGAGTGAAACTTCTTTAGTAGTGATTTCTTTGTCTGATAAAATAATCAGTCGTTCGATAATATTTCGTAATTCTCTAATATTTCCAGGCCAATTATATCCATTAATTCTATTTAGCACTTCTGTTGAAATTTTTTTTAATGAAATACCGTATTCTGCGCAAATTTCGTTCAAAAAATAGTAGGTAAGTTCTTCTATATCTTTATTTCTACTTCTTAAAGGTGGAACGTCAATAATAATTACACTAAGTCTATGATAAAGGTCTTCCCGGAAATTACCCAACGCGATTTCTTCTTTCAAATTTTTGTTTGTCGCCGCCAACACTCGGACATTAATACTTATTGACTTTTCACCACCCACCCGAGTGATTTTATTTTCTTGTAACGCTCTCAAGACTTTGGCCTGAGCTGTCAGACTCATATCACCTATTTCATCTAAAAATATTGTTCCAAGATGGGCTTGCTCAAATTTTCCAATCCGCTGCTTGTGTGCCGAAGTAAAGGATCCTTTTTCATGCCCAAACAATTCACTTTCAATCAACTCGCTGGGAATAGCGGCACAGTTTACCTCTATCAAATTTTTCTTAGACCTATTACTTTTTTCATGAATCCATTTTGCAACCAACTCTTTCCCTGTTCCATTCTCACCAATAATTAAAACACGCGCATCCGTTGGGGCTACCTTTTCTATGGTACCCTTGACTTCCATAATGATCTTTGAATTACCGATAATTTCGGATGTCTTACTTATTCTTCTTTTGAGGGTACGGGTTTCCTTAATGAGATTTTCCTTGTCAATTGCATTTCGAATAGTAAGTAACATCCTATTCAAATCAGGTGGTTTTTGTATGAAATCGAAAGCGCCTATTTTAGTTGCTGCTACAGCCGTCTCAATAGTGCCTTGCGCTGAGATCATGATAAAGGCAGCGTCAATTCCTTCAGTCTGCGCCCATTCTAATAACTGCATACCATCCATTTTAGGCATCTTGATGTCACAGAGTACTACGTCAACCTTATTGATTTTTAAATAATTAAGCGCTTCCAGTCCGTCTGCGGCCTGAGCAACTTTATAATTTTCATATTCAAGAATCTCAACTAACGTTTCCCGAATACTGCTTTCATCATCAACAACTAAAATATCCGCCATAAATAAAAATTAAAATAGCAAGCAAATAAGCCGGGTTTTGTACCATGCAGAGATGAATCTCAGCACTGTCTCATCATTTATCTAGTCCCAAAATCACTCTTGGGATCCAACGGTCCACCCATCTTGCACGAGCGAGTAACTCTTAAAAGCAAGACCTATTTGACCTTTCAGCACGTAAGGTTTACAATGCGTTTTAATTCACATTAAAACCGGTGAGCTCTTACCTCACCTTTTCACCCTTATCCCAAAACCTCAGGACGGTATATTTTCTGTTGCACTTTCTCCTTTTTTCACAAAAAGACTTCTAGTTAAGAAGTACGGTACTCTATGCTGCCCGGACTTTCCTCCTCGCTATTGCGAGGCGATGAGCTCGCTTGCCGTTCAAAGGTAAACATTAGTTTATTACTTTGAAATGGGTACAATCAAAAGGTTCTCTTCATTAGACAACAATGCACGCTTCTTTTTTGAAATTTGAAGTAACTCTTTCAATTTATTAAATGATCTCACATATTGTAAACTCAATCCCGCCTGCACTGAGTTATTTTGAGGATAATAAAATTGATTGGTTTGACTGAAAATTTTGAGTCTTAATCTACCATCTTCGGTAAGAATATAATCAAAGGCCCAATCTCCGATGAAATTACCTACCCCAGATGATTTGTTTTGACTTTTATTTAAAAAGCTACCTCCTTCTAACCGTAACCTGCCTTCAAGAAAAGTATAGCCCAATCTTAATTCAAATATTTGTGCCGTCGTCTGATCCATTTTGGCAAGATCTATACTAACGTCAAGATTATCATCTACGCCATTCAACCAGTAACTAAGCTGACTACTAACAAACTCACTCACGCTATTTCCAAATCCTGTTACCAACTGATCTGAAGAAATAAGGCTGTTGTTTGGGGCGAATTGCTTTAGAACCAAGAGACTAAAGACTTGCCTCTTTAATTCAAGATCATTGGCATTAATTGCCGTAATAATGTCATATAATTCAGTATTGCTATTTGATGTTAAATCACTATTATCTAAGGCCAACTTAAAATTAAGATTAAGGTTATCTATGAGTCCATCTAATGCTAATATTACCAAAACAGCTCCCTTTTTACTTGTTTCATTTTTTTGTCCCGTCCAACTATTCGGATCCGCAAGCTGTCGATAGGAAGCCTCTATGGCAATTACTCCTTTATAGGGATCTCCGGAAAATGAAACAATGCCACCAGGAATAATTTGAAATTCTTTATTCAAGAAATCAGAAGTCCAATTATAAGCCCCTTCCTTTATTTCCACTTGACCTAATAATTCAAATTCTCCCAAAGAACTTATTTTTACTAGCAAATTACCTTCCCCCTTCCCTCTTATGATATCGCCTGTTTGATCATTAAAGATCAATTCTGCATAGGCCTGATCAGTAACTTCCAGATTCATATTTAATTGAATACCATTTGTAGCAGTGAGCGCTTCTATTTTCACATTTGACAGGGTTAATATATCTTGCGGATTATTGAAAATGATATAATCCTTTAGCTCAAATTCGGATTGTGATTCCAATGGGATTTTAATTCGAGTATTTGCATCGGTTTTAACATTAAGATCAATTATCATCTCCGATATAGGGCCAAAGAAATGGGCGTCACCCGTACCAAAAGCAGTTCCGTAATACAATTTATTTTGATTCTTGACCGTATTTAATACTTCAATATTTTGAAATATTAAATTCAAATCTAGCTCCTTAGCTCTCAGTCGATCGAGGATAATATGCCCGATCATTTGACCTTCTCCTTGATATCTATCAGATAGGCTAACACGACCAAAATCAATTCTATTTTTATCAAAATAAGTGGTTCCAGAAAAGAAATATTTGGTATTTAAATAATCCAAGGTGAGCATTCCATCAAATAAAGTTGCCTGTCCAATTAACTGCGGATTTGTAAATAAACCATTGATGTTTATAACCCCATTGGCAAATCCATCCACCCCATTTATTTTATTTTTAAAGAAAGTCTCTAGCCAATTAACCCTCATATTATCAAACTGAACTAATAGATCAATTTGATTTAAGTCATTAAAAGGTAAAATAAAACCAGATACACAAGCCGTCTCAACATTATTGCTAACTAATCGTAAATTTGTAGCAAATCGATTCTCTAGATTTAGCCACTTAAACGATCCACTCAGATCACCTATTTTATGATTATCCAAACCAAGGTTCAATAAATTGACGTCAGAATTGATTGACCAATGATCTTCAGTGGCTAGTCGCTTTAATTCCGCTGTCCCATTAACCTTTCCATTGATTGGTAAGTTAATGATTGGCGCTAGATTCATCAGCTCAAAATCATGCGCATAAAGATCAAGTTTAGAGGTTCCCTTTTCATCAAAAATTCCTTGAATTCCTATTAATTGATTACTCTGTGATAGTTCAAATTTGGCAATAGAAATGTTCTTTTTATCGATCTTAATAGAATTTGATTGGTTGACTACCCACGGTTGATTAAGTATTTCAATTGTTGAAGGTAATAATTTAAAATGCAGCATTTTTGGCTCTAGAATAAGCTGCGAATACAAATCCATTTTGAAGCCATTTTCTGATTGAATCCAGTGTAATTCCCCATTTAAGGAATCATTTTTCCAATCTAATAAGCAAGATAAATTACTAGTAGCCGACATATCTCGCCATGATTGCCCCTTTGATAATATGCTTAAACTAGCTGCTAGATCATTATTTTTATCATCATTAACCGATATTGAAAAATCATTGCTATAAAAAAAATGCTCGTCAATTTTTAATTTCTCAAAATGAATATTTCCAGCAAGGTGGCTATTCTTCTCAAACATGACATCTAAGTCCATCTCTCCGCGCATATCTAGATTTAAACCTAAAAAAGCACCCATAGGAACTCTTTCTGAAATATGCGCCTTTAAAGAAGATTTATACGGTATTTGATTGATTGCTATTACAGTCTTTCCTTGTGGTTCTAGATATATGGGATTTCTATATCTCTGAAATAAGTCAAAAAGATCCTTAGTAATTTCCTTGAGTTCAAAATCACCACTCGCGATAAGATCAATATCTTGGCTCTCGATAATAATTCTTTGATCAATCAACGTGTCAAAGTCGAGCTTAATTGGCCCCAATGAAAAAAATTCATCTCCCATAAACAAATTCAAATCATGAAAATTTAAATCACCTACTAAGTTTCCCGAATTGATTCCCATGAGATGTAAGGACATATTTGATTCCAAATCAAACCTTTCTTTAGAAAAGTGCATATTTTTCAAATTCGCTTTAGCAATCATCAGATCAACATCAAGCTGCGAGCGATTGCCCGTGTGAAAAATTCCTTTACCTGCCCCTTGCAAATCTGCATCATCAATAAGTAAAGAAAAATTCAAAAAATCATCACCTAACTCAACAGTAAGGTCTATTTTTTCATAAACCTTATCAAGATAAGCCGCACGTTTGATGTTCATAAGGGCCTTGGCACTAATGCCCCCTAATGTCAATCCATTACCTTCTAAGTTCACAGTTCCTTCTGCATTTCCAAGACCCTGAATCCCGGTTAAATCAGTTAAATGTGTTAGATTAAAATTAATGCTTCCAGCGTAGCCAATGCTTTCAATATCCCTCCAATTTTCTAAACTTATATCAGTGCGGAATTTCCCAAAAGCAGCCGACGCAAGCCCATTCACAACCAAATGATCTAAGTTCCATTTAATGTCCCCTTGATAATTCATTGGTCCATAATGGTAGGATTTGGTAAAAAAATTAACATCTTCTTCAGCCAACATTGAGGATTCTACATCAATCACGACCTCCATGGCACTCAAATCCATAATATCCCTTATGCTTGCTTTTCCCATAATGAAACTCCCTGATTCCAAGCTTCCATGAATTCTAGAAACCTCCAATACTGATCGATCTCCCTTTACATCCATCTCCAATTGAAGTAGGGTGGATTTTAATGGTGTTTTCAAAAACGAAGACAGTTCCTGCAGATCCACTACTGAATTCACTAACGCTAAATTAAACTTCAAACTATCAACTAAAATCTCCCCACCCAATCCACGATTAAAATCAACACTTAATGAACTTCCAATATGGCTGTTTTCCGTTTGAAGAGAAAATTCTTTAAAATTGATTTGATCGTGATTTAAAATTACTTTCCCTTCAAAAGATTTAATCGAAAGTGAAGGAAGAAATCTTGAATATGCCACTAGAGAAGCGATATTTAATACCACAGAGTCTGCTTGTAATTGTAGTTTTTCTATCAATAGCTCATCAATAATAACTTCCTTGTAATTCGAATCTATTCCGATACTGTTTCTTTGTGTCTCAGAAAGGTCTTCTAACCTAATAACCGTTTGATGGAAATTTAAATTTTCAATCAAAAGGCGATCAAAAAGCGAGCCCTCACGCTGGCCTTCTCTCAAAGAATTCAAAAATACTTCTACATTCCAGCGCTGAGACGTTGTGTTTTTCCTTAAATTAATATGATTTTTTTCGATATAAATCCCGTTAATCGTGAAATCACCCCTGCTCAACAAATCCCATAGATCATAATTTATTATCAAATCACTTATGGATAACATTCGTTTTTCATCTAGATCATCAACGGTAATAGTATTTATCCTGATCTGGTCAAACCAATCGACATTCACTTGACCTACATTGATCTGATGTTCCGTACTTCCTGAAATGTTTTGAGTCAAAGAATTAACAAAATATTCTTGGATGACATAAAATCTAAGCAAAACAAAAAATAATGCAAAGATTAATAACGTAAGGCCTAGTGCATAAACCAAATATCTTATGACCGACTTGACTATATTTGTAATTTTATTTTTCAAAACCTGTCAATAACATTTAAAATGAAAACGATCCTACTTGGTATTGAGTCTTCATGTGACGAAACTTCGGCGTCTGTATGTATTGATGGCAAAGTAATAAATAATATTATCGCCACACAATCTGTTCACAAAGATTACGGAGGAGTCGTACCGGAACTTGCCTCTCGTGCCCATCAAAAAAATATAGTTACTGTCATTCACTCCACATTAAATGACGCACAAATAACCTTTGATGATTTATCGGCTATTGCAGTCACGCAAGGGCCAGGCTTATTAGGCGCACTGATCGTTGGTTATTCATACGCTCAAAGCTTATCTTATGCGTTAAATATACCACTGATCAATGTACATCACATGAAAGCTCATATTCTTGCCAACTTTATTGATGATCCAAAACCAAACTTCCCCTTCTTATGCCTTACTGTCAGCGGCGGGCACACGCAAATAATAAAAGTAATCGGACCGCTCGAAATGATTGAACTGGGGAATACCATAGATGATGCCGTCGGTGAAGCCTTCGATAAAGGTGCCAAACTATTGGGATTTCCTTATCCAGGTGGCCCTTTTATAGACAAATATGCCAAAAAAGGAGATAGCAATAGGTTTCAATTTGCAGAGTCAAACGTCAGTGGTTTGAATTTTTCTTTCAGCGGAATTAAAACATCGTTATTGTATTTTTTAAAAGACCAGCAGAAACATTCACCTAATTTTATACAAGAAAACATTCATGATATTTGTGCCAGTTATCAACAACATCTGATATCAATGCTTATGAAAAAATTGGTACTCGCCTCAAATGAAACTGGGATAAAAGAAATCGCACTGGCTGGCGGCGTTGCCGCTAATAGCGAGTTGAGACTTCAATTGAGTAAATTGAGCGAACAATACAATTGGTCCACCTATATCCCAGATTTTCAATACTGTACTGACAATGCTGCGATGATTGCACTCACTGGGCATCTTTATTTTCCTTACAATAAATTTGCGAATTTGACCGATGCGCCACACCCTAGATTTAAATTTTAAATGAAAAACAAAAAGGACAGATTTGCCAATGACATTTCCATTCGAAACCGAAAGGCTCAGTTTAACTATGAGCTTATTGAAAAGTTGGAAGTTGGTATCATGTTATTGGGGAGTGAAATAAAATCAATACGTGAAGGGAAGGCCTCATTACAGGAAGCGCATTGCATCGTAAGTAAGGGTGAATTATTTGTACGATCTATGAATATTTCTCCCTATATAGAAAGCTCCTATTACAATCATGAACCAACTAGAGAAAGAAAATTACTACTGAGTAAAAAAGATATAGAGAAACTAAGGGCAAAAACGGAAGAAAAAGGGTTAACGCTGATTCCTACTAAATTATATATCAACAGCCGCGGTTTCGCCAAAATGGAAATAGCATTGGCTAAAGGAAAAAAGCTGCATGACAAGAGAGATAGTCTCAAGAGGAAAGACCAAGAAAGAGAACTAAATCAAACTAGGTTGTAATCATGAATGTTCTTGTATTAAATCAAGACTATAGTCCTTTCACCATATGCACTGTTAATCGCTCCTTCCTATTACTCTACAATTGCAAAGCTGACCTAATCGCACAATCAAAAAATCGATTGTTGAGAAGTATCAATAAGTCTTTCCCCTATCCATCAGTGATCAAACTCAATCGATATATCAACATTCCTCACAAGAGCGTCACGCTGAGTAGAACAAATATTTTCAAAAGAGATCAATTTTTATGTCAGTACTGTGGGAAATCAAATGATCTAACCCTTGATCATGTAATACCAAGATCAAGAGGAGGAAAATCAATTTGGACCAATCTAGTGACCGCATGCCGCTCCTGTAACGCAAAAAAAGGAGATCATCTGATTGGCGAAATAAATATGAAACTGAATAAAAATCCAGTGAAACCCTCATTCGTTATGTATTTAAAAAACTTAAATCATCGAAATCAAGACGACTGGTTACCCTTCTTAGAGCCTAAAGCATACAATTAAAAAATAAAAGAGGGCCCTTTTTAGGGCCCTCTTTATTATTGATTATACTGAAAATATTAATTAATCTTCAGCAATTCTTCTCATCGTTGTATACAACACTTTAAGCGCATTTGCCTTTCGTAATTCTTGTTGAATATCTGACACAATACCCATTTTTACTTCTACGTCGACCTTCAATGACATCGTTATCTGATCCCTTTCAACTTCATCCAATTTATCCTTTTCGGTATTTACAAATCCTATTACATCCTCCTTCGTTATGAAAACATCGTTAACCTGTATTTTGGGTTCTGATCCAAATAAGATTACATTTTTAGGTTCTCCAACATAAATATAACTCACCAGAGACTTCCTCTCGATTTTGGTGAGCTGAGTCGCTTTTGGAATTTTCTGATTTACCAAAATGTCAGTTTCTCTCATTACAGTAGTAACCATAAAGAAAAAAAGCAACATGAAAATAATATCTGGCAACGCCGCTGTAGGTATTTCCTGAGAAGTACCTGAACTCTTTTTAAATTTTGACATAAATTTTAGCTCTAATATTTAATCCGGTTCTGCAATTGATATTGCTCTAGGAATCCCATCACGCCCTCGCTCATAAAGATCTCTTTGTAAATCTGAGTCTCTATCTAAGGTCAGCCACTCTTCTGCTGTTATGCCAACACGTTCGGCATAGATTTCATTATACGCAGCATTCATAGCATCTAATGCCCCTATGTACAAATCATAACTCGTTCCCCTTGCCGATTTAAATGATACAATTGCCTTCAAATTGGTTGGGTCATCTGATGATTCAGGATTTCGACCATTTGCAGTTACAAAAGCCTTCATCTTAGAAGGTAAGGTATTATAAATCCGAACACCTTCAGTCGTAGGATTCCCAAAATTCAAAATGAATTTTTTTACCTCATCTTTTAATTCATCCATCGTACCATCAAAAGGCTCACCTTCAACTAATAGCTGGTCTTTCGAATTGGCAAGAATTGTGAAAATCGCCCGATCAGGAATTTTAATGTCCAATTGCTCTTGATTAGGGTCTGGCGGAGGAGGTAACCTCAGCAAAAGTCCTTTATCATTTGCTATCGTTGTGGTAACCAAAAAGAAGATTAACAGCAGGAAAGCAATATCTGCCATCGAACCGGAATTAACCTCGGGTGGTTTTTTATTCTTTCCTCTAGACATATCAACTAAAAATTTTAGATACTTCCGTATATACAATTCCCCCTATGGCCGCGAAAAAGAACACATAGGTTGTGATAATTCCACCATCAACAAGCTTTGACGTAGTCTCATCTATTCCTCCAGTACTTCCATCTCCCATTAGGTAAGACCCAAAAAATACAACTACCATCACAGCAACACCCAACCCAGATTTAACTAATGACTTGGGATCACCAAACGCTTGAACTAGTGGGATAATAATTGCTGATAGTGTGCAAAGACCAATAAGTATATAACTACCAATTAATCCAATGTCTATAAGATCCATACTTTTCTTTTTTTAAAATTATTTGCTCAGTTTATGCTTAACAAGCATATCAACCAATGTAATAGATGCGTCCTCCATACTATTTACCAAAGAATCTATTTTAGACACTAGGTAATTATAAAATAACTGCAAGATAACCGCAACAATTAGACCACCCACTGTGGTTAGAAGTGCCACCTTAATACCACCTGCAACTAGTGACGGAGAAACATCCCCGGCAGCCGCAATCGCATCAAAAGCATCAATCATACCGATAACCGTACCCATGAAGCCTAACATCGGAGCAAGTGAAATAAATAATGATATCCAAACCATACCTTTTTCTAACTTTCCCATCTCAACCGATCCATAGGCAATAATAGACTTTTCTACCATCTCTACACCTTCCGACATTCTCATTAAACCTTGAACAAAAATCGAAGCCACTGGGCCATTCGTGTTTCTACACACCTCCTTAGCCGCCTCAACACCACCTGTATTCAACGCCTCGTCGACATTGGCCAATAATTTAGTAACATTGGTAGTAGCCATGTTTAAATGAATAATTCGCTCAATTGATATAGCAAGGCCCAAAATCAAACAAATTAAAACGATGCCCATAAATTCCGGACCTCCATCAATAAATTGTTGTTTCACCACTTGGTGGAAGCTCGCTTCTTCTTGCACAACTTCTTCCTGCATTACTGCTGGCTCGACTGCGACTTCCTCCTCAACAGCTATAACACTATCCTCTGATGCTGTCATGTCTGTAGAATCTGATTCATTCTGTGCAAATGCACCAATTGATGTTAGGGTCAGAGCTCCTGCCAAAATAAAATAACTTAATAACTTTTTCATATTCAGTTTAGTCACTGGTTAATATTACAATTTTAATCTAATTTTTAAATATTTAGTGCGGAGAGGAAGGGATTCGAACCCCCGATACCCGTAAAGGTATACACGCTTTCCAAGCGTGCGCCTTCAACCACTCGGCCACCCCTCCACGGCGGCGGATAATGCCGAACGGGACGTGGCTATGCAAGGGCGAAACAGGCGGTTTCCAGACGTTTCCGGCCTATGTTACGCTGGCGTGAAATGGTTGGAAAACTACACTTATGAAAACCGGACGCATCATCGGCTGGATATTGCTGGGGCTGGCGCTTGTCCTGATCGGACATGAGGCGCTGAACGCTCTGGAAGGCGAAGGATACAGCCTGATCGCGCTCGGCGAATTGTGGTTCCGCCTGGACCAGGCCATGGGCACAGCCTCGCTCAACGTGTCCCAGGCCGTCATCTAGCGCTATGTC
>JABMNK010000061.1 GCA_013204595.1 Flammeovirgaceae bacterium
GCGACACGATATTCATCAGCATCCTGAGCTTTCCAACCGGGAATTTGAAACCTCCGCCAAAATAGCCCAGCATCTTAGAGATTTGGGAATGGAAGTACAAACCGGGGTCGCAAATACGGGTGTGGTAGGTATCTTAAAAGGAGCCAAGCCAGGACCCGTTATTGCCTTAAGAGCGGACATGGATGCCCTCCCGGTAACCGAACGTGTAAACTTAGAATGGGCTTCAAAGGTCAATACCATTTACAACAATCAACCTACTGGCGTCATGCATGCGTGTGGCCATGACACACATGTCGCAATATTGATGGGTACGGCCGAGGTACTTAGTCGCATGCAAAAAGACTTAAAGGGAACTATCAAGTTTATTTTCCAACCAGCAGAAGAAGGTGCTCCGACAGGTGAAGAAGGCGGTGCAAAACTGATGATAAAAGAAGGCGTGATGAAAAATCCAGACGTCGATGTCATCTTTGGCTTACACATTTCCTCCACGACTCCTGTTGGAACTATCACCTACAAGCCTGGTGGGATTTTGGCCGCTGCTGACGGTTTTGTGATAACAGTCCATGGCAAACAATCCCATGGATCGGAACCTTGGAAATCTATTGATCCAATTGTGACCGCTGCTCAAATTATAAACGGCATTCAAACCATCATCAGTCGCCAAGCAGAACTCACCAAGGAAGGTGCGGTAATCTCTGTAGGCATGATCCATTCAGGCATACGAAATAATATTATCCCAGAAAGCGCCGAACTAGTCGGCACCATTCGTACGCTTGACGTAGCTATGCAAGACAAAATTCATAGCGACTTAATCCGAACTGCAACCAAAATAGGAGAAAGTATGGGCGCCACGGTAGATGTCGAAATAGAACGCGAAGTACCTGTGACTTTTAACGATCCGATCCTAACGACCAAAGCAGCAAATTGGTTAAATATTGCTGTTGGCGCTGAGCACGTAAAGCTTCAAAAAGCCTGGACCGGTGCAGAAGACTTCTCTTTTTTCGCTAATGAAGTTCCTGGTTTTTTCTTTTTGATAGGTGGTTGTCCCGAAGGATCCGATCCTGCCACTGCCTTCCCACACCACACCCCTGATTTTTATGTGGACGATACTGGTATGCTCACAGGATTGAATGGAATGCTAGCGCTTACTTTGGGCTATATGTTTGATCATTAAGGGCTAACAAATAATGTGTCGGCAATCTCATGATACCGATTATCAAAATTAAAGTCAACTTTTCTCTTGTTGGTGTTAAAAAAATCTAACTTAGAGACTTGAGTCTTATATCAAACAATAATTAGTGTTAATAAACTAAAAACCAAGCACATGAAGAAGAAAATATTGTTGGCAATAGGGGCTATTATCATAGTAATCCAATTCTTCCAAATTGACAAGACAAGGCCAGAGGTGGAATCATCAAAAGACTTTATCACAATGGAGCTACCCCCTCAGAAAATTCAAGATCTGTTACACGTAGCCTGCTATGACTGCCATTCCTACGAAACAAAATATCCTTGGTATACCAACATCGCCCCTTTTTCTTGGTGGATTAAGCATCACATCAATGATGGGCGTAATCACCTTAATTTTGCTATCTGGGGTGATTATGAACTCAAAAAAGCCAACCACAAGTTAGAGGAATGCTATGAGATGCTAGAATCCGCTGAAATGCCAATGGATTCCTATACTTGGCTGCATCCAGAAGCCCTCTTAACACCAGCAGAAAGAACAGATTTGATTGCTTATTTCAAAGAAAAAGCTGGTAAATAAGAGACTTTATTATTTAACCACTTAATGCCAAAACTGACTTGGAATGTCTTACTAAACTAAGCCCTTTTGATTCAGTTAATCTGAGAGATGACACTGAACCCAATGTGTATATTGCCTGTTTCTTTGTCAACGTAGAGCATACGGTCAGCAACTGTGCCATTGCATGTGGTCATCGAGCAAAATAATGAACCCCCCGCTAGTCTGACCTGACCTCCCTTATTTGGTTCGGTGATGTCCCAAACATTGCCTAAAATATTGACTTTATCGACAGCCGAAATTGGATATAAATTTTCTGACACGATAGTGCGTTCATCAGTGCGGACCAAATCCCAATACTCATCATAGGTAGGCAGTCGGACATTGGCCCATTGACAATAGGCGAGCGCATCATTGAAACTAACCTGGGTAACGGGCAAATCAGGATCATTAGCCGCGGCCAGTCCATTGGGCTTTCTCCAATGGGCTCCCTTCCTAGTGATAAAATCATAAACATCTAATTGTACGATAGACCAGCCATATCTTTCTGCATCCGTCACATATCCTGTTTGCGCGACGAACTTCTCGAAATCCGCAACCGATACTGGCCGCAGGCCAAGTCGGGATTGTTCACAGCTTGTGATAATAACCTGAACAATAAAAAGCAAACAAAGCCTCCAACAAAAATTGGCGACAACTTCCATTCTGTACATAGCCATGTAAACTTCGTTAAATTAACATTAATGATCAAACAAGGTCAAAGGGTGTGGACAAGGATGATATGCCGTGAGCAAAAATAATTCCTGAAACCAATCTAATCAAGATCAATACGGGCCAATGATAAAATAACCACAGAGGTATTCATTCTACCTTTCATCCCAAAACCAGAAAAATATTTTAAATATTATCTATTTTGTAGATTGTTCTACCTACTTAAAATTATGAAAAAGACAACACCGGTAATATTAGCGCTTTTCCTGATACATTCCTTTTTTATCTCGTCAATATGGGCGCAAAATAGAAAATCAGAAATTACCGCTTATCAAGCTACTGAACAGGGGGAACTTGGCGGAATGGAATGGCGAATAGTAGGCCCCTTCCGAGGAGGTCGATCTGCGACGGTTACGGGAGTGATAGGCAATAGAAATCTTTATTATATGGGTACGGCAGGTGGTGGTACCTGGAAAACCCAGGATGGTGGTCAAACGTGGGAAAATATTTCGGATGGATTTTATGGTGGATCCATTGGTGCCGTGGCGGTCAGTGAATCGGATCCAAATGTACTCTATGTAGGCGAAGGGGAACAAACGGTCCGAGGGAATGTTTCTTCTGGTAAAGGTCTTTGGAAAAGCACTGATGCGGGAAAAAATTGGACTTCTATTGGACTCGCTGAGAGTGAACACATTGCAAGAATCAGAATTCACCCGACCAATCCAGACTTGGTTTATGTAGCGGCCATGGGTAATCTTTGGATGCCAAATACCCAAAGGGGCGTCTTCAGATCAAAAGACGGTGGCAAAACTTGGGAGAAAATACTTTACGAATCGGACAAGGCAGGTGCTGTAGACCTGATTTTAGATCCTAATAATCCCAGAATAATCTATGCCAGCACTTGGGAAATCACGCGAAATGGATACAGAATGGACAGCGGCGGGCCTGGTAGTAAACTTTGGAGAAGCTTCGATTCTGGGGATCATTGGGAAGAAATCACCGGTAAGGAAGGACTTCCCAAAGGCATTTGGGGTATCTCAGGCATTGCCATTTCTCCAGTGAATTCCAATCGCATTTGGGTCATTATAGAAAATGAAAAAGGGGGAGTTTATCGATCGGATGATGGCGGTGAAAAATGGACCTATATCAGTTCCAAAAATGACTTAAGACAACGCGCCTGGTACTACTCACGTATTTATGCGGATTCGCAAAATGAAGATCGTCTGTATGTCATGAATACCAGCTACCATCGCTCCAATGACGGCGGTAAAACTTGGGAAAGTTTCAATGCGCCTCATGGTGATCATCATGATTTTTGGATTGACCCTCAAGACAATAAGCGCATGATCATCGCCGACGACGGTGGTGGACAAGTATCTGTTGACGGCGGTATCAACTGGACGACCTACCACAATCAACCGACTGCTCAATTTTATAGAGTGACAACAGACAATAGTTTTCCTTTTAAAATTCTCGGTGCACAACAAGATAATTCGACCGTTCGTATTGCACACCGAAGCAGCAGTAATGCCATAACCGAACGAGACTGGGAGCCTACTGCTGGAGGAGAAAGTGCTCATTTGGCGCCGGATCCTGAGAACCCAAATATCGTCTATGGTGGAACCTACAAAGGATACATGAGTCGAGAAGACCACTTCACAGGACAAACGCGCTCTACCAATGTCTGGCCCTTCAATCCCGCAGGCTCTGGTGTTGAGGTGATGAAATACAGATTTAATTGGAATTATCCGCTAATGTTCAGTCCAAATGACCCCAAGAAACTATATGCCGGATCCAATTACTTGCATGTCACCGTCAATGAAGGTCAGTCATGGAGAGTAATCAGTCCAGACCTTACCCGAAATGAGCCCGAAACCTTGGCCTCTTCTGGGGGGCCGATCACCCAAGACAACACCGGAGTAGAGTTTTATGGGAATATTTTTGCCCTCGCCGAAAGTAAGCAAGAGCCTGGCGTGATCTACACAGGCAGTGATGATGGCTTGATTTATGTAACCCGGGATGGTGGCGCGAAATGGACCAATATTACCCCTCCTATGACTCCGAAATACAACATGATCAACTGTATCGACGTGGACCCACACAATGCCGGTGGTGTTTATGTAGCCGCCACCTCTTACAAATTTGGCGATTACACTCCTTATCTTTACAAATCAAAAGATTATGGTAAGACTTGGACCGTCATTACAGAAGGAATTGAAAGTAGGGATTACACTAGGGCCATAAGGGCTGATTTGATTAGACCCGGTCTTTTATATGCTGGTACAGAATGGGGACTTTACGTTTCCTACGATGATGGAAATCATTGGGAATCTTTTCGTATGAATTTACCGATTGTAGCGATCCGTGATTTGCATGTACGTGAAGAATATTTGATAGCCGCCACACATGGACGAGGATTCTGGATGATTGATGATCTTGGTCCGGTTCGACAAATAAATAAGGAAATTATTTCTAAATCCAATCATTTATATGCGCCAAAACCTGCTTATCGAATGGCCCAAGAAGGTCGTGGAAACGCTGATCTCAAAAGAGAAGGAGAAAATCATCCAAATGGGGTCTTGTTTAATTTCTTTGTAGCAGACGAAGAAAACGACATCAAACTTGAAATATTGGCATTGGACGGGGCGCTTATTCGATCATTTTCGAATAAATCAGAGGCGAGAGATCGTCAACTAAAAGTAAAATCGGGTGGTAACCGATTTGTATGGGACCTTCGATATCCTGGTTTTGTGACCTTCCCCGGAATGGTCCTTTATTCCTCTCCAAATCGAGGTCCAAAAGCCGTTCCAGGTACTTATCGCGTGCGACTGATAGTTGGCAATGAAACCATTGAACAACGTTTTGAAATTATTGGGGATCCGAGAATGCCCAACACACTACAAGATTATCAATCACAATTTGACTTTTTAATTCAAGTAAGAGACAAAGTAAGCGAGGCCCACACCGCAATGCTTGACATTGCAAAAATCAAAAAAGATGTGGATTTCATTATGTCCAAAGTCTCGGATGAGTCCTTAAAACTTGAAATGACTGCCTTCATAAAAGAATTAACCAAAATTGAAGGTACGATTCATCAAACTAAAAATAAAAGCAATCAAGATGCTATTAACTATGGCATTAAGGTTAATAATCGATTGGCCTTCTTGATGGCAGATCAGCAGCGAGGCGATTACCCACCTACTGATCAGGCTTATGCTGTCTTTAAAGAAATGTCAGATGAACTTGATGCCATCCTAGTTGAATTAAAAATACTTTATGAAAAGGTCAACGGTAATTCTAATATGTCCCTCGATCAAATTGAGGTAATTACCTTACCCAAATTCTAACTAGCTTAAAACCATAAAAAGGGCATCAAACTTATTTTGATGCCCTTTTTATACCTAGATGATTTTTATCCAATCAGCATCCCGACCAATCACGGCCTTATTTCCTTTTTTAATAATCGGCCGTTCTATCAGAATAGGATAGTCGATCATTGCTTGAATCCAGTCTACAGCATCCTTATCCAACTGCTTAAAATGCGCAATAAATATGCGCTCCCCTTTCCGGATCAACTTAAAGGGATGCATATTTAAGTGCGCAAGAAGCTCCGTTAATTGCCTTCGATCAAGGGGCGTTTTGAGGTACTCAACGATTTGGATATCAAGTCCCAAATCCTGTAAGACCTTAAGTGCCGCACGGCTTTTTCCACATCTGGGATTGTGATAAATAGTGATCATTGAAAAGGTAAAGTCTATAGCTAATTATTGAATGACCTCAATGATCAAGTTGTGATTGGTATAAATACAGATATCTGCTGCTATGGTCAAACTTTCTCTTACCATTTCCTCGGCTGTCAAATGGCTTGCGTGCTTTTTCAATGCCAGCGCAGCTGACTTTGCATATTGACTACCACTTCCAATAGATGCAACATCCTCTTCTGGATCCAATACATCTCCAGTACCTGAAATAATCAGCATCTCATTTTTATCGGCTACGATCATCATAGCTTCTAGCTGTCGTAAATATTTATCCCGGCGCCAATCTTTTGCCAATTCAACTGCCGCGCGTTTTAAATTACCCGAATGCGCACTAAGCTTTTCATCAAACCGATCCAATAACGTAAAAGCATCGGCGGTTGATCCTGCAAAACCCGTGACTATTTTACCTTCGGATAGATTTCTTATTTTTTTAACATGGCTCTTAGCCACGGTTGCGCCCATGGTCACCTGACCATCTGCGCCAATGGCCATCTGGCCTTTGTGATACACCGCCAAAACTGTCGTTGATCTTATCTTTATCTTACCCATTTTTTTATATCAAATAAAAAATCCCGTCACAAACCAACGGGATTTTAATTAATTCCTTCGGAAGGTTAAATCAATATTCTAACTGGGTCTTCCAACAACCCTTTCAAAGTTTTCAAAAACGCCGCACCAACCGCACCATCCACGGCCCTATGATCACATGAAAGCGTTACTTTCATGACGCTTCCAGGCTTCATTTCACCGTTTTTGACTACCACGGTCTCCTTGATGCCGCCAATGGCCAAGATGCAAGCTTCTGGTGGATTGATAATGGCCGTAAATTCATCTATTCCAAACATACCCAAATTTGAAATGGTGAACGTATTTCCTGTGAACTCATCAGGGGATAATTTTTTGGCGACCGCTCGTTGGGCCAGATCTTTAACTTCCGCCGAGATATAGGAAAGCGATTTGTTATCCGCAAATTTGACAACCGGAACCACTAGCCCATCCGGTATGGCAACTGCTACACCAATATGGATGTGTTGATGACGTACCATTTTATCACCCAACCAACTTACGTTGACATTTGGATTTTGACGAATAGCAGCGGCAACTGCTTTTACAACCATGTCGTTGAAAGAAATTTTAACCGACGCAACCTCATTCATACTGATCCGCGCCTCAATGGCTTTGTCCATATTTATCTCCATGGTGAGATAAAAATGAGGCGCACTGAATTTACTGGCGGCCAATCTTGATGCGATTACCTTACGCATTTGAGACAATGGGATTTCCTCGGTTGATTCTACTCCCACCATTGGGGACAACGTGCTAACGGATATAGGCTTAGCCGGGGAAACTGCTGCTTTAGGTGACGGTACAAATTCTTGGACGTCCTTTTTTATAATCCTACCACCCTCACCACTACCCGAAACTACCTTAAGATCGATTCCTTTCTCTTGTGCGATCTTTTTGGCCAAGGGAGAGGCTAATATTCTATCATTTGAAATTGGCAATGAAGTTTGCTCAAGTGCGTTTGCTATCACCGTCGGCGCTATCGGGGTTTGCACTTCAGAAATCACTACTGCAATTTCTTGCTCATTGTTCTCGGCCGCTAGCAAGGCCTTATAATCTGCTCCAACTTCTCCGATAATAGCAATTACACCATCAACAGCTACTGCATTACCCTCCTCAACAGCGGCATATAACAGCTGCCCATCATCGTAAGATTCAAGCTCCATGGTCGCCTTATCTGTTTCAACTTCAGCCAAAATATCTCCTGAAACGACCATATCACCGACCTTTTTGAGCCATTTGGCGATCACGCCTTCAATCATAGTGTCGCTCATCTTAGGCATCCTTAAAATAGTCGCTTTTATACCTGAGACATCCTTTTTCGGTGATGAGTCCTCCTTGTTTTTTTCCACAGCCTCTGTAATCGGTTCCGCTAAATTGGATTGAGTACTCGATGAAGACGATGAATTAATAAGCGCCTGGAAATCCTCTCCTTTTTTTCCGATAATCGCAATAATCGCATCAACGGGAACAGTTGATTTTTCAGGCACGCCGATGTATAACAAAATCCCATCTTCATAAGACTCCAATTCCATCGTTGCTTTATCTGTCTCAACTTCGGCAAGAACATCCCCTGAACTCACCTTATCACCCACTTTTTTCAACCAACTAGCAATAACCCCCTCTGTCATGGTATCGCTCATCTTGGGCATTTTTATTACTTCTGCCATTTCTCTTAGATCAATTCTATAATTTTAGCCTTTCAAAGTTAACTTAAGTGGCATTTTAATCAATGCAGCCATGCAATTATTTAAATTCTTTAATTGAATTCAATTGAAAAACTGATCTAAAAGGAAATGATGCCTCAAAATTTTAAAAGCTACCAACCACCAAAATTACTCTTTACGGGTCATTTGCAAACTATTTACCCTGCGCTACTTAGACAAGTTAAGCTAATTAAACCTTATCTTAATGAAAGAATTGCGACATCAGATGCAGATTTTTTGGACTTGTTTTGGTTAAAACAAAAAAGTAATCAATTGGTCATTATTTCTCATGGGCTTGAGGGGGATGCCAACAGAGCTTATATCAAAGGAATGGCCAATGTTCATTATCATCATGGCTTTGATGTCTTGGCATGGAATTACCGAGGATGCTCCCCGCAACTAAACATCACAAAAAGCATGTATCACAGTGGTGCTACAGCAGATTTGATGTGTGTAGTAAGTCATGCTTCGACGCATTATGATCAAATCTATTTGGTAGGCTTCAGTCTAGGGGCCAATCTGACGTTAAAATTTTTAGGGGAGTCTGGCGTCCCGAATCAAGTAAAAAAGGCCTGCGTCTTTGCTGCCCCACTTGATCTCAAATCCGCTTCTGTCAACTTATCAATAACAAAAAATTATCTCTATGAGTTGCGCTTCATCAATTCACTTAAAAAGAAAGCAACTGCCAAGCATACACAATTTCCAGGATTATTTGACTTAAAAAAATTACAAAAAATTCGAACCATCTACGAATTTGATGACCTCGTGACAGCCCCTATTCATGGATTTAAAGATGCCGAAGAGTATTACACCAAATGTAGCTCGAAACATTTCCTCAATCGCATTCAAATCCCCACCATCATCCTCAACGCACTCAATGATCCTTTCCTAACACCAGAAATTTTGAATACACATCTTGCCGATCAATCCAAAGAAGTTAATTACCAGATCACCAAAGCGGGCGGTCACTGTGGTTATCCAAGTTTCAACAAGCCTTTTTACTGGACAGAGCATTTTGCAGTTGATTTTTTTAAAAGTTGATATAACTTACACGTGCAAATTATGATTGACAGATATACCCTTTCAAAAGATCAAAAATTCTTAGAAAAACAGTTTAATGCCCTTTTTGAAACTCCCTTTGTGCCGAGATACAACGTAGCACCAACCCAATCAATGCCGGTTTTGACGCAGTCTCAAAATTATGTTTTTCAAAACTTCCAGTGGGGCCTGATTTCAAACTGGGCTAATAACAAAACCCTCAGCCCTAAGCTGTTTAACCTAAAGGCCAACGAGGCCATGGAAAGACCGACTTATAGAAAAAATATGATTACGCATAGATGTCTGATTCCCGCTGATGGTTTTTTTGTTTGGAAACCGTTGTCAAAAAAGAAAGTGATCCCCTATTATATATACGCCAAAGATCAAAGTCCCTTTATGATCGCCGGGCTCTGGGAAGAAAAAGATGATTTTAATGAAAAATCAACTAATACCTTCATCATGATTACAAGTAAATCAACCCGTGTAGTAGCTCCTTATCAAGAAAATATGCCTTTTATATTAGATACTGAGACTGCCAAAAAATGGATAAATACGGTAGCGCCAGTCTCCGAATTAAATGACATCCTCCAAAAGGGATCTAAAATAGCCTTAAACGCTCATCCGGTAAGCCCTTTAATAGCCCAATTGAATCAAGATTCTTCGAACCTCATCGCGATAAGCCAACCATCCGACCAATATGGTAATTATACCTTGTTTAATTAATGAGCTAGCACTCATCTAGAGGTAAAAGAAATTATACCGTTAATTACAATCTCATCTTTTTAAGAAAAAATAAACAAAGGACATTTGATGCCTTTCATTATATTTGATATATAAAACATCTTTTTAAGCTCATGTATCAATCAAAAATAGTAGGTATCGGACATTTTGTACCAGAAAATGTCGTAACCAACAAAGACATTGAATCATTAATGGACACTTCAGACGAATGGATACAAGAGCGTACCGGGATAAAAGAAAGGCGTTGGGTAGTGCCTGGAGATGGCAACACCACCTCTTCTATGGGAACCAAGGCCGCAAGAAAAGCAATTTCACAAGCAAATCTATTGCCTAGCGACATAGATTTTATCATTTTCGCAACACTAAGTCCAGATTACTATTTTCCGGGACCCGGGGTAATGGTGCAAAAAGAATTGGGCATTACAGAAGTAGGAGCATTGGACGTCAGAAATCAATGTTCAGGTTTTATTTATTCCCTTTCTGTAGCGGATCAATTCATCAAGACCGGAATGTACAAAAATATTTTAGTTATAGGTTCCGAATTACATTCTGGTGGACTTGAAAAATCAAGTAGAGGTAGAGGAGTTTCTGTAATTTTTGGAGATGGGGCAGGTGCCGTTGTCGTGCAACGATCGGAAAACAATACACATGGTATTTTATCAACGCATCTACATTCAGAAGGGTTACATGCAGAAGAACTTGCCTTAATTGGACCCAGTACCGGTCGATGGGTACCTGAAATCATCGAGGTCAATGACCCTAATGACACTAGTTATTACCCACATATGAATGGCAATTTCGTATTTAAACATGCAGTAGTCAGATTTTCAGAAGTTATCATGGAGGCCTTAAATGCCAACAGTTTGCAGACTTCGGACATTGGGATTCTCATTCCCCATCAAGCAAATCTTCGAATAAGTCAGTTTATTCAGAAACAAATGAAACTCAATGATGCTCAAGTGTTTAATAACATCATGCATTATGGCAACACTACTGCTGCCTCTATACCCATTGCATTGAGCGAGGCCAATGAACAGGGGCTAATTGTAAAAGATAAAATAGTTTGCTTGGCCGCTTTTGGTAGCGGATTTACCTGGGCTTCAGCACTCATTCGCTGGTAGTTAGTAAAAATAATAACAATAAACAATTTGAATACAGACCAAAAGAAACAAATTGCTTATAGAAACTATATGATTAATGATCAATTTTAGTATAAAGATTGTTCTTATTGCCGGATTTCTGCTCTTCAGTCTCGTGACGAGTACCGCACAACAGATTGATTTGGCAAAAGTACGCCTTCAATTAGATTCTCTTCCCGATGGTCCAGTCAGAGGCAGCTTCAAAAATGGAATTCAAGCATTTGCTGGGTATGTGCTTGATGGGAAAATGTCAGGGGAATGGAGCTTTTGGAACTTAGATGGGGTCATCGCATCCAATTGCCTTTATAAAGAAGGTAAAAAAAATGGTCCTGAATTTTTATATGATGCCAATGGTCAAACGCTAAGCCTGAGTCATTTTAAAAATAACATCCTCGAAGGTCCTTACACTGAATATTATGAAATCATGGGTATTGCCCTTTCAGGTTATTACAAGGAGGGGAAGAAAGACAGTATTTGGACAGAGTATTTCCCCTCAGGAGCGATGAGTTACACGAAAAACTTTAAGCTAAACCTGGAACACGGAATTCAAACTTATTTTTATCAGAATTTAAAGATAGCGCACATAGAGACCTACGAGTACGGGATCCCAAAAGGTGCATGGGAATATTATTATCCCGACGGCACTTTACTTAAAGAAATTAATTTTATGAATGGATTGCTCGAAGGTAGCTATAATGAATATCATCAAAATGGTAACAAAAGCGTCACTGGTAGTTATAACATTGGACTAAAAACAGGCAAATGGATCAACTATTTTGAAAATGAAAACCCGTTTGGGGTTGGCAACTATAAGCTAAATGAAAAGCATGGGCTTTGGAAATATTTCACCGAAGCCGGGGCTTTGGAGTATGAAGGGAATTACCTCAACGATTTAAAAACAGGCCAATGGATTTACTATTATACAAATGGCAAATTGGAAAGCATTGGCACTTACGTAACGGATGAAAAAGATGGGCTCTGGGGATTCTTTTACCCCAATGATCAACTCAAGCAAGAGCAGCAATGGAGCATGGGAAATCTCATAGAGACCTCTGATTTTTATTCTATAAAGGGAGAATCATTGTTCAAAGGAACTTTGTCAAATGAAAATGGTACTTATTTTGAATATTATCCAGAGGGTGAAATAAAGTTGGAAGCAACCCTTAAAAACGGTCTTTTCAACGATAAATACAAGGGATATCACATCAATAAAGCCATTGCTTTTCAAGGTCAAATGAACGCTGGTCTAAGACAGGGCGTATGGAGCTTTTACCATTACAACGGGGCCCTAGAGTCCTCTGGAACGTACCTGAATTCAGAAAAAATAGGCACTTGGAGGTATTACTCCAAGCTCGGCCGTTTGCTCAATGTGAGTAGTTATTAAATCCGTAAATCAACTTGTTTTTTTTGAGGAAACATGCGTGAATAACAATCTCTTTTTGCGATTAATGAAGCCCACCAAAAAATTATCTCAAAAATAGTAATTCTCTGTATTTGACTAGCGGCCAATCCTCGTCGTCCACTAATAATTCAAGCTTATCAACGGCATACCTGATTTGATCAAAATAGGTGTTTTTAACTTCATCACAATAAGAAATGGCTTTATCCCTGGCATATTCTTTCAAATTAGCACTTTTACGGGCTTCAATCATCTCATAGGTAAGCTTCCTGACCGTACTAATATATTGCGACAGTTCTTTGATCGTTTCGATAATCTCTGAAGCATCAATTCCCAATCCTTTAAGTCCATTGGCATTTTGAATCAACTTATTTTGGTATATAATGGAAGTAGGAATGATGTGGTTTAAGGCCAAATCTCCCATTACCCTAGCTTCTATTTGAACCTTAAGTATGTAATTTTCTAGCATTATTTCATGCCGCGCCTCAATTTCAATCTCATTCATTACCCCATGCTTTTTGAATAAATTTTTGGCGCTTTTAGTCATCAAAAAATCAAGGGCTCTAGGCGTGTCCCTCACATTAGATAATCCCCTTTTAAGGGCTTCTTTTTCCCATTCAGAACTATATCCATCACCCTCAAAACGTATGTTTTTAGATGATTTTATATAATCCCTTAATATTTCGATTGTCGCCAGTCGCTTTTCTTCACCTAAGTCAATACGACGAACCAATTGATCATGAAAATCGCTTAATTGATCTGCTACAATAAGGTTAAGCACCGTCATGGGATTGGAAACATTTGCATCTCCCCCAACGGCCCTGAATTCAAATTTGTTGCCTGTGAAAGCAAAAGGAGAAGTACGATTACGGTCTGTATTGTCCAAAATAATTTCAGGAATCTGATCAATACCCAATTTCATATACAAGTTGTCTCCTTTTTCGATTTTGATGTTACCGTTTTTTTCAAGTTCATCCAGTACGGATGACAAGGTAGTTCCCAGAAAAACTGAAATGATAGCGGGTGGCGCTTCGTTGGCACCTAATCGGTAATCATTACCTGCAGAGGCAATTGAAGCTCTCAAGAGGTCTGCATGCTCATATACCGCCTTAATTGTTGAAATCAGAAAAACCAAAAACATTAAATTCTCTCTAGCGCTACTAGTTGGTTGATATAAATTGACTCCAGTATCGGTAACCAAGGACCAATTATTGTGCTTACCACTCCCATTTAATCCTGCGAATGGTTTTTCATGAAACAGCACCTTTAGTCCATGGACATCAGCGACTCGGTTCATCAAATCTTTAAGTAATTGATTTTGATCAGTAGCTACATTAACAGGGCCAAACATAGGCGCCGCCTCAAACTGTGAAGGGGCTACCTCATTGTGTCGGGTACGCAAGGGAATCCCCACTTGATGGGCATGAATTTCCATGTCTTTCATGAAATCATAAATCCGGGTAGGAATAGCCCCAAAATAATGGTCATCCAACTGTTGTCCCCTTGCAGGATTGTGTCCAAATACCGTGCGACCAGCAAGCACCAAGTCAGGCCTAGCATCATAAAGTGCCTTGTCTACCACAAAATACTCTTGCTCCCATCCTAGGGAAGCGGTAACACGACTCACATTTCTATCAAAAATACGACAGACCTTAGTAGCGGCCTTGTCCACGGCATCCAATGCCTTTAACAAAGGGGCCTTGTAGTCAAGAGCTTCTCCTGTAAATGCCACAAAGATCGTCGGAATACACAACGTAGATCCATAGATAAAAATTGGCGAGGACGGGTCCCAAGCTGTATATCCCCTCGCCTCAAACGTGCTTCTGATACCGCCATTTGGAAAAGATGAAGCATCTGGTTCTTGCTGGACAAGCTCACTTCCCTTTAAATTTTCTATCCCTTTTTGAGGATCATAAAACGCATCATGCTTTTCTGCTGTGGCCCCCGTAAGCGGCTGAAACCAGTGAGTGAAATGGGTAATTCCTTTGTTCATAGCCCATACTCGAACAGCAGCAGCTACGGCTTCCGCTGTCTCCTCATCAATTTTTTTTCTGTTTTCAATGGCGAAGCTGACCTTATTGAAGATGGTAGGTGATAATGAGGCCTTCATTTCTCCCGTACCAAAAGTAAGTGCACCGAAATAATCTGAAATTTTCTGAGAAGGTGCTACAACATTGATTTTTACACGATCTTGAATCTTGTCTAATGCGCTAAAACGTAAATGAGCCATATGATTTTTTGAATTAATTAGAATTGTAAATGTATTAAAAAATCCAATCGATATACCACAGAATCATTGAGAATTAATTTAAAAAGCACCTACAAAGTGGCGCCAAAATATCAATACCGTTTACTGTAATATTTACCCATTAGACTCCTTGGTGGGCGCTGAAAACAAAACTAAAAAACTTCAGTGATTACTTGAGAAGTTGCCAATCACATATGATTTTACCAATGACTGACCGCCGAAGAAATTGCCACAGCTATTTTAGAATCGGCAGTACCATAAAAGAGAAACCATTGATTATTAAAATAACTAAGCCCCTCAATAAAGCAGACGTTATTGACCTGACCTGTCATCTCATAGGCTTGATCAGGCACCAAAAAAGGTTTATTAGAACGATCAATGAGACGTGCGGGGTCACCTCGATCAAACAATGCTTGACCCGCTGAGTAAGTCCCTGAAGGTAATTCGATAGCGCCACCTACGTCCAAATTCATCCCATTGTATAATAGTAAAATACCTGCCGAGGTGACCATGGCGGGCGGGCCTGCCTCAACTAATCTACTGTCAAACATCCCGGCTCTAGGGATTAATATTTTTTGCCAATCCCCATTTGCTTCTTTGAGAATCGTCCAGGAGATAAGGTCTGGAGACTTTGCTAAGAACAGATTTGTATCTCCAAAATACATCCAATAGAACCCATTGATCTGGGTAGCTAGCATTTTTCCTTCTGTCAGTGTTGAGACAATTGAACCTGACTTGGACCACTTTTCGGCATCCTCAAGATCAGTAAAAACTGAGCCATACTTTTCCCAATGATAGAGATCTTGTGAAGAAGCGATTAACAGCCGAGCCACTTTTCCGTCGTAGGCTGTATAAGTCATCCAAAAGATTCCTTCAATATCTTGAACAATTCTTGGATCCTCAACGCCGCCCTCCCACTCAAGTGGTTTTTGGGCATCTTGACTAGGATAAAAAATGGGTTCATTCTCTCTGACGAAATCTATTCCATTTTTACTTCTGGCAATTCCCAGGCGAGAGGTCCCATTGTGTTTTCCGATAAAATCTTCTCCTCGATAAACAAGCACCAGCTCATCTGCTAATACCAATGAACTAGGATTAAATACATCTTTGGCCTGCCATTTGACAGCCTCATTACGGATGGGGTCAAAAAATGAACTAGCCGTATCTGCCGTTAATACCGGATTAAACTCATTGGCCTTTACAAAACCGTCAAGCATCCAACGAGTATCTCTCTTATTAGTCGAGGTACAGCCTATCGCCATGCCTAATAAAATGACATATATAATGTTCACATGTTTCATATTTAAAGCAAAATAAGACCTAAGTCGTATTGGACAAACTTAGTTGATCAAATCCCAATAATATGGCTTATCCTTGGTACTGTTTCCAGAAAAACTCCTACAATCAATACAAAATCGCTCATAATCATTTCTTGTTTTTCCTGGCACGTAAAGACACCCATCTTCAAACCAATAGTCAATTTCATTTGGATAAATAACATTATAAACAGTGTCCGCAAGGACCGCTCCAAAAAACCCAAGCGGTTGATCAGAGGGATCATCGGAAATAATATTTCCCTTTATTCTGCCTGCCGGTCGATCAAATAAGGATCCTGTAGATTCTGATAAGATTTTGACTCGTGAAAGATAATCAAAATGCTCTTGAGAAAGGGAATGTTGATAAGTGATGAAAAGATGCTTTACCAAAAAAGAAAGGTCGACAGGCCTCATGATTACCTCCGAAATGTTGGTTGATAAGTTTCGTTCAGGATTGAATGCCATTAGCTCAAATTTGTTTCTGCCCACATTTTTTGTGACATAGCATGGGGGCGGGATTACCCCAAAGGGATCAGGAAAATCTGTTTCTCTAATTTGAAAAGTTTCATTGAAAATCCATAACAAAAACACTGACTGATTTAAGCTAGGTACTTCAGTGTTTAAATTGAAGTTAACACTTGGATAAGAAATATCTACCCCGGCAGCTGAGGTGGCTTTTATCTGGTCTTCTTCCCAATCCAAAACACTCGATGCCGTTATTGCTGGCATCCTATCGGGAATACTCGTGTAATTTCTTGAACCTACCTGAACTTTTAAATGATAAGCAACACCCGCTTGGCCATTTACCTGAATACCTGGGCAGCTATAGCGCCCTTCACCGACATAATCACAATACTCTGCATGACCCCGCTCATCCAGTAGTATAACTTCAGCATCCGAGACGTCTTGAGGGAAAACTTCTGGGCCGATTGTGCGCTGAACCGAGACGTAATAGGGGCCTGATGATTGATCTATTACTCCATTTATGACTAGCTGTTCAGTATTAACTTGATTTAAATCAATAAAATATCGCTCTTCACAACCTAAGAAAAAAGCAGCTCCTATTAACAAGATAAATATGCGATTTTTCATATCAATTATAATTATTCACTTGTTGATAGAGCTTTATGGAATAGGTAATTGAAGGAAACATACTCCCTAAAATACTAAGCTTATAACTCGCCGGAAAAACGGCCCCTGCCGAGGGTAACTGATAAAAAATTGAATAGGCATTTGACCTTCCGGAGAAATTGTAGATTGATAGGCTTAAGCGATCCTCAATCTTGGGAATTATAGTAGTGAGCCCAATGCCCAAATCAACCCGAAAATAATCCGGTATTTGGTAGGTATTTCTATCTGCGTACACAGGAACTGTAATTCCTCCTGAATTGTAGCTAGCCTCTATCGCTGTGAAAGGTCTACCACTTTTGTAAATTACATTTAAGGAGAAAAATCCATTGCGCCCCAATTGTTTGTTTAATACCAAAGACAAATTATGTCTTTGGTCGTAATTGGCTGGATACCAATTTCCGTCATTGATCCACTCACTAGCAAAGGGTGAAATTCCTTTATTTTCCGATTTCGCCAAGGTGTAAGAAAGCCAACCGGTCCAACCTTTGCTTGTTTTTTCAATCAATATTTCCATTCCATAACTTCTCCCTTTACTCTCACCTAATTCAGTCTCCAAATGTGGATTCAATATTAGCTCAGCAAAATCCTTGTATTCATAAATTCTTGAGATATTCCGGTAGTAAAGGTCAAAAGAATGTTGCCATTTCTTTTTAGCTCCTTGATGGGTAAATCCCAAAGAATAATTTTTACTGACCTGTGGCTTTATATATCGGGTACTCACCTGCCAAATATCTACAGGTGTCGCCGCGGCAGAATTTGAAATCAAATGTAAATATTGCGAAATACTATTAAAACTTGCTTTCAGAGACCAGTTCGGATTTACGCTCAGGTTCAACCCAACACGAGGTTCTGGATTAAAATAAATCGCAGAACTACCCCCATCGGCAAGGGTATCTGTGATCGTTTGAATCGCTAAAGGTTGACCCTCTAGATATTGAAACTGCTTTTGACTTCCTAATTGAGCAAAATAATTAAACCTAATACCCAAGGACAAGGTCATTCTAGTACCTATACTCCAATCATCATTAGCGTATATACTCGAGATCAGTCCTGCACCCTTTTTCACCTCATCGTTCGGAGTTAAGGATGCTTGGCCAGCAATCAATTCTTCTGGGAGTTGTTGATATTTTTTGATTTCTAGCCCTCCTTGAAAAGAATGATTTGATAATCCATAATAGGTAAAACTATCGTGCAAAGAACTAAAATTAAGACCGTTGTTAATGCCATAATCTAGTCGTAGATCAGACTGATCAGTATTATAATGCACCTGACTAATCTCAAACTCGTGAAATACGTTTTCATTAATTACATTTTGTAAACGCAGATTCCCCAAAAAAGTCCGCCATCCAAATGAAAAATCATTACTATATCGAAAGATATCTGAACTCCGGTAAGTGGAGATCACTATTTTATTTTTATCATTGAATCTGAAGCCAATGGACAAATTCTGATCATCAAATAATCCCTTACTCTGCCTGACCTCATCATTTGGTATTTTATGCATCATCCAATCCGGATAGGCAAAACGTGTAGATCCGATTACTGAAATTTTCTCACTCACAATAGGGCCCTCAAAAAATAGCTTACTTGACATGAAGCCGGCTGATACGCCACCCTCCCAGGATTGATAATCCCCTTCCTTTAAGTTAATGTCCAAAACAGAAGCGATTCTTCCTCCAAAATTGGCGGGAATATGTCCTTTGTAAAGGGTGAACTCTTCAACTACATCCGCGTTGAAGATAGAAAAGAATCCAAGTAGATGCGATGAATTAAAAATCTCACCACCATTCAGCATCACTAAATTTTGATCGATTTTCCCTCCACGAACATTAAATCCAGTGGAGCCCTCCCCTACTGTCGAGACGCCAGGCAAAAGACTGAGTGAGTTGATTAAATCGATTTCACCCATTAACAGTGGGAGCTCTGAAATAGTCGCCAAAGACATCCTTTCCACACCCGCAATTTCATTTCGTCGATAATCATCAGATCTTCCACTTTTTACAAATGCGTCCAACTCTATGATCGATGGCTCCATTTTAAAAGTCAATACGACATCTTTCCAAAGAGTGATTTGCTTTGTGGAATTTTCCATTCCAACGAAACTTAATTCAAGGGTATGCGTCCCTTTGGGTAATTTCATTTCAAAATAGCCCTCTAGGTCTGTTGCTGTTCCATATCCCGTCTCTAAAGACAGCACGGTCACTCCCGGTATTGATTGGTCAAAATCATCTTTTACATAGCCTGATACCTGATGTGTCTGACCCCATGCGGCTAGTTGAATAATGAGAAATAAACTGGTAAATAATGATTTAATCATTGATGAGCAAATGCCTACCTCTTTAAGCTTGTGAAAAATATTTTATTTAAATCATCAATAAATAGTATTCAGACTCATTTAATGGAAGCGCTTTTAAGAAAAACCATATCTCAAATGTAAATTTTTAATTTGCGGTAAATACAATTTATTTCAAAAACCCGTGCATTTTAGCCTTTTTTTATTTCAATCATGTATTATTACTCTTGCACTAGCCATTAATTTCTATGCATTTATTTTATCATCCTACGCTCGATCAAGAAACTAACTATCTGAGTGAAGAAGAATCGAAACATTGCATTCAGGTATTGAGAGGGAAGCCTGGCGATCTTATTCATCTTACCGACGGAAAAGGGCTTATGGCAATCGCCACTATTGTAAAAGCTGACACCAGAAGATGTTCGTTTGAAATCATCGAATCTACTATCGCTCCAAAAAAATCGTTTTACAGTCACATTGCTATTGCCCCAACCAAACAGGCTGAGCGAATGGAATGGTTTGTTGAAAAAGCATGTGAACTGGGCGTAGATGAAATCAGTTTTATAAAGACAAAAAACTCGGAACGCCCCTTGCTTAAATTGGATAGACTAGAGAAAAAAACCATTAGTGCTTTGAAGCAATCCAAAGGTGGCTACAAAACCAGATTAAATCCAATGGTCGACTTAAAAGAATTTTTGCTAAAGTCCAAAGCAGACCATAAGCATATTGCCGTGGTTGATTCAACTCAAGCCTATATTAATGAATGTTTAGAAGCTCGAAGTAATCAATTGATTTTGATAGGGCCTGAAGGCGATTTCACTTCGCAAGAACTTAAAAAGGCATTAACCCATGGATTTAATGGCGTCAGTCTTGGCGCTAAGGTGCTTAGAACAGAAACAGCAGGGGTGATGGCCGCAGTTGTGATTAATTTGGTCAATAATTACTAAATAGGGATTCCCTTTGGGTTGTTTTTTTACTTGGAAGCAGGTCAATTCAGGATGTGTTCAAGGTATTCCATACCCCTCAAATTCATGGTATCTGATTCCTTGAATCTCAAATAAGTAGCCGAAACACTCTCAATTAACCAGTAACTCCCATCCCCAAACAAAAGGGAATCAGTAAATATTAGCGACTTATCAGAAGCCTTTGCGCTGCCAATAAAAAGAGTATCTGAGACATTATCATATACGCCATAGACTTCAACTGAATCACTAGTATATTTAAACAATAAGTAAGGCAAAACACTCGACTCAGTTGACTTCCAAGTCTTTTGATCTCCTTGATGAAGCAACCTTTCTACTTGATAACCATACAAACCCGCAGGAAAGCCATCGTCTTCACAACTAAAATTCAACGCCATGAAAAGTCCTAAAAAGACAACAAAAACGTGCTTCATTTATCTAAATGGTTCAATTTTTAAACTTATTGCGCAAACTTTCCAACTTCGATTGCAAATCTCCCTCGGGTAATTTTTTTTGTCTTTCAATTTCCTTATTTCTCAATGGATTTTCGGTAGGCTTAGGCGATCGCTGCTCAGTTCCCACTTTTTTGATCGTCCCAAAGGGATTGGACTTCATTGACAATGATATCCGTTTTCTTACTACATCAATTTCCATCACAGTTACCTGTACTTTTTGCTGCAATTTAATGACTTTGGCCGGATCAGACACAAAAGCATCTGACAAATGGCTCACATGTACGAGGCCATCTTGGTGAACACCAATATCAACAAATGCGCCAAACTTAGTGATGTTTGTCACAATACCTCGAAGCTTCATTCCCATTTTCAGGTCTTCGGGGGCATTAACTCCCTCCATGAACGAAAATGACTCGTATTCAGCACGTGGGTCTCTGCCAGGCTTTTCAAGCTCATTGAAGATGTCTTTTAAGGTGGGTAATCCGACGTCCTCATTTGTATATTTTCTCAGATCGATCTGCTTTCTCAATACTTTATCATTGACCAATTGCGCTACTGTGGCCCTCATATCAAAAGCGATTTTGTCGACTAGGTCATATCGCTCTGGATGAACGCCACTTCTATCCAGTATATTTAGTGCATCATTGATTCTTAAAAAACCAGCAGCCTGCTCAAATGATTTATTTCCTAGCTTAGGGACTTTTTTTAAAGCTGCTCGTGATTCAAACGGACCATTATCCTCCCTATATTTCACTATATTTTCCGCCAATTGAGGACCTAGCCCTGAAACGTAAGTCAGTAGTTGTTTGCTCGCGGTATTGAGTTCCACACCCACACCATTTACGCAGCTCATGACCACGTCATCTAACGATTTTTTCAGCTCATTTTGATCTACATCATGCTGATATTGCCCCACACCAATAGATTTGGGATCTATTTTGACCAACTCGGCCAAAGGATCCATTAACCTTCTACCAATAGAAACAGCCCCCCTGACGGTAACGTCTTCGTTGGGAAATTCTTCTCTCGCCACTGCTGATGCAGAATAGACTGAAGCCCCACTCTCATTAACCATCGCGATAGTAACGGCACTTGTCAACGCCAAATCACGAACAAATCTTTCCGTTTCCCTCCCCGCAGTGCCATTGCCAATCACGATGGCCTCAATATTAAATTTTTCAACCAATGCCATGACTTTTTCACCAGCATAGCGAACGTCATTTTTGGGCTCATTGGGATAGATGACGTCATGTTGCAACAGTTTACCTTGTCGATCCAAGCATACCAATTTACAACCTGTGCGAAATCCCGGATCTAAGGCAAGTACCGATTTCTGACCCAATGGAGGTGACAAAAGTAATTGCCTGAGATTTTCAGAGAAAATTTTAATCGCCTCCTGATCCGCTAATTGTTTAGTGGCCAAGCGAATTTCTGTCTCAATACTGGGTTTTAAAAGGCGCTTGTATCCGTCACTAATGGCCAATTTGACTTGCTCTGCTGATTCATTTGACCCCTTAATGTATTTGCTCCTAATCAAATGAAAGGCGATCTCTGGGTCGGGTGCTACATCCATTATGAGAAATAATTCCTTCTCAGCTCTCCGTATGGCGAGCAAACGATGGGACGGTATCTTTTTGATCGGCTCTGACAAACTAAAGTAATCTTTATACTTTTCGGCCGCTTGTTCTTTCCCTGAAATTACTTTGGTGGTAAGCATCCCTTCCTGCATGAAAAGTTCTCTAATAGTTTTCCTCATCTCGGCATCTTCATTGATCTTTTCGGCTATAATGTCACGAGATCCTTGAAGCGCCTTATCATAGTCATTCACCTCTTTTTCAGCATTTACATATTTCAATGCCTCCGATTTAAGATCTCCGTTTGATTGCGCAAGTATGAACAAAGCAAGCGGTTCCAGTCCTCGGGCTTTTGCGGTAGTAGCCCTAGTTTTACGCTTGGGGCGATAAGGAAGATAAATATCCTCCAATACGGCTAGGGTCAATGCTTCTTCAATTTGCTTTTTTAATACTGGCGTAAGCTGCTCTTGCTGCTCGATTGATTTGAGTATAGCTTCTCTACGCTTATCTAACTCTTCCAGTTTCAATACCCTGTCCCGTATGGTAATCACCTGCTCATCATCGAGGGATCCCGTAAGCTCTTTTCTGTATCTGGAAATGAATGGCACCGCGGCCCCTCCATCCAGTAATTCAAGCGTTGCCTGAACTTGTTGAGGTTTTACAGATAACTCGGTGGCAATTTTAATGGCGTGTTTGTGCATACTTGATGTAAATTGGCTCAAAAATAAAAGATTGAATCTATTTAAGGGGCACTTGCGTAAGATAGCATGGGGATTTTTTTTTTGTAATCACAATACCAAAGACTAATGGCAAAAAAAATAAAAAGAGAAATTATTGAATGGGTCATTTTTTTCTTAATTGTGGGGGGTCTGTACTTCACTGGATATCATACAGAAGTGATTGGCACACTTCAACGAGGTGTGTTGATGACCGGCCTATTTCAACCCACTAAAAATGAAACGAAGATCAAGGCAGATTACACCCTAGTCTTGGAGGATGTCAATGGGAATACCGTAGACTTATCCCAATGGAAAGGACAGCCCATATTTTTAAACCTATGGGCAACTTGGTGCCCACCTTGTATTGCTGAAATGCCCGATATTAACCAATTGTACCTCGAGGTGAATCCATCTATCAAATTTGCCATCATCTCTGTGGATGAAGACCGTGAAAAAGCCATTGCATTTGCCAAAAGGAAGCAATTTGATTTTCCTATTTATTTCCCAAAAAATGAATTACCAAAGGTCTACCGATCTGGTGCAATTCCCACTACGCATGTAATAAATTCAAATGGAGAAATTGTTGTTACCCAAAAAGGGATGGCCAAATACTCAAGTGATATTTTTATTGCTTTTCTTCGTTCGCTTTAATGCCATTAATTGATAGACCTGCCCAGCCATATGGCTCAAATTAATTGCTGAATCTCGAATAGATACCTCCAAAGACTGTGGTTTTCTATTGATTGAAAAAACAGCTGTGAATGGTGAATGGACAGCCTCATAATCTTCACTGATTTGACCGCAAAGCGCAACACAAGGAACCATTAAGGTTTCAGACAAATGGGCAATTCGGCCAGGGCCTTTGCCGAATCTGGTCTGATGATCTATTTTTCCTTCGCAGGTAAGAACCCAATCGGCAAGTTGGATACGTTCTGAGATTTTATTGAGATCAAGTATCCATTCTGCTCCAGACATAATTTGGACGTGATCATGGCAAGCTGCAATACCGGCAGGAACCCCTCCACTCGCCCCTCCACCTTTCAATTCCCAGATATTTAACGCTGTCTGCGTACTGAGCAACCACGCCCAATGCTCCAGAAGGGCATTAAATGTTGCCAAATCTTCAGTTCGTATGCCTTTCTGGGGTCCGTAAATCTGCACCGCACCCTCATTGCCACAAAGTACATTTTCCACATCCGTTAATACAACGAGCTTTGTATTTACTAGTTGCTGCCGCAGTTTCACGAAAGAAATACTAGCTACTTTAAAAAGATCAGTTAGATGAGTAATTGAAACCTCATGACCCTGCTCATCTATAAAAACAGCACCTAAAGCTTGTAAAATACCTAATCCACCGTCTACCGTAGCTGATCCACCAACCGTTAGATAAATGGTCGTGCAACCCTCACGAAGTGCCTCCCTAATCAACTGCCCTGTCCCAAACGTGCTTGCACGCCAAGGATCCATTTTAGTAGGCGAAATGAGCTGCAAACCACTTGCCTCTGCTAATTCAATAATAGCTATTCCCCCTGTTTTATTTAAGCCCCAGAACGCATTTACCGGGTCTCCCAATGGCCCGGATACTTGGAGTTTTCTCTTTTCCGCATTGAAATGAGGCAACAATGCGGATAAGGTTCCATCACCTCCATCAGGTATAGGAATCATTTCAATGGTGACCTCCGGATCAATCTGCCGAATGCCCCGAACCATGGCTTGTCCAGCTTCTTCAGCCGTAAGCGCATTTTTAAAAGCATTTGGTAGCAATAATATTCTCATAAATCCAGTTTAAGTCAAAGTACAAACTCGCCAAAAGGCTAAACAATGCATCATGTTAACGTAGGCGTTTGGTATCTTTTAAGAATCGCAGATCCTTGCCTCACTTCCTTCCATTCCAAATCTGTAAAAAGAAGTTCTACCATGGCTCCTGGTGGAAACGAGTCGAGCGACTGATCACTTAGGAAAGTCGCTAAGTAGCTAAGGCCTGGATTATGTCCTATGAATAACGCAACCTTAACTTGAGGCGGGATCAATCCAATGGCTTTGATCAAAGTAACTAGTGGCGCATTGTAAAGTTCGGTCTTAAAACTTATTTTTATGCCTCCTTGCAACTTACTGGCAATGACCTCAGCGGTCATTCGGGTACGTATCGCGCTACTCGCAATTATGTGATCAATCTCAATATCTGCTAACGCCAATCTATCGCCCATTTGAATACTTTCAGCCATACCAATAAGTGTCAAGTCTCTATGAAAATCATCCCCCTCATTCGACCCCTTTGATTGTGCGTGTCGCGCCAAAAATAAAGTCTTACTCATTCAATCAAAGGTGGCTATTCCTCAAATAAAATCCAACCCATTACGATGAGAACCGAAAAGTTATCATTATTTATTCAAAAATTTTCTCATCTTTGGGGCGTAAATTTGAGAGGATGGGAAAAAATCTTGTAATAGTAGAGTCACCAGCGAAGGCCAAAACAATAGAAGGATATTTAGGTTCCGAATATGAAGTTAAGTCCTCATATGGACACATCAGAGACCTGCCAAAAGACGCATTTTCGATAGATGTGGAAAATGATTTTGAACCTACCTATGAGATATCTGCAGATAAAAAAGAGCTTATTAAAGACCTTATAAAGTCAGTTAAACGCGCTGACATGGTCTATCTCGCATCAGATGATGACCGCGAGGGTGAAGCTATCTCATGGCATCTAAGCAAAGCATTAGAACTCAATGAACACAATACCCGTCGTATTGTGTTCCGAGAGATTACTAAAAATGCCATAAAAAATGCTATCGAAAATCCTCGTATCATCGATCAAAACCTGGTAGATGCCCAACAAGCCAGAAGGGTATTAGACAGGCTGGTAGGTTATGAATTATCCCCAATTCTGTGGAAAAAAATTAAATATGGTCTTTCTGCTGGTCGTGTGCAGTCAGTCTCTGTACGATTGATCGTGGAAAGAGAAAGAGAAATCAGTAACTTCAATGCGACTTCTCATTTCAAAGTATTCGCAATATTTGATCTAGGGAATGGTAAGTTTTTAAAAGCAGAACTACCCAAAAAATTCAATGCAGAACCCGAAGCACAAGCCTTTCTCGAAAAATGCAAAGGAGCTGAATTTACGATTACAGACCTGATCACTAAACCAGCCAAAAAATCACCTGCGCCACCCTTCACCACCTCAACATTACAACAAGAAGCGGCACGAAAATTGGGCTTCCCTGTTTCAATGACCATGCAAGTGGCACAAAAACTATATGAGGCAGGAAAAATATCCTACATGAGGACCGACTCATTGAATTTGTCAAACGACGCCATTGAAGGTGCGACCAGCATGATTGTCAACTCTTTTGGCACTGCCTTTAGCGAGGTAAGAAAATTCAAAACAAAAAGCCAAGGCGCTCAAGAAGCACATGAGGCCATACGACCTACCGATTTTACCCAACAAACAGGGCAATCCGATTCTGCTGGTAATCGTATATATGAACTGATTTGGAAAAGGGCCATCGCCTCTCAAATGTCCGATGCGCAACTTGAGAAAACAACGGCTACTATTGGGATTTCGACTACCGATGAACAACTAATCGCTTCTGGAGAAGTTATCAAATTTGAAGGCTTTCTGAAAGTCTATTTAGAGTCTCGAGATGAGGACGATGAAGAAGATCAAAAAGACATGCTACCACCTTTACTTGTAGGTCAATTGCTCGTTCTAAAGCAATTAACCGCCAAACAAGGTTACACCCGTGCTCAACCAAGATATAGCGAAGCAAGTCTAGTCAAGAAATTAGAGGAGATGGGTATTGGAAGGCCCTCGACCTATGCCCCAACTATCTCCACTATTATCAAGAGAGATTATGTAGAAAAGGAAAGTAGAGAAGGTCACGAAAGATCCTATAGAGAACTCGTACTGACGAATGACCAGGTCACCACTGCCACCAAGGTCGAGAACACTGGAGCAGAGAAAAACAAACTATTCCCCACCAATACCGCCATGGTGGTCAACGACTTTTTGGTAGCGAATTTTCCTGCCGTAATTGACCTTCAATTTACGGCAAAAGTTGAACAAGAATTTGATGACATCGCCAATGGTAAAATAAATTGGGTCAATATGATTCGTTCGTTTTATACCAATTTTCATGCTAGGGTTGAAGAATCCGATACCATAAAAAGATCGGATGTTAGTAATAGGGCCAGAGAAATCGGTATTGATCCCACCTCAGGAAAAGCCATTAGTGCCCGATTGGGTAAATTTGGTGCCTATGTTCAAATCGGGGAACTCGATACAGAAGAAAAACCAACCTATGCTAGCTTAAGAAAAGGTCAATTTATTGACAGCATCACGCTGGAAGAGGCGCTTGAATTATTTAAACTTCCAAGAATTATTGGCGAATTTGAAGGCGAAGAAATTCAAGCAAATGTCGGCCGATTTGGTCCTTATGTACGTCATTCGGGTAAGTTTATTTCCTTAAAACCCGATCAAGATCCTCATGAAATCAACGCAGAAGAAGCCATTACATTGATTTTAGAAAAAAGGGAAGAAGATGCCAATAAATTCATTAAAAGTTTTGACGAAGACCAAAATGTGATGGTTGTAAATGGAAAATTTGGACCCTACATTAAATTTGGTAAAAAAAATGTAAAAATCCCAAAAGATAAATTACCAGAATCGCTCACTTTTGAAGAATGTAAATTACTTGCTGATGCCACCCCTGATAAAAAAGGGGGGCGTAAAAAACCGGCAGCAAAAAAGAAAAACTAATTCGCTTTAACGCGCTGAATTTATTTCAACTCATTATCAATCGCGTTGTACCTCCTAAACTATGAAGACACATATCTTAAAATATAGCCTATTAATACTCCTATTTAATATGAGCTGCGCATCACCTTCAGTACAGCAACCCATATCCGAGAGATTGACTGCAGATTTTTTTGAGCAGAAAATTAAGGACCTTAAAAGTCCACTTATACTAGATGTGCGAACGCCGGAAGAATTTGAGCGTGGCCACCTAAACAATGCAAAAAATGTGAATTACAATGAGCCACTGGTCATGAAGCAACTACTTGAATCATTAGATCCAAATCAGCCCATACTTGTCTATTGCGCGGCTGGTGGACGAAGTAGCAAAACCATCGAATTGATGCTCGAGTTGGGCTTCAACGAAGTTTACGAATTAACCAAAGGGATTAATGGATGGGAAGCTGCCGGAAAACCTATTACCAAAGATTAAAAGTATTTTTTATTAAACGTAGTTATTGAGCATTACCGGCATTACAAGCATCAAAATATCCTCGCTGCCCTCTTTGGTTGAGGGAACCAGCAGTCCTGCTCTATTGGGCGCATTCAACTTTAGCGTAATCTGATCGGCATTGATATTACCAATCATTTCAATCAAGAATTTCGCATTGAATCCAATCTCTATATCTTCACCTTCGTGTTCGCATACCAATCGCTCACTGGCCTCATTGGAAAAGTCAAGGTCCTCAGAAGATATTAATAATTCACTACCCGTTATTTTTAAACGTACTTGATGAGTGGTTTTATTGGCATAAATAGCAATACGCTTCAATGAACTCAAAAATTCACCTTTGCCAATGATCATGTTATTTTGATTGTCTGCAGGAATTACATTTTCATAGTCAGGATAGCGCTCATCGATCAATCGACAGATCATCTTAATCCTATTGAAATCAAAAAACGCATTAGAGGTATTGAATTCGACAGCTACATTGGTTGTTTCGGTAGGTAGGGTCGCCTTTAATAAAGTCAAAGCCTTTCTAGGAATGATCATGCTATGAGCCATATCGCTGACCACATCAACGCGTCGATATCTTATCAACCGATGAGAATCCGTAGCCACAAAGGTGGCACTTGATTCGTCTAGTTTCAAAAATACACCCGTCATAGCAGGTCTTAGTTCATCATTGCTTGTTGCAAAAATGGTGTTACTTATGGCCTTTAGTAAAATATCAGAAGACATATTAACTGAATAGCCATCAGATACAGTAGGCACTCGTGGGAAATCTGTAGCGTTTTCGCCGGACAACTTATATCGACCATTGTCTGAACTAATTTCTATACTATAAGTACTCTCATCAATAGTGAAATTAACTGGTTGCTCAGGAAGGTTTCTTAGTGTTTCTAGTAAGATTTTCGCTGGAACTGCGATGCTTCCATCTTCTTTTGCCTCTACCTCTAACGCTGTCATCATAGATGTCTGCAAATCAGACGCTGTTATCGTCAAGGTACCTCCAGTAATTTCAAATAAGAAGTTTTCCAAAATCGGTACTACAGGATTTGTGGTGATAACTCCGTTAATTGCCGAAAGTTGTTTAAGCAGGTAGGAAGAATTAACGATAAATTTCATTTAACTAAGTACTTTATTGTGAAGAAATAGATCACCAAATTTATAAACATTTATTGACATCGAAATGATTTTAAAAAATTTAGAAAATAAAGTCCTCTCTTGTCCTAAAAAAAGGTTCTATTCTTTGCGCCTCAAAAACCATCATTTCAGCATTCTGATCTAGAACTAGTCTGATTTGCTGCCCAGGGAGCTCACCGAAAATGCGAATTTCTATAGGCTGCTTATATTTAATATCCTCCAACCTGATGACTAATTCGGGAGCTGTTTTTGAAAGACTATCAAACGCTGAAAGAAATCCAACACTGATCCGTTCATTTGCCTGCAGAAATTCGAATTGGTTTAAAAAATTCACTACTTCACTAGAATCTATTTTCTCCAACCCAACCACCTCATAGAAGGTCTCCTTGAATTGAATACTGAAATCTCTTTCGGGATGCTCAGGATAAAAGGCCTCCATTTTCTGAATGGTGCGCCAATTACCATTAAAGATCAAACGATCTCTCCATTGGTCCATTTTGAGCTCAAAAATAGAAGCTAAATAATCTCTGTACCCAGGTATTTCTACTTCATAAACATGCTCATCCATAAGGAAATATGTTTTGGTTTGATTTGAATTCCCCACTACTTTGAACGCTAGTTGACCTCCATTAAACCAAACAACTACTTCTGTACCGACGGAATCAAACCTAGTGTAGACGGTGCTTTGTTCCTCTCCCGTCAATTCGCGAGCGATTTTTATCCGCTGCAACATCGTGAAAAATATCTTCCTGATGCTAGGATCTGAAGGTAGCTCATCATTTAACCGCCATTGGCTAGACCGACTCATCATGTATTCAAATGTTGATGATTTTATTCCTATTTTTTCAATCTCACTTGTATCACTAATGGCAAACAAATCTGTATCAAAATTCAACTGTTTAAAGGAAGTTTTGGAGCTCAACAACCACATATTCAACAGCAACAAAATCGCGGCCAACCATATCAATCTGATGTTTTGTGTCTTCATCTACTTGCGAATTGTCTCCTACGGAAGAAATTTATAATCATACCCAAACAAAGCAAGACTAGCAGAGGACCTGCTGTATTCAGCCAGCGCCAGTAAGAGGCTTCTTGAATGACTCGTGATTTATTCAAAGGTCTTATTTTGATCTGTTTATTTCGGGCCAGCATCAGCCCTTGGTCGTCAAACATATAGTCAAGGGCATTTAATAAAAATGCCTCATTGGCATAAGTGGTATTGGTATAGGCATCCATTCCCATCGGGAGTGGGTTTTGGTTTTCAATTGAAAAATCATTCCTAATAAAATCTCCATCTGAAATGACGATGAGTTTCGCTTCATCCCCCTTTTCCCGAAAAGTAGTCCGATCAACCCCTCTCGGTGGAAACCGATTCGCATACAAGGAGGTGAATTGTCCCTCCAATAAATATCCCAAGGCCTTCGATCCAGAGGTAAACGCCTCGGGTCTGAGCTTATCTTGTAAGTCATTGTAACTCACTTGCACTGGGGGTGAAAATACCTTGGTATTTTCACTGGTAAGAAAAAGTGGTGTTTTCAGGATTCCAACAGCTTTGACCGTATCGATGGTAGAGGCACCTCGAAACCAAGTCGCATCCAAGTTTTTAACCAGCAAGTGATTCCCATAATTGGTGATGATTGGCGAATAGGGCCACGGCAACATTTCAATTCTAGGTTGTTCTCCAATGGCCCCAGTATAAACCGGCGTGTAACCACAATTGACATCTGCAACATAATTTTCATTAACCCTGATCCCATATTTAAAAAATAAATCTTGCAGATTACTGGCTACGGGGACCGCTATGGTACCGAAACCATCTGCTTGACTCATATCAACCGTCAAGGCGTCCATAAAAACCAATAGATTACCTCCATTCATAATAAACTGATCCAGATAGTACTTTTCAACTTCTGTAAAAGGGACAGTTGGCTTAGTCAGAACAATGACATCGTACCCTGTCAATACTGAATTTCGCTTTGGTAAGTCAATTCTATAGAGATCGTATTTAGATAATATCGTATTGGTCATTCCAGCCAAATCTGTCGTGTCTGGCTCTCCGTGTCCGGTAATCAACCCTATTTTTCTTCGCGTAAGAGACTGAATTTCCTTTATCCCTGCCGAAAGCTCGTATTCGACACCTTCTATGGATTGATTTAGCATCTCTTCAATAGAAATTGATCTATTGCCTTTGAGCAAGGACAAGCCCAATTCACGACCCTGATAAGTGATGATTGCTCCTGGAAAAATTAGTTTTTCTGTCTTTTGTCCCTCTTTGGTAAAAGAGACATTCGAAGGTTGCAAACCCTTTTCGATTAAGCTTCTAAAATATTCGTTTCGAGCTTTCGTATTCACTGCCAATGCTGGATCCGTAAAGCGAAATTGAATACGGTCCCCACCCAAATAAGCAAACTGCTCGAGTGTTTCCTGTATGGCAATCTTTAGCCTTTTAAAATTGGAAGGCAATTCACCTTCCAAAAATACTTCGATAGTCACTGGCTCTTTTAATTTCTTAAGAACCTCACGTGTAGGGGGGTGAAGGGTATAGCGCTTCTCTTCCGTTAAATCCAACCGATACCGATACCGATTTGCAAATTGATTGAGCAGCAAAACACCTAATATACCGACCAAAAAAATCAAGAAATGATTGAGTTTCCTAGTTTCCATTACTTTCTGGCATCAAGTGAATAATTACTCGCCATAAGCATCAAGGTAATAAAACTTATAAAATAAGTTATATTGGCAAGATCAATAACCCCTTTACTCATGGCATTATAATGATACATAATACCCCAATATTGTAAATAATAAGCCCAAATAACCCAAAGATCAATACTGGCAATGGCGGCCAATCCTTGATAACTAATAAAACATAAAAAAGCCGCCAGTACAAATGAGACAATCTGATTTTCAGTAACAGATGAAGAGAAAATCCCAATAGACGCAAATACCGCTCCTAAAAAAAACAAACCTATATAAGAACCTATGATGCCCGAAGCGTCCAAATTACCCACAGGATTGCCTAGTTGATATATCGAATAGTAATATACCAAGGTAGGAATCAATGCGAAAAGTATCAAGACACAAGCGGCCAAAAACTTCCCTATGACGATCGCACTCGAACGTATAGGTAAGGTATAGAGCAGCTCAATGGTACCTGTTCTTTTCTCTTCGGCAAAAGATTTCATAGTGATGGCTGGGATCAGAAACATTAATAAATAGGGCCCCACCGTAAAAAGAGGCTCCATACTAGCATAGCCATACTCTAGGATACTCGTTTCTGGAAAAACCCATAAGACTACACTCACGCCTACTAAAAAAACACCAATAACTAAGTAGGCAATAAATGAATACAAAAATTCATTGATCTCTTTGATCATTACCGTAATCATAATTGCGACTCCTCTCGGGTTAATGATTGAAAAATTTCCTGTAAGGAACCGCCCCTATTTTTAATACTGGCCAAAGGCAAACTATGCTGAGAGACTATGATTAAAATTTCTTGACGCAAGGACTCATTTTCTGAATTAATAATGATTTCATTGGCGGAAACAGGGGTCATCGAGATCAAGTTTCTCATCGTCCCGAACAGACTCGCGTCAACTGGTGCATCAAATGTTACATGAAGACTCATTTGATTGGATGCTTTGGATTGAAGATTACTTAAAGTGTCATTTGCTACCAAAGAACCCTTTTTGATGATAACGACTTGATTACAAAGGGCTTCCACCTCTTGCATAATATGAGTTGAAAGGATTACTGTTTTTTGATGTGCTACCTCTCTAATGACCTTTCGGATTTCGATGATTTGATTAGGATCTAGACCAGTTGTAGGTTCATCTAGAATCAATACACTTGGATCCGGCATCAAGGCCTTGGCCAATCCAACCCGCTGACGATAACCTTTGGAGAGCATGGAGAGTTTCTTATGATACTCAACCTCAAGACCACAAAGTTCAATTAATTCATTTATTCGACCAGTGCGAACGCTTTTATTCATCCCATAAGCCTTCCCGATAAACGCTAGATATTCCTTTACGTACATATCCAAATACATGGGATTGTTTTCGGGTAAATACCCAACGCTCTTTTTTACTTCTAAGGGTCGCTCACTGACAGAAATACCATTGACCTTAACATCCCCTCTGGTAGCCCTTATATAGCCAGTGGCAATCTTCATAGTTGTGGATTTTCCAGCACCATTTGGACCCAAAAAACCGGTTATTTTACCTGAAGGCGCAACAAAAGAAACATCATTCACCGCTAATTGAGCGCCGTACTGTTTGACAAGACCGATTACCTCTAATGACATAAACCCAAATTAAGACAGCCCTATACTACTGACATTCAAATAAGTTGAAATAGATTTGCTTTACTAAAACCTATAATTTAAATGCAATATTGAGGCTTTTTATTCTCAATTTCAACAGAAACTAGTTAATTGATGATTGCCATTATTTCAGGAACCAATAGAGAACCTTCCATGAGCAAGGAAATAGCCTTATTCTACCAAAAAATATTGGCGGAATTTGGAAGTAACACCGACATCATAGACTTGGGCAAGTTGCCTACAGACTTTCTCAATGTCGCATTATATAAAAATTCAGGAAAAAGTGACGCCTTTAATCCCATGAGAATCCAAATGAAAATGAGTGCCAAAATGATCTTTATTGTACCTGAATACAATGGCTCTTTTCCAGGCGTACTTAAAGCATTTATAGATGCGTTGGAATTTCCTAATACCTTTAAAAATAAAAAATGCGCACTCATAGGCCTCTCTTCAGGATCACAGGGAGGTGGGCTGGCTTTGAGTCACCTTACCGATATTTTGAATTATTGTGGCGCCAATGTGCTTGCTCAAAAGCCAAGACTTGCTAGAATAGAAGCCTCTTTTCAAGATGGTGAATTTTCTAACCCTACGTATCTTGAACTTTTAAAAGAGCAGGCTCAAGCATTTCTTGATTTCTGATCAATCCCTATTTCTGTTTTCTCATCCGCGAATCAATCGCATTACCTGCCCACAAAATGGCATAAAGAGCAAACATGGCGATGAAGATATAGTTGTTGGGAACAAAGTGATAATAATAATTTAATAGCGCAAAAACTAAAATCAATCCGCTGATAAATTTAAATATGCGCGTACCAGTATCTCCTAAATTGGCAAATAAATCATTCATTTTTTAAACTATTTTTTTGGTCCGCTCATTGTCCTTCAATCCATGGCCCTCCCAAGTTATTGACTTTATTTCTCAATTCAGGAAGTGTCTTTTCAACGATAGGTGCCAACAATTTGCTGATACTATTTAACTGATTTTGGGCGCGATCCAGCGCAGCAACGTGCGTCGGCGTGGGCCCATAAGTAGTAGCTAATGCCATATAACCAATCATTAACCCATTTTTTGGGGTTGGGTCTGATTTTTCTCCGACCTCTGATTTGGCAGTCTCGCCATTCATTTGAATCGATAGATTCAATAGCTGTTGTTTTACGTCATACAAATCCTTGATCAATGTAGCGTCCATCAGCATTGTTTGACTTAACGCCTTTTGTAAACCACTCACCAAACTTTGGGCTTTCTCAAGAGCCAAATCCTGTTGGGTCAACTCCTTAACGAACGATTCAAAATCTTTTCTAAAGTTCGCGATAACCTCCGAAGAGGCTCCTTTCAGCGCAGGCTCAATCAAAGGTACCACCTCGAATGACACTACATTGGTCAACGCTGTGCTGACGCCATTATCGATCTTAGAAATTGACGCCGTATAGGTGCCTGGTGCTATTATAAATCCTGATTGTCCCCAATCCTCACTTCCCGTTTTGGACTTTAACATGATCGGTGATTTTGAAGAATGAGTCAGGTCCCATGTAATTCGGTTAATCCCCTTAGCCGTTTTTCCCTTTACTGAATTGATGATATTTCCTTTAGTATCCCGAATAACCAACATGATGATGGGATCTTCTGCTCTTTGTTCACGCGCTAGTGCGTCCCATCCAAGAAAAGAGACTTCTTCTTTATTTGCTACTTTCTTTTTTTCTTGTTGCTGACGAATAAATTTTAGAGAGGTTAATTCTTCCTTTAAATAATAAGTAAATGTAGCCCCGAAATCAGGATTTGGTGCTTTGTAATCTGAAGCCCCCTGACCATAAATACCCCTTTTTTCAACATACCAAAAAGCATTGCGCGGCTGAAATAAATAAGCTGCCTTTGCTAGATTTTCTGTTGTCATTTGGCGCAAGGCGCTATAGTCATCTAATACAAAAAATCCTCTTCCAAAGGAAGCACCTACCAAATCATTTTCACGTCTTTGAATGGTAATATCCCTAAAAGAAATGGTGGGGAGTCCACCCCCTAACTTGATCCAATTCGATCCCGCATCAACTGTGAAGTAGATCCCAAATTCGGTTGCTGCAAACAATAACTCTTTTTTAATATGGTCTTGAACCGTCCGCCATACTAAAAGCCTATCTGGCATACCATTAGTGATCAATTTCCAGGTCTGACCGGCATCAGTACTTTTAATTAAATAAGGCTTAAAATCACCGTATTTATGGTTGTCCAAAGCAGCGTATACCGTATTGGCATCAAATAAATCCGCACGGACGTCATTTACAAACGCAGTCGCAGGTACTCCTTTGATTGAACCAAGTGCTAGCTTTGTCCAACTATTGCCCCCATCTTTGGTCACTTGGATGATCCCATCATCTGTCCCTGCATATAAAATGCCTTCTTTAACGGGTGATTCAGCCAACGAGGTAATGGTATTGAAGCTAGACATCGCCGCCAAATCCCAAGGATTGTCCCAACTCTGCTGACTTCCCATAATAGGCAGGGTCATACGATCCTGATTCTTAGTTAAATCCTTTGATATTGGTGTCCAAGCATCCCCACGATTGTCTGACCGCCAAACACGATAGGACCCTACATAAATACGTTTAGGATCAAAGCTACTTACCAGAATCGGCGCATCCCAATTGAATCGCTCATAGGGCTCATCCTCCCTCGGCTGAGGTTGAATATAAACGGTTTCTCCATTTTTGTGGTCAATTCTAAATAAAACACCTTCTTGATATTCCCCATAGGTGATATCAGGATTGCCAGGTTCTACTGCCGACTGATGTCCATCTGCCCCTAAGACATTTCGCCAATCGGCATTGCGAATACCTGTGCTGAATAATGTCCGCGACGGTCCTCCATGTGAACCGTTGTCCTGGGTACCGCCATAAATGTTGTAAAAAGGCACTGCATCATCCACCGCCAATTTGTAATATTGGGTCAAAGGCAAATTGGGAATAAATCTCCAAGTTTTGGTTTGATCAAAAGATTCATAAAGTCCACCGTCGGTGCCTGCTATGAGGTAATTAGGGTCATTTTTTCGCCAAGCAACTACGTGTGTATCTACATGCTTATTGTTCTCATTCATGAAGGAAAAGGTCTTGCCGTGATCATTGGAAATCATCACCATATAACTCATCAAATAGATTCTGCCGGCCTGATGCGGATCGGCATATAATTCTTGGTAGTAATGAGGGCCCGTACCGCCACTGACCATATCGGACTGCCTTGTCCAACTACTTCCTTGGTCATAGGAAATATATAATCCGCCTGTTTTTCGATCTGTCTCTAGGGCCGCGTACACAATATTTGAGTCGAAAGGCGAAATAGCCAACCCTGATTTGCCTAAATGAGACGTGGGCAAACCTGTTGTCATTTTTTCCCAGTTCTCACCACCATCAAAACTTCTGTGAATGCCCGATTCAGGGCCACCACCCATCCACGCGGCAACGGTCCTGTGATGCTGCCAGGTCGCAGCATACAAAATATCTGGATTTTGAGGATCCATCACGACCTCGGTAACACCCGTCCACTCATTGCCTCCGAGCGTTTTGCGCCATGTAGCACCTCCATCAATCGATTTATATAGTCCTCGAGAACCTCCTGCGCTCCAAAGGGGGCCTTGTGAGGCTGCCCAAATAATATTGGAATTTGTAGGATGTACTAGGATTCTGGATAGGTGCTCAGAATCCTTTAGTCCCTTGTTGTTCCATGTTTTACCAGCATCCAAACTGACATAAATGCCATCTCCAAATCCAACATGTCGCCCACCTACGTTCTCTCCGGTACCCACCCAGATGATATTTGTATTGCTCGGATCAATGGTCACACATCCAATCGAATAACTGTCCTGGTGATCAAATATCGGGTTCCAAGTAACTCCAGCATTTTCAGTTTTCCACACCCCACCCGACCCGGCAGCCACATACATGATGTTTTCATTTTGGGGATTAATGGCAATGTCGGCAATTCTTCCTGAAGTAAAGGCAGGTCCAATATTTCTGAATTTTAAATCTCCAAGTATTGACGAATCTAGTACTTGAGCACCAGCTGTATAATTTGTCAGCAAACCAATCAGCAAAAGGATTTTAAAAATTTTCATGAGGGTAAGGTTAATTTAAAGAAGCAATTTTAAAACTAATATACCGATAAATCTCTTTTTAATGATACGTGGTCAATCCTTGATCTGCAAAATTACTTTACCCATATTTTGATTTTTTTCTAAAATTTCATGTGCCTGCGCTACATTAGTCCACGGCAAAACCGTGTCGATTACCGGCTTTATAATCCCTCTTTTTAAAAAAGACTCAAAATCCATTTTGAACTGTCGAATAAGCTCCGCTTTGTACGCCAGCGATCGAGCACGAAGGGTTGATCCCATAATGGTCAATCGTTTTTGTAAGATCAGTGGAAGGCTCACCTCGTGAGCTTTTGGATTTTCCATAAAGGCGATTAGGACAATTCGGGCATCTAGGGCAGCACAATTGATGTTTTTGGAAAGGTACGATCCCCCAACGCAATCTAAGATCACATGAGCGCCCGCATCAAGGGTAACTTCATTTACCCAATAATCAAATGATGGTTGTACGCGATAATTGCAACCACCGAAAGCACCTAACCCTTCACAAAACTTGATTTTTTCATCCGAACCTGCTGTAATCAATACTTTGGCCTCACTGGCCAACGCCAATTGAATAGCCGCACTACCCACTCCACTGGCTCCGGCATGAACCAAAAGGGTTTCAGCTTTTACTAGCTTGGCCAATCCATATAGGCATTGATATGCGGTCAGAAAAACTTCGGGAATGGCTGCCGCCTGTACGTAACTTAGATGCGTGGGTATTGACAGCAACATGCGGTAATCTACAATGACCTGTTCCGCATACCCGCCACCACTAAGCAATGCCATGACCCTATCTCCTATATTAAAACCCGAAACTTTGTCCCCTTTCTCGATGATCACCCCTGCGACTTCTAGTCCCAGAATAGGACTGACTCCATTGGGTGGGGGGTATTTACCCATTTTTTGGAGCAGATCGGCCCGATTAACCCCTGCTGCAGAGACGTCAATCTTTACTTCAAACAATCCGGGTTGAATCTCTTCTACCTCTTCTAGACGCAAAGTTGCATTGGGACCTTGCTCATAAATATTGATGGCTTTCATTTGATTTCAAAATGTAAACCTATCAATAGTTATTGAAATGCCTCCCTTTTTACATAAAAATGACCCATACAATTGTCAATAGCATTAATACAAAACAGCGCGATATCCAGATGCAACTGAAGACGGGTATGAGATTACCACTTTTTGACTGCTTAAATTTCCTACGGTATACTGCCCAGCTAGACCCAAGCGAACCAACTAACCAAAACTAAAATCAACCGCTCCACGGTAATAAATAGTTAAATAGTTAAAAAGTCCGAACTGCACGCACACCATCTCCGCTCTCTATCTTGCTGTAGACGTCAACTTCACCATCACCGAAATACTGATCCCACGCATCCTCGATATCGTCCTCCGTAGAACTCCAGTACCAGCCATCAGCAGCAAAACCGCAAAAGCCAAGCACATGTAGATCATATAATTTATTTAGCTCATCCTTACTGGGTAAATACCAATCATCATAGTATATTCCATCTACTGTAACAGTATAATCAGCACTGAGTTTAGCTGCTATTCCATCCTCGCTACATTCAGCCAAAATCTTTTTGGTGTTGTCTGCTCCTGTACCTAGTGCAATACCAGTTGCGAAAGTCCATTGCTCACAACCCCATGCAGCTCCAACGCCGGCATCCTCCTCATCCTCCTCCCCTTCAGGAGGGGCTTGATCCGCTATTGCCACAATCAATCCATGTACCTCTCCAGCGACATATCCAGAATCATAGTTTTTAAAGATGTAAGCGACGATACCTCCTTGTAACGGTTCACCAAGGACCAGAGACGCGGACGTAGTAAAACTAACCTCTACCCCATAAGCGGTACCTGCCCTGTTAGTCGCGTAGGCACGGACATAATAGGTCGTATTCGGAGTCAATCCTGACAGACTACTCGTGAAAGTGCCTGTACCTGTGCCGTCTGCAGTATAACTCCCCGATATGGTGGGACTCGTATTGGTACCCCAAGCCACACCTCTTGCTGTGATACTTCCACCACCATCATCACTGATCAC
>JABMNK010000062.1 GCA_013204595.1 Flammeovirgaceae bacterium
AATCAGAATCGTTCTTGAAGAATTAAAAGGAGAAAAATCAATTGCGATCTGTAACCAGAATATCAAGTATTGATCAGTTAATTGTTAATTTTCTTCTATTGATATATATTCTAGACGAATACACTAATTTTGCGTGTAACAATCTTTAACACAACATGAAACGTCTTATCATTACTGGATATGAAGATTTTGAAGTGCGAATAGGCACACTTCTGGGTGCTTCTGACTATTTTACCATCGACCAACATCAGGTAAATCAGTTTGCCGATGCCACCCTTGATCACCAATGGATCCATACAGATCCGGATCGCGCAACCAAAGAAAGTACTTTTGGAGGCCCTATTGCCCATGGCTACCTAACCATCTCCTTGGTCCCCTATCTATGGGAACAAATCATTGAGGTCAAAAATCTAAAAGCAATGATTAACTATGGCATTGAGTCCCTTAGATTTAATCAAGCTGTACCCGTTGGGGCTTCTGTTAAATTACATGCAAATTTAAAATCAGTCATCAATTTGCGTGGGATTACTAAAGTAGAAATTGAAGCCAAAATGGAGCTAAAAGACCATAAAAAACCTGTTTTTACAGCTATATTGGTCTTCTTATATCACTTTCACTAAAGGATTAAGAAACTATTATTTCTTTCACCCGACCAATCTGTCCATCGGTCAACCGTACCTTAATGCCGTGGGTATGCTGTGGTGATTTTGTTAAAATATCTGTTACGATTCCTTCTGTCAAAAAGCCAGTTCTTTGATCCTTTTTGAGGACAATCCTTACCTTTGTCCCGAATACAATTTGACTTCTGAGGGTACCTTCCATATTACCATTTTACTTTTAAGGTCTTCATTAAATAATGTTTCAGGGTATCTAAATCTTCTTGCTCATCGATATTTAACAGCAATTCCCTACAACTAATCCATTCCAAATAAATGTGGATACATTTTTCAAATAATGAGCTCTTAAGATCATTCCGATAAACGAGTGCATTCCCTAGGCACTCCTTAGCTGCAATGAATTCGAACTTAAAGAAGGCTTTTCGAGCTAATTTATAAAAATAATCAGCTTTTCCATTTTGTAAATCCTGAACATTCTTACTTTTCTGTTCATAATACTGTGAAAAAAAAGTAACAATTGGATCGGTTTTAACCGCATTTCTATTAAAGGGACCAGTAAATATCAATCCTTCCAAGGAAGTGCACCTACTCAGCGCAACATACGCTTGTCCACTGCTAAAGGAGTCGCCTATATCGGCAATGACTTTGTCAAAAGTCAATCCCTGACTCTTGTGTACCGTGATGGCCCATGCCAAACGAACTGGAAGTTGCGTGAATGCCCCTATCTCTTCAGAAATGATCGTTTTTTGTTGGGCATCCCATCGGTAAGAAATATTGGTCCATGTCGTCCTGTATATAGGGATGATCTCGTGTTCGGTTGTACTTATCACGATATGATCCTCCAATAAGTCTGTAATAGTGCCAATGGTGCCATTGAAGTATTTTTTACTCATATAATGGTCCTTGCCTTGTTCATCTTGCAAAACACCCGGATCATTTATTACGGTCATCACTTGTGCCCCTACCTTCAGTTCCAACTGCTCATTCGTACGCATAAAAGACTCAGGGAAGTTGCCCTCGACCAAGCCCTCAAATAACTTTACCTCAGTAGTCAATTCAGCCAACTTGGTTTCGTTGACTTTGTCTGCTTTTTTATTGGTAGTACTCAATTGAATGTAATTCTCGTCAGGGGCAGGTTGAAATCCCAAGAAATATCGTGTATTAAGAAGCTTCATGTCAGCATCGGTAATTTGATTGAAACGTACCCTATTTAATAGCTCAACAAATTCGACATTTTTTTGTCGGTATATTTTTTTTAATTCGAGCTGAACCGGTTTTATGACCTTAAATACATTAGAACTAAAAAAATACGAAGTCTTATAATAGGGATTCAAAATCACTATTTCTTCTCTTTTGACCACTGGTGGCAATTGAAATGGGTCTCCAAGCATCAAAACTTGAACGCCACCAAATGGCAAATAAGGTTTATCCCTATACACCCGCAGAATATATTCAATGGCATCTAGCACGTCGCATCTCACCATAGAAATTTCATCAATGATGAGCAATTCAAGCTCTCTCAATATTTGATGCTTTTCACGGTTATATTTAAGCATTTCAAATATATTGACATGATCCTCCCCTAATTTTCTTGTGCTAAAACGACTATCATCAGGTCTGAGCGGTTCAAAGGGAAGTTTAAAAAAAGAATGAATCGTAACACCCCCTGCATTGATAGCAGCGACACCGGTAGATGCGACCACAACTGTTTTTTTTGTTGAAATGGCTTTGATGTACTTCAAAAAAGTCGTCTTACCCGTACCTGCCCTTCCTGTAAGATAAATAGGACGATCGGTAGATTTGACAAATTCAACGGCCTCATTAAACTCCAGATTATCTTGATCAAGAGACGCAAGAAATTCTGCCAAATTATCCATCAATTACTGCAGCTGTTTGAATTCGATATGCAGCACTCTGGCCAAATTACGCATGTCTTTTACTTCTTTGGGGCTAATGAGCAAAATAGAAACTCCCTTTTTGCCCGCCCTAGCCGTCCTGCCGCTACGATGGGTATAGTATTCCACTTGATCCGGCAATTGATAATGAAAAACATACGCCAAATCATTGACATCAATACCGCGCGCCGAAATATCCGTGGCGATCAACACTTTGAGTTTGTTTCCCTTAAAAGCCCGCATTACCTTATCTCTTTCAATCTGCTTGAGATCTCCATGAATACACCCTACATCGTATTTTTTGGCAATCAATTGATCATGGACTTCTTGTGTAGACTTTTTGGTCCGACAAAAGATAATTCCACGTTCCTCCTTGTGGGACTTTAAAAAAAAAGTCAAGGCTTCCATCTTTTGACGTTCTTCACATATCGCATATTGATGGGCAATGTCAACATTTACCCGCTGGTCTTTATTGACCTCTATTTTGATTGCGGCTGGATCCATATAATTATGCACCAATTGTTGAATTTCTTTGGGCATCGTCGCAGAAAACAGCCAGGTATTGCTCGTCGCAGACGTCTTCTCCAAAATCAAATCCAAATCTTTTTTGAAGCCAACGCTAAGCATTTCATCGGCCTCATCTAAAACGACCGTTTTTATATACCTAAGATCAACTGCTTTGCGTCTTTGCAAATCCAGCAAACGACCAGGTGTCGCAACCAAGATGTGCGTAGGTCTACGCAAGGCGGATATTTGCTCTTCAATTTTTTCTCCCCCATAGACCGCTTCAGTATATATTTTGTCAGTGAATTTGGTGAATTTGAAAAGTTGTTTGGCAATCTGCTGCCCGAGCTCTCTGGTAGGACAAAGAATCAAAGCTTGTATTTTGGCGTTCGATAAATCAATCTGCTGAAGAATTGGCAATCCGTAGGCAGCCGTTTTACCCGTACCTGTCTGAGCCAGACCGATGAAATCACCTGCTTGTTTTAACAGTTTGGGGATGGCTTGAATTTGAATCTCTGTCGGCTTGGTAATACCAAGTGCTTCTAGGCCTTGCACCAATTGGGCAGATATACCTAATGATTTGAATGTTGTCAATCTAGTCTTTCAATTTGTTGCCAAAGTTACTTCCAAATAATTTGCTCAAATGAATTGCACAGGACATTTGAATGATATCTCCCTTTTTTTGATGGTTGGTGCTAACTTAAATGAGATCAATACGGATGTTTGGTGGTATTGCAAAGAATAAAAGTTAGGTTTAAGCAATTTGACTAATGATTGGCAGTAAGTTTGCAGCTGCGATGATCTCAATAGGAAAAATAAATCAACTCACTGTCGACCGAATACTAACACCAGGTGCCTTTTTGGTAGATGAAGAGGGTAATGATGTTCTCCTTCCCAATAAATATATACCAAAAAAAACCCAAGTTGGTGACGTAATAGAGGTTTTCGTTTACAACGATTCTGAAGATCGAATTGTAGCAACGACCCTCACCCCTTTATTGCAACTCAATGAGTTTGGATGCCTGAAGGTAAAAGATGTCAATAATATAGGCGCTTTTATGGACTGGGGACTTGAAAAAGACTTGTTGGTACCCTTTCGGCAGCAGCATGGCCGTTTGAACATAGGGCAATGGTGTCTCGTTTATATGTACACGGACCAATTGACCAACCGTTTGGCTGCCACTGCCAAAGTGGAAAAATATTTTGAAAAGGAAGATATAGAGCTAGAATTGGACCAAGAAGTCGATTTGCTTATCGCAAAGAGCACTGAGTTGGGAATAAATGTGGTCATCAATAATCGATATGGTGGGATGATTTTTAAAAATCAGGTTTACCAAGATTTACTCATGGGTGATCGTATCAAAGGATATGTCTACAACATCCGTACTGATGGTAAAATAGATGTTACCCTTCGCAAGAAAGGATTCGAACGTTTGGAAGAAGGAGCCGAAAATATATTAAATGAATTAAACGAATCCGATGGCTTTATTGCTTTGACCGACAAGAGCAGTCCTGAAGAAATACAGTCCTTACTACAAATGAGTAAAAAGAATTTTAAGAAATCTATCGGAATTCTCTACAAAAACAAACAGATAGTACTTAAAAACGACGGCGTGTACCTCAAAGAAATCAGCCCATCAGTCAATACCGACACCCCTATCCAAGATTAGTTGCTTGCTGTTTTTTTTATGAACTGGAGCTAAATCAAATGCCATCGGGTTTATCCCACCCGCGCAGATGGCTTTAAAGTATAATAATAATAGAGAAGTTCACTGGTGAAAAGCACCAACGCACCTAATTGATGTATCGCCGCCAATCCAATTGGGACTGCATATAACAAGGTACAGATCCCTAATAGCACTTGAAGAGAAACTGCTATCAAAAGGAATTTCAAGCTATAAGCTTGCTCCATATTTAACGTTTGTTTGGGCCGCTGCAACCATAAATACAGCGCACCTATCAAGACCATTAATCCAAGGTAGCGATGGACGAGCTGAACTGAAGCTAAATTTTCAAAAATACTAATCATACCATTCTTTTCAAAAGCAAAAATGACAGATTCCGCAATCCACCGATCCCCCATCATGGGAAACGTGTTATAGACCAAACCCGCCTTTAATCCAGAAATAAATGCCCCAAAAACAATCTGAAACAAGGTGAGAAAAATCAGCACGCCAACTGGCCTTAAATAAACCGTTTTTATCTTAAAACGATCTGAGTAGCATTCATCCAATACCAACCAGAGCAAATAGCCATATAAAATAAAGGCAATAATCAGATGTGCTGCCAAACGATAATGACTCACAGACGGATCTTTGACCAAGCCACTTTTGACCATAAACCATCCCATGCCTGCTTGTAAAGCCCCTAAAACACATGCCAAGAGTAGTTTTCTTATCAATCCCTTTCTAATCCTTTTCTTAAGCAAAAAATAGCAAAAAGGGAAAATAAAGACCAGACCGATCAATCTCCCAATCATTCTATGGATGTATTCCCACCAGAAAATAGCTTTGAACTCCTCTAAAGTAAAATGATAATTTTTAAGCTTAAATTCAGGCGTTAGTTGATATAACTGAAACGTCTTTTCCCAATCTGACACGGATAATGGCGGTATTATTTCCATAAAAAGACTCCATTGAACCATTGACAAGCCAGAATGCGTCAGTCGAGTCAGCCCTCCCACTACAACCATCACCATCACCAAAAAACATCCTATCAATAGCCAAAAAACGACACCTTTATCTACGTTAGATTTCATTCGACAAAAGTACGACCGGTGCGGTTAGGCTGCAACATAGAAAATGATAATATCAAAAATCGACTAATAATTGAATATTAAATCCAAGAAGAATGAATGGTCACTCCAGTACCCATTTCTTCCGAAAGCTGTATCCTTCCCTTGCTGAATTTAGGTCCTATGCCGATGTCATTAGTAATCAGCAGGGGGCCATCCATATCTACATAATCTAGTAATGGCAATAGTTGACTAATCGCAGAAATACCCACCGAAGATTCTGTCATGCAGCCCACCATTATTTTCATTCCCTTGGACCGACCATTCGCAATCATTCTTAAAGCGGGCAGTAATCCACCACATTTCATCAATTTAATATTGATACCATGAAAATAATTGGCACATTGGTTGACATCTGATTCCTCAATACAGCTCTCATCAGCAATTAACGGTAATACCGAATATTTGTAGACCTCACCCATACCTTTCCAATCGTTCGCTTTGAGCGGTTGCTCTATAAATTCAACCCCCAATTGCTTAAGGGCTTCGGAATTGATAATGGTTTGCTCAACCGTCCAAGCACAATTGGCGTCTACGCGGAAGGTTGACCGCGTATGTTTTCTCAATTCTTTTATGATTTCAACGTCTTGGGTCGTGCCCAATTTAATTTTATAAATAGGCCATTCAAATGCTTTCAGTTTCTCTACCATTTTATCCATTGAATCGATGCCGATGGTGTAATTGGTGGTAGGGATAATGGTACTGTCTAATCCCCAATAATCATGAATCTTAAATCCTTTCAATTTCCCGAATAAATCATGAGCTGCCACGTCTAAGGCACAAAGTGCAAAATGATTTTGACTGAATTTAGGGGCCAATGTCTCTATGAAATTTTCTAATGAATCAAAAGTAGCGCCTTCAATAAACGAACGATTGTTTTCGAGTATATCGATCATTACTGCTACGGGTCTACCGTAATATTTATTGGCAGTGGCTTCCCCATAGCCCATCATACCCTCATGTTCCAAGCCTACAATTAACGTCTCCTGGACATCTCTTTGATCATGCGCGATTTTAAAGGTATGCCTAAGCTTAAGTTCAAAAACTTTAAAGTGTAATTTCATGTGACTTTTTTTTCCAAAAGGTTGCTAAAATAGATGCTGATGTATTCATTAGTGGGCCAAATATGGCAGGTGCCAAGCCCATTGTGGCAATTCTTCCCATTTCTACGGCCAAACCGCTCGCAAGTCCACTATTTTGCATGCCAACTTCAAAAGCCAACGTGCGACAAGATGCCTTATCCAAACCCCATACATAAGCTCCTAAATAACCCAATAAATAGCCTAGTATATTATGTATAAAAACCAATAAAATCAACCAATAACCTACTGATAGAAGTGCGTCTCTTCCTGATGCCGTAATGATTGCTATAATCAATGTAATCCCACCCATTGAAATAATAGGCATTGCCAGTTTAATAAATCCAAACTTATTTTTCGCAAAATAATTAAAAGTCAACCCTGCCACTACTGGTAATAACACCATTTTGACGATGCTCCAAAGCATACTTGAAAAATCAATAGGCACGAATTGATCAGCAAAAATTTTCATCAAGAAAGGCGTGACCACTGGCGAGACTAACGTAGCAATAGTCGTCAAGGTAATACTTAACGCTAAATTGGCTTTAGAGAGATAGGACATCACATTAGAAGCCAATCCACTAGGTGAGCACCCAACCAAGATCATACCCGCAGCTATTTCATTCGGCAATCCCGAAATAATTGCCAATCCAAACCCAATTAAGGGCATAATGCTAAATTGAAAAAATAGTCCAAGAAATACCGCCTTTGGCATTTTTAAGATTAAAAAAAAATCCTTGTAGCTCATCGTTGTTCCCATTCCAAACATGATAAGCATAAGCAGAGGAACAATAGCCTTTGTCATATCTATACCACCCATTTTCAAAAACCACTCAGGGTAAATAAGAGATGAGACAGCCGCCATCAAAATAAATAAGGTGTAGGTGAACCCCTTTAGCTTTTGGTTAAACCTAAACAGAACTATTAAAATAAATAAGCCTATGATCACTAATGGCCCCATGAGATACGTATAAATAAAACAATTATAAATCACCTTGCAAAACCCAGCAGTCTGCCGAATAAACTAATTCTGAACTAATAAAGATCATCTAATGTAACTATTCTAATATGGTTTGATTCAATTTAAGAACCTTGTCTCTCTTTCCTTGTCATATCATCAAATTTATTTTTTTTCCTAGTATAATCATCAACTTAAAGCAGGATTTAATGCCATAAAAAGATACTTACTTTTTTCAATTAATGTATTTTAAATATATTTACGTTAGTTTGATTAATCAAAATAAGTTAATGAACACAGGTGTAATGAAATTTTTTAATGAGTCTAAAGGCTACGGATTTATTATTGAGGATGGTAATAAAAAGGAACATTTCGTTCACATTTCAGGAGTATTGAGTCAAATTAAAGAAGGTAATGCCGTCGAATTTGAACTAAGAGAGGGTAAAAAGGGATTAAATGCAGTCGACGTAAAAGTGATTTAATATTACTTGATAACGTGGCCTTGAGACAGATTTCAATTAACCAACTCCTCATAGATCTTATTTATTAATCTAGAATCAAAAAATCAGATTCATTAATAAATCAGTTTTCTAATTTTTTGCGTCTTTTTATCATTGCTTGGTGCGCTATAAATATATTCATGCACCAAAGCAATCTGAACAAAAAAGCGTGTTCAAGGGATCCTTCTGATCATCTTTAATACGTTTTATTGATCAATTAATCTTATCTATCCAGAGAGAGGATTATAAGCCCCTCAATTCCCTTTTATAAAGAAATAAAAACCATTTTCCCCTTTAGCGCAATTTCTGTTTGATTCTGATATCCTATACACTTATTGAAATACAATCGCCAAATTGTTTTCAAATAAACAAGAGACATAAGCTGCTGATGAGGACTCAATTGAATTACTCCACATCCATAAAAGTAAATCTTGGAAGGTTTACAATTTTCCCGCCATTCATTGCGGATTCATGAGCGCACAATCCCACGCAGGTCCAATTGGCGCTAATTATTGCATTTGGCCAGGGGTCTCTATTAGTTGACAAGGCATTGATGAATTCATTAACCATGTGTGGATGAGAACCCCCATGTCCGCCACCTTGTATAAACGAAAGATGGGCGTCATCATGTATTTGCTTAGTGAATGACCTAATCTCATCTGGTAATAAATGAGCAAAATCAGGTATCTCAATTTTCTCTGTGATTTCACTTTCTAGGCGCTTGGCTGTATGTAAAATATGGGGCTCCCCTTCAACAAGAGACCATTCAAAAGATTTTCTGGTTCCGTAGACATCAAATGATTCTCGGTATTGACGCGCTGTATCATGTAAAAATCGCCAAATTTGTGCCGCTATGTCAGAATCCTTAATCTTAATATGGCACGTTTCAACGGCAAAAGGACTTCCCGATTTCTCAGCAATGCGATCATTAACAGAACCCGAACCAAAACAAGAAACATATTCAGCAAAACCATTTACCAAGCCCAAAACAGGAGAAACGACATGGGTAGCATAATGCATAGGAATCATTCTTTCCCAATATTCCGGCCAGCCCTCCATATCTTGAGGATGTGAGGCTTTCATAAACTGAATTTTTCCAAATTCACCCTTTTGATAAAGGTCTTTAATGAATAAAAATTCACGACTATAGACAACCGTTTCAGCCATCATATATTTAAGACCGGTTGCTTTAACCAAGGACACAATTTGCTCACATTCAGCTAGGGTTGTACCCATTGGTACGGTACAAATTACATGTTTTCCTGCTTTTAGAGCTTCAATTGACATCCAACCATGGTCACCAATTGGTGAATTTATGTGGACAAAATCAACCATTGGATCCTGAAGAACTGACCTAATATCTGTGTGACGTATTTGAATATCAAAAGCATCGCCCACCTGGTTTAGATGGTCCTGATCTCGTTGACAAATTGCATACATTTCTGCGTCTGGATGCTTTTGATAAATGGGGATGAATTCTGCTCCAAAGCCTAAACCTATAATAGCTACTCTCTTTTGTCTCATTTTTAAAATTTACATGGTAATTATTAAAATTTAAAATTGATTAAATACCTATCTTGTTGAGATGATAAATCAAGTAAAGAAAACTGAAATTGAAGAATTAAACTATTTAGTTTTCCTATTTGCTAAAAACTCGATTACATCTCTTATTTCACGTTTGGTCATGATCCCTCCCATCGCAGGCATACTAGAGGGTAAGTTTGTTCGCGTTTCAACTCGATCTAGGGCTATCTTAATAGGTTCTGCCGCTGATGTCCTTAAAACAAGTTCATCCATATCTTCTTCTAATAATATCCCCGAAACCACCTGTCCGCCTTTTAAGGTCAGACTTACTGAACCATAGCCAGGTGACAATCTCTTTGTCGGTTCAATCAATGCTTCTAATAGCTGCTCTCTGGTGAAAATATTACCAATATTGGCGAGTATCGGGCCCACTGTTCCGGGCTCATCTCGTGAACCATGGCAACGAACACATTGACCCGCGCTGCTTTCATAATAGTAATTAATTCCATTTCTCATATTACCTCCATACAAGGTTTCTTTAAAATCTTCAACAGTTTCACCTTCTGAAATTAATGGTTTAATTTTTGCTATTAAATCCTCTGATTTAGAGGATATTACAGATTCATATAAATCTAGGTGCAAGGCAGAATTCAATTGGCCATCAGACATATTAATAATAAGTTCCCCTAAAATATCATTGATTATCTGGGCATCCATTTTGCCTAAAACTTTCAATAATTCCTGCTGTTCTCGAATAGTTCCTTTAGCGAAAATTGGATGCACTACTTCTTGTAATTGTCTATTATCCAACGCTACTTGATCCAGTAATCCGATGGCACTTGAACGCACGATGACCTCTGAATCTCGCATAGCAAGCGAAATACCGGAAAGTATGTTATCTGACCCAAGCGTACTCATGCTCGTTATTGCTGCGGCGCGCACGCGTGGGTCCTTGCTTTTGTTTAATAAATCATCCATCACATCAGCTGATGCGCCTACTTTAGTAGTGGCAAACATTTCGATCATGGCGACCTGAACTTCAGGGTCGAGCTCTGTTTTCAAATTTGTTAAAAGCATTAATGACTTCTCTTGTAAGGTATTTAAATTTCTTACTTGGGGGCCTCTAAACCTACCATCCACTCGGTCTAGCACAGAAGGTGAGGCCCAATGCTCAATCGCTGATATCGCCTCTATTCTAAGGTGACTAGCTACTTTAGTGTTATTGGCAAACTGAACCAATAAATCCAATTCTTGGTCTCCTCCTACCCTAGAGGCTGCACCAATGGCCCTTCTTAAGAGCGGCGCTGATTGCAAGTCCTGACGAGACAATAAGGCCGCTAAGTCACTTAAATTTTCTTCGACAGACCAATCATCATTAATGGCACGTGCTGCTTCTGTCACGATATATTCGTCTGCATCATTTAAGAAATATTTCAGGTTTGGGTGTGACCACTTTCTTAAAATCAACACCGCCGCTAATCGCAATGACTTATTTGGGTTATCTACCAATGCCAAAATAGGTTTTTGAGCTCCTATGCGACTTAAGGCCAATACAGCCACGTGTCTCATATAGACATCTTGATCGTTATTATCTGCCAAAAGTTTTAATAATGGCGTCACAGCCTTTTTCTCTTGAATTCTGCCCAGTGCCTGGGCCCCGTAAAATTGAACACGCTGACTCTGATGATTCAATAAATTAAGCAACTGCTCACTAGCCTCCGTAAATCTAACATCTCCAATGATTTTGGCAGCTTGAGCAACGATTTCAGGATCATCGTCTGATAATAGATCAACAAGATGTGTCGTGAGAGATACGTCTTTGGCTGCCATTTGTCCAATCCCCCATATCGCATGTACCCGCATTAATTGATGCTGCGTTTGAAGACTTGCTTCTTTAAGTAAGGCTATTTTTCCCCGCACTACCAATTCAAATTGTGCCTTCTGGCGAATTCTCATGTCTTGATATTTGAGTAATTCCAAGAGTCTTTGATCACTTTCATTTTGGTAATCAAGTTGCATCAATTTCTTAGTTTGTATTCTTTCTTCAAGCAAATCATTTTCATCTCCCGAAACATCAATCTTCCAAACGCGGCCATAATTTTTGGTATCCCATCCATTAACCCAATCTGCTAGATAAAGCGCTCCATCTGCGCCAAAGCGTATACCAGTGGGTAATAAGCCACTCAAAACATCCGTTTCATGATCCATCTCAAAACTTACGCCTTTTGGTTTTAAAGTGAATCCCCAAATATGAGAGCGCGATGGATTACCTACAAACTCTGATACAAAGAAATGATTTTGCCACTTTTTGCCCAAACCCGTTCCTGGGTTATAAGTAAATCCCGTAGGTCCATTATGGTAATTCATTATAGGTGGAATGATGTAAGCCGCTTGACCCTCCCATCGTGGTTTATAGAGTACTTCATCCATCCAGACGTTATAACCGTTATTTTTGGGATCTGTGTATTTACCATATTGCCAATTTGATCGCCAGCCTGCGTCAGAACCCTCTACGATATGCACTAATCTTTCACTTTCACCCTCATGGTCTCCATCATTGTCTTGACCAATAATATTACCATAAACATCAAAGGCAAACTCATGCGTATTTCTCAAACCTGCAGCGAAAACTTCAAAATCAGAGCCATCCGGATTTGACCTCACCAAAACCCCTTGATTGGGATAAACATACTGCTTACCTTCCTTGTCTGTAAGATTTGCTCCTATATCTCCTATACCCCAATAAATCTTACCATCCGGACCTTCAATTGCACCTGACATACCGTGTCCGCTAAAACCAATATGAATGGCAAACCCAGTATTAATTGATTCTTTGGTTTCAAAATAACCATCTGAATCTTTATCTTCCAATCGCCACATATCGGGACCAATACCTACAAACATGTCATGATCCCTTACTAATAAGGCACCAGCGACATCTGTGATCTCCTCGTGAAAATCATTTAAAACTCTTGTGGCGATGTCTGCCATACCATCATCATTGGTATCTTCCAATTTCCATACTTCATCACGTTCCACCGCCAAATCTTTCCAATCATGTAGACTGTCATTATTTAGGTCTAAAAGCCAGCTGTTTTCAGTACTTTTTTCAGTAGCAAAAATCTCTTTCAAATAAGCACGGCGTTCTTCTACCGTTTTCAAAGCAATGGATCTAGTCATCCAATCTTCATGCCCTCGAATATCAAATTCAGAATGCTTCTGACGATTGGTTCGTGTAAGGTAAATACTTCCAAAATTGTCAATAGACATCGCAATGGGGTCTGGAGCCAATGAGTCAGTTGCCCAAAGGCTTATTTCAAGACCCTCTGCTAATTGAATGGCAGTGTTTTCTTTAAGTTCTTTTGCCTTTGCAAAACTTTTTGTAGCATCCTCTCGGATCACCTTGATTGTCTCTCTATCTTCGGCGACTTGACAAGCATTTAAAAGAATTAAACAAATAAGGATCCAACAACTGGTAAAATGACGCATAATAATTAAAAAAAAAGTGTTAAAAACATGGTAATATAGAAAACTCTTATTTTAAAAATGCACATGCAAATCAAAAAAACACCTCAATAGATAAATTTGATAAAAATAGAATCCACGAAGGTGACAAAGATGATTTTATCCTCAGCATCAGCCATTCATACAATAAGATAGGTAAATCCAAACCCTTTGCGCTAATAACTTATTGAGGATGATAAATCCTTACTGCCTCTTTTCTTACCAAATTAATATCTAAGGTCATCGACTTTCGCTGCTGATTGACGAATAATTCCATTTGATCGTCATAATGAGGGCTATCTGAGTGATTAGACGCCCCATAATTGTTTACCGTTTCAATAATAGGAAGCCCCTCTGATGGGTACTTAACGAGCATTATATAAGACTCACCTGCAATACCCTTAACACGACCTTCTTTATAAGGTCCACTGTACATTGCGGCAAGAACATCTCCTAGTCCCATTATGGGCAATGCTTTTTTACCACGGACCAAAAATTGATACTCTCCCACAGTCACTTCGACCTTTCCGAAGTGCTCAATGAGGTAGTCGTGTGTATAAAGTAAGGATTCTATCATTTGATTTGGCTGAACATTTCCTACATCTATGGTTCCCGATTTATTCATCAGATGTCTATAAAACTCATTAAAATGAACCATACCCATATCATTCAATTCTGAAGATCGATTCCAACTTTGTAATATTCTTACAACATCTGCTGCTCGTCCAGCCAATAGCGGCTCCATTTTAAATACGTTATTCACGTTGATGTTAAACATAAGAGAATCCGGTAAGGTCACATCATATTTTATTTTCAAAAAATCTTCCCAAGAAATTTTATCATACTGACGCATCAACTCCATAAACCGCGTACTTCGATTGTTTTCGTGAGCCTCAAATCCCATGGTGGGATCGAAATTATCTATTTGTAAATTATCCCTAGAAGCTGTGGCATTAAATGCGGCATTATTGGTATTAAACAAATAACCTGACGTTGGATTGGTTAATTGGGGTAGATCAGAAAAGGGATGATAAGTCGTTGGCAATGTTTTATGCGTGTTTCCAGGTAGCGTTCCTTTCCAATCAAAACTAGCATCTCTCATAGGTATTTTCCCGTTTCCAACATAGAAAATATTGTCTTCTCTGTCAGCGTAAACAATATTAAAACCAGGAATTCCTGTCATTTCCAATGCGGCTTTAAATTCAGTTAAATTAGTTGCCTTATTCATGTTGTACCATTGCTCAACTGCCCTTATTTCATGAAAAATCGCCATATTAAAAGCAAATACACCTTTTTCATTTTTCACTACTGGTCCATATTTTGAATAATAAGCATCTTTTTTTACGGTAATATTGACCTTAGAAAACAATTTTATCTTTAGCTTTTCTACTCGATGTTCCAGCTCATACCAATCATCGTCTATGCGGTATTTATTTTCATCATCTGGGCTCATTTCTAATTCAAAAACATCTAATTTGTCTGGACTATTTACCGTATGCGCCCAACCTAAATATTCATTGGTCCCATGGAATATTATGGGGCCTCCAGGAAATAAGCCACCCATCATATTCCATCCTTCATCACTTACTAGATGGGCTTCATACCATGCCGCCGGACCTTCTAAAGGCTGATGTGAATTTATGGCTAAGAATACCTGATCACTCTTGGTCTTTTGTCGGTTAAATGCCATCGCATTAGAGCCTATTCCTTTGAGGGCTGCTTTATCTATGTCTCCTTTAAAAAGCTTGGGAATCATACCATCTGCTCCATCAATAATCGCCAACTGCAATACGTACGCTTGAAACATGTCCTCTATGGTCAACGGAAAGAATTTCTTTAACAAAATTTCTTTGGGGTGTGCCAACGCATAGGCATTGATTCCCGCAAGATATCCTTGAGCCACCTTCATGAAAGCTGGTGATACGTCGTCAATATGATTGGCTACTATTTCCTCACATCTGAGCAGGCCTACGACATAATCAATGGGAGCTCCCTCCCTGCCCATATATTGCCCAAGTAATTTTTTGGCCGCCAACAAGGTAAACTGAATGGTTTTAAAATCATCTTCCGCGTGGGCCCATGCCAAGCCATAAGAAACTTGTGCATCAGTAGGTGCATAAATATGAGGAACACCCCATTTATCTCTAATAATTTCAATTTGTTCTGGATTCCACTGTGCAAGGAGTCCTACAGAATGAAACAAAAACACAACCAACAAGAATCTATTTTTAGTCATAATAACTATGGTTAACGAAAATTAATTACCTTGAATTGAGCAATTTATATTTTTTATGAATACTGTCCGCAACTTAATAAAATTGGGTCTTTTTTTCTTTCTCCATTCGGTATTTGCTCAGGTGTCACCGCCCTTTCAAGAGGAGGTAAATGAAATCTTATCAAGGTACTCTGATGGCAAACCTATCAACCCTATTATTTTTACAGGAAGTTCGACCATCAAAATGTGGAGAACCCTTCAAGAGCTTAATCCTAATAAAATGATTTTAAATCATGGATTTGGTGGTTCTCAAACTTCAGATCTACTCATTTATACCAAAGATTTAATAACCGACTTTGAACCTACCATGATCTTTATCTATGAAGGCGATAACGATTTGGCAAATAATAAAACTGTCAATCAGATTATTTCGGAAACTAAAGCGTTGATTCAAAGAATAAGAAAAAAAGCTTCAAAAACACCTATCTATTTGATTTCGCCAAAACCAAGTATCAATCGATGGCATCTACATTTGCAATTTGAAGACCTCAATACTGCTTTACAAGAATTGACCGTAAAAGAGAACGCTATCGGTTTTATTGATCTTTGGACTCCTATGCTCGATGAAAAAGGTGTTGTTCAAGGGGATCTTTTCCTCTCTGACAACTTACACATGAATGAAAAAGGGTATGCCATCTGGCATCGCGTCATTTGGGAATACCTCAAATGAGTCATTAATGAACCTAAAAATCAGTACTTCGGTCAGCCTCGTCAATTTTTTGAGCAAGGGTTTCCGTAAATGATTCATTTGACAATAATTGTTCGAGCGTAAGATGCAATCTGTACTTCCAATAGTGATGAACAACGGCAGGCACATTGATTCGTTCTTCTTCTGGTAACGCTCTGCGCAACCCCTCATCCATTGATAATAAGTCCTGCATAGGAAAAATCGCCCACATACTTGGTGAATTCAAATGCTGATGGATAATCTTCTCTACCACCCAAGATTCACAAAAAAATGGTGATGTCCCAGGCAATCCTAAAATTGAATTAAAAAAACGTTGAGATCTTGAGGGATTTTCTTGCCACCATTCTCTCAAGGTAGACATGTCATGACTTCCTGTGGTGGTTACACTTAAATAGGAGGTATCAGCTGGATGCCAAAATTCACGGTCATCTGATGGCATTCTTTGGATTGATAGGCTTAATAAATTAAGCGTTGCCATCACACCAGGCACGCACGTCGGAACCATACCTAAATCCTCTCCACAGATCAACATGTCAGTTGCCTTTTTGATCGTAGGGAGTTTTAGCATTGCACTTTGGCCCCATTGATCATTGTGACGGTGATAGAAATAATCATTATGAAGACGATCTAAAATTATTTTTTCCTGCCCCTCTAGCTCTTTATAGGAATACGTATTATGAAAAGCAATTCTTAAATCGTAAGCATCAGATGAACTATTAGATGGTAGAAAAATTACTTCTGTATGCAGTCGGTTCAGTTGCTCTTGTAACCCAATGCGATCATTTGGGTCTTCCAATAGCTTATTGTCCTTTTGGAATTTCTCTGCTATTTTTCTTTGTGAATCAAATTCCTCTTTGAAAGCATAGCAGCCAGAGGCATATTCTGTTAAATAGTACTCAAAAACATGCGAAGCACGGGATCCGAACATTTCATGAATCATGTGCGTACGGATGTAAGGTTTACAAAAACGGTCATCATCAAAATTGATACCCCAATTTTTAAGCTCGAGAGAAGTTAATGGCAATGATGGGCTAAAATGTCCCATCAAACCATCTACATACTTCCATGGAATTTCCCAAATTCGAAAAAATCCCAAAATATGATCTATTCGGGTAATATCGAAATATTCAGACATTTTGACTAAACGATCCTTCCACCAAGAAAATCCATCCCTTGACATTCTTTCCCAATGATAAGTGGGAAATCCCCAGTTCTGGCCCAATGCCGCAAAATCATCAGGAGGTGCGCCTGCTTGAGTTGACATATTAAATAGGTCTGGAAATAGCCAAGCATCTACTGAATCTCTGTAAATGCCAATGGGAATGTCTCCCTTTAACAAGACCCCATTGGTCCTTCCGTATTGCGTGACTTCTTTTAGCTGCTTGTCTAGATGATATTGAATAAAATAATAAAGTCCCACTGAGTCTGCAAAAACAGAATTTGATTTTCCGAATTCTGTAACAAGTGAATCATCATATCGCGCATAGCGCCCCCACTTGATGAAATCCGCTGTGTTATAATGATCTCTTAATGTTGAAAATATCGCATAGTTTACAAGCCAATGCTTATTACTTTTTAAAAAACTTTTAAAAGACTTTGATGCTCGAAAAGTGCTCTTTACTTCATTATATTTTGCACGTAAATACTGAAATTTCAATTTTAATACTTCCTCATAATCTAGCTCCGGAAGGGTATTTAATTGTGCTGCCCTCAGCGCAATCTCTTGCGATAATTCAATATTCGATAATGAACCAACCGCTTCCATATTGAGGTAAATCGGATGCAGCGCATACACCGAAATTGCCGCATAGGGATAGGAATCCTTCCATGTTTGGGTTGCGATTGTATCATTAACTGGGAGCAACTGCAATACCTTCATCTTGGTTTTAACTGCCCAGTCTATTAATAACTTAATATCCTTAAATTCACCAACACCGGCGCTCGATGAGGTCCTTAATGAAAAAACCGGTATCGCAACGCCCGCACCTTTCCAATTACCAGAAGGGTAACGGAAATACTCATCTCCAATAACCTCGAGCACATTGGGTGTTTGCCTAACCGATAGCTCTCTGTTTTCTCCACTTTCCCAAGCGACCACTTTCATAGATGTCAACTCATAAAGAACATATTTATAACTGACTTTTTGGGGAGTAGTTTGAAAAGCAATTACTTGCGACCAAATCGGAAAAGAAGTTTCGGTAAGTGGCACAAAAAGACCCTCTTGCCAATTGCCCAATTCAGGCACAGACCCTATAATGCCATAACCAATTGAAGCCGCACTTCTTACTGCCCTTAATTCAAATTGGACCTGACTTGGACCTTTGGCGTAATTAATTATCGGTCCTTGACTCACTCTCATGAAAATGGTTTCCTGAAACGCCCCGAGGTACAAACTATTGGAATCATGATGATTATCACGCCAAAAAGATACAATTTTCAGTGACACATAAAGATTTTGAGGCAGCGCTACTTGTCTTGGCGTCCCAAATTCTACTTGACAAGAACCTTCCTCATTCAATACATATTGAAAAGTGAGGTTTGAATCAGTTAACTGAACAGTTCCCTCCCAATGACCGTCTGATGTGGGCACTAATTTAAAAGCCTTTTCAATATTCCAATCACCCAATAATTTATCCGATCCCACAACTGAAATGGATTGTCCCCATTTGGTCTGGTACTTTAAATAAAATAGCACTTCCATTAGTAACCCTTCTCCAACTTATTTTCTGTGATATACAATGAAGCAATTGCCGCTAAAAACATAGCTATTCCTCCTATTATTAAAGCATAAATAGCCTCTGAATGATAGACGTTTTTAATTAGAGGCCCTCCCACAATACCGCTCACTATTTGAGGTATAACGATGAACAAATTAAAAATACCCATATAAACGCCCATTTTGTTGACAGGAATGGAACCTGTAAGAATCGCATAAGGCATTGATAAAATACTTGCCCAGGCAATTCCAACTAAAGACATGGAGGCAAGTAAAAATATTGGGTTTGAAATAAAATATACTGACAACAAACCAATACCACCAAGGGTTAAACACAAACTATGTGCCTGTTTCTTTCCTATTTTACGGGCAATTGATGGCAATAACAACGCGAAAATAGCAGAAACTGCATTGTAAACGCCAAAAATAATCCCCACCCAATTTCCTGCATCATTGTAACTCTCAGAGCTAACGTCTCCTATAGCGGCTCCATAGACGTGTTGAGCAATTGCTGGTGTGCAATATACCCACATACAGAATAGGCCAAACCAAGAAAAAAATTGTACTGGCCCCAACTGTATCATGGTCGATGGCATCTCTTTGATACTTTTGAATATTTCCAGAAATCCTGTAGGGGGCGTACTTTCTAATGGACTAAAACTTGATAACTGGTCAGGCGAATATTCCTTTGTCCTTAAAACGGTCCAAAGAATTGAAAACAATAAAACAAAAGCTCCAAAATAAAAGCTAAAAATGACATTGTCTGGAACCTCCCCCGGTGACGTTATTTTTGAAACCCCAAAGAATTCAGCCAAAATATAGGGCAACCATGATCCTAAAACAGCGCCAATTCCAATCAAAGTTGCCTGAACCGAAAATCCCTTAGTACTTTGTTCTGTAGGCAACATATCACCTACTAATGCTCTAAACGGCTCCATGGCCACATTGAATGATGCATCCATAATCATGAGCATCCCCGCTCCTACTATGATGGGAGGAATTATTGCCGCCAACATTTCTGAGTTGGGCATAAGACATAGCGCCATGGCTGCGAGTACGGCCCCCACTAAAAAATATGGTTTTCTTCTACCAAATCTATTCCAAGTATGATCACTATAATGACCGATGATAGGCTGCACAATCAGTCCCGTGATCGGAGCTGCCAACCAAAACCATGATAAATGCTCCAAATCGGCACCGAAATTCTGCAAAATACGACTAGCGTTCGCATTTTGTAAGGCAAACCCAAATTGGATACCTAAAAACCCCATACTCATGTTCCAAATCTGGACAGCTGACAACTTTGGCTTTTTCATATTTTATTTAAAAATTGACATGTAAATAATCTTTTAGGTCGCATGATCTTTAGCTTATCAGATAACTTAGGATTGATCCAAAAAGCTATGCAATCGATTGAAATCATTCTAAACGCAAATAAATTAAGAAATCATATTTTTATACCCTAAAAACACCTCCAAAATATGAAATTTTAATATTAAATACGCATTTTAAATTGAATCATCTCAATTTAGAAAGTCTTGTTTAATCAAATTATATTTGCGCTTTACTCCTATTATTATTCAAAATACGATAACTATGAAATTTAGACCCGGCGTCTTAACAGGTTCAGAAGTAACCGAATTACTTAATTATGCGAATGAACAGAAATTTGCTTTACCAGCAGTGAATGTTACTGGATCCAATACCATCAATGCGGTGATTGAAACCGCTCGAGCAGTACAGTCTCCGGTAATCATTCAATTTTCAAATGGCGGTGCACAATTTAATTCAGGCAAAGGATTATCAAACGAAAATGAAAGATCTGCCATTGCAGGAGCGATTTCGGGTGCTCATCACGTACACTTAATGGCAGAAAAATACGGCGTTTCAGTGATTCTTCATACGGATCATGCGGCAAAAAAATTACTTCCCTGGATTGATGGCTTGCTAGACGCTAGTGAAGCTCATTTCGAAAAAACAGGCGCTCCATTATACAGTTCACACATGCTGGATCTCTCTGAAGAATCCATTGAAGAAAATATGGACATCTCTACTAAATATTTTGAGCGAATGTCTAAAATGGGGATGACATTGGAAATCGAGTTAGGCGTTACTGGAGGAGAGGAAGACGGCGTTGATAATTCAAATATCGACAATTCAAAACTCTATACACAACCAGAAGACGTTTCTTATTCCTATGAACGGCTTAAAGCCATTAGCGATCATTTCACTATTGCAGCTGCTTTCGGTAATGTTCATGGTGTTTACAAGCCAGGTAACGTCAAGCTAACCCCTACTATTCTGAAAAATTCTCAAGATTTCGTACAAGAAAAATTTGGTACTGGACACAATCCTGTGAATTTTGTTTTTCACGGCGGATCTGGGTCAACGACCGAAGAAATCCGAGAAGCCATCTCATATGGTGCAATCAAAATGAATATCGATACAGACATGCAATGGGCATTCTGGGAAGGTATTAAGAATTACTATCAGGAATTTGAAGGTTATCTTCAAGGTCAAATTGGAAATCCCAATGGTTCAGATGAAGCTAATAAAAAATATTATGATCCACGAAGATGGTTGCGAGAGGCTGAGAAAAACTTTATCAAAAGACTTACTATAGCGTTTAATGATTTAAATTGTATTAAAAAAAATAGTTAATATAGCCCGGGAAAGTATTTGCAATTTCAGTATATGTAAATATTTGAAAAATCAGCCCTAACATAGTTCGTTAGGGTTTTTTTTTACAAAATGAATCGAACAATAAGCAAACAAAAACATGCCTCAACAAGAATATCGTGTAGTTATTTATCAAATGATGACCCGGCTTTTCGGAAATAATGTGCTCAATAATACACCCTGGGGAACAATAGAAGAAAATGGCGTAGGTAAATTTTCAGATATCACTCAAATAGCCCTTAAAATACTTAAAGAGCAAGGATATACGCATATTTGGTATACTGGAATAATTGAACATGCCCTTTTGACAGATTACACACGTTATGGTATTGAATTAGACGATGCGGATATCGTTAAGGGTAGGGCTGGATCCCCTTATGCAATTAAGGACTATTATGATGTCAATCCAGATTTGGCCAACCATGTTCCTGATCGTATAGCTGAGTTCGAACAATTAATCCATCGTTCACACAAGGCTGGATTGAATGTGGTTATTGATTTTATACCAAACCATGTCGCCCGAAACTATTATTCTGATGCAAAACCAACAGATGCCCTAGATTTTGGGACTAATGACCAAACAGATAGGTTTGAGGCAAATAATAATTTTTATTATTTGCCTCAAACTAGTTTCATAGTTCCAAAAGATTATCAGTTATCAGAAAATCATTCGTTTCCAACGAAAAATGGTTTTTTCAAAGAATCACCAGCAAAAGCCTCAGGTAATAATATTTTTGTTCACAATCCAGCTATTAACGATTGGTTTGAAACCATTAAGCTCAATTATGGAATTGATTTTCAAAATGAAGCTACGAAACATTTTGATCCGATCCCGGACACTTGGATCAAAATGCGAGATATTTTATTGTACTGGGCCAATAAAGGGGTTGATGGCTTTAGATGCGATATGGCCGAAATGGTTCCCGTTGAGTTTTGGGATTGGGTGATAGGTGAAGTGAAAAAAAAATATCCCAATCAACTCTTTATTGCCGAAATATATAACCCCAATGTTTATCGGGAATACATATTTTCTGGTGGATTTGATTATTTGTATGACAAAGTAGAGCTCTATGATACCTTAAAGCATATCATTCAAGGTAAAGCGACTACGGATGAACTTACTACTATCTGGCAAAAACAGGAAGGCATAGGATCCCACATGCTTCGTTTTTTAGAAAATCATGATGAACAAAGAATTGCTTCACCCCATTTCGCAGGTAATGCAAGGAAAGGGATTCCCATGATGGCCGCAACTGCTTTCATGCACAATGGACCAATTATGATGTATTTTGGTCAGGATGTGGGAGAACCTGCTCATGGGAATTCTGGATTTTCTAATGACAACGGTAGAACAACCATTTTTGATTATTGGGGAGTCCCAGAACACATTAAATGGATGAGTGATGGTGCTTTCAATGGCAAACAACTTAGTACTGATCAAAAACAGCTACAAACACAATATCAAGAGATTTTATTGGCTTGTCATCAGTATAAGGCCTTGCGTATAGGTGGGTTTTATGATTTGCATTTTTTCAATCGAAATGAGCAATATCAAGGATACAGCAATCAGGTTTACACCTTTTTAAGACATTCGGATGATCAATCCATATTAATCGCTATCAATTTTTCAGATAAAGAGGAAACATCAAAGATTAAAATTCCGCCGGATGCCTGGGATAAGCTAAACATTAATTCCGATAGGGTAATCGTAGGTACTACTATCCTGAGTAAGTCAAGCACACTAACTTATGGAGGGGATAGTGAGTTGGTTTTAACTTTACCCGCCTTAAATTACGTGATTGTACCTATAAAAAAATATCAAAATGAAAATAACTAATGTCTCCGTCATTGGAGCAGGAACTATGGGTAACGGAATTGCCCATGTCTTTGCTCAATATGGTTATCAAGTCGTGCTGATCGATGCGTCAGAACTAGCACTCGAATCTGGGATTAAAAATATTGAAAAAAATATTGATCGACAAATTCATAAAAATCAATTAGAAGCTGATCAAAAAGAGTTGATCTTGGCACGAATCAAACCAAGCAATCAGGTCCGTTCAGGAGTGTCCTCGGCAGATTTAGTAATTGAAGCTGCTACCGAAAAGTTTGACATCAAAAGTTTGATTTTTAAGGAAATAGATACCCATGCACCTAATCGCGCCATTCTTGCTACTAATACCTCCTCCATTAGCATCACAAAAATAGCAGCAAAAACACAGAGACCCGATCGCGTGGTAGGAATGCATTTTATGAATCCGGTACCCATCATGAAACTGGTGGAGGTCATTAAGGGCTATGGAACTTCACCCCAAACCTTAAATACTATCTTTCAAACCGCAAAAGACATAGGTAAAATTGCCATTGAAGTAAATGACTATCCTGGATTTATCGCCAATAGAATACTTTTACCCATGATCAATGAAGCCATATTCAGCTTATTTGAAGCTGTTGCCAAAGTAAAGGACATTGATGCTATTATGAAATTAGGAATGGGGCATCCTATGGGTCCATTACAATTGGCGGATTTTATCGGATTGGATGTGTGCTTGTCCATAATGCGTGTTCTTCATGATGGCCTAGGAGATGACAAATACAGACCTTGTCCATTATTAGTAAATATGGTAGCCGCTGGGCATCTTGGGGTAAAAACAGGCAAGGGATTTTATACATATATCTCTGGCACCAAAGAATTCGAAGTCAGTCCACAATTTCAATAAAAAAACAATAAAACAGGAAACTATGAAGGTCTGTTGATCGTTCATAGAATAACTTACACTTTACAAATTTTAAACGAACATGAAACACACAACTTTAACCGCTCTATTTCTATCAATCATTTTTATCAGCTGTACGCCATCAGAAAAAAAAGAAACTAATACCAATGATGCCCAACAAGCTCAAACGGTAACAGAAGTAACCGAAAATGTATCAATTACCATCGAAGGTAACGATATGATGCAATTTAATCTCAATAAAATAGAAATATCGGCAGGACAGACAGTAACACTGACCTTGAAGCACGTAGGCCAAATGTCGTCTGTAGCCATGGGGCACAATTGGGTATTATTAAAAGCTGGTACTGATAAAGCGGCCTTTGGAATGGCTGCCGTGAGTTCAAAAGATTCTGGATACATTCCGCTTGATATGAAAGAAAGTGTGATTGCGTTTACGCCTGTCATTGGCGGTGGTGAAAGCGCTACAATCACCTTCGAAGCACCTGCTGCGGGTTATTATGAATTTATTTGTTCCTTTCCAGGACATTACGGAATTATGAACGGAAGTTTTGTAGTCCTTCCTTGATAAAAGAAATCATTTAACTTACCATTATGAATAAACTCAGTATTATTTTAAGTACAATAGTGCTGATTTCATCAGCATGCAGCATTGATCAAACCGGACAACATATGAAATTAAATGAACCAATGCCTCCTATCGCCCTGAAAAAAGATTCGGTTTTAGAAGCGCATGGCAATGTTCGTATCGATCCTTATTTCTGGATGCGCCTGTCTGATGCTCAAAAAACTGCTGCTCAGCTTGACGAGCAGACTCAACAGGTTGTGTCGTACCTTGATGCTGAAAATACCTATACCGATGACCTAATGAAGCCTTCCGAGAAATTACAAGAAAGTTTGTATAATGAAATGGTTGGGAGAATTAAAAAAGATGACAGCTCTATCCCATATTTTAAAAATGGTTATTGGTACTATACCAGATACGAGGGGGAAAAAGAATATCCTATTTATTGCAGAAAAAAAGAATCTCTGGAGGGGTCTGAGCAAATCATTCTAGATGCAAACATTCGAGCAAAAGGGCATGATTATTATTATGCAAGTGGATTAACGATAAGCAAAGACAATAAGATTCTTGCGTTCGCAGAAGACACCTTGAGTAGGCGCGTTTATAACTACCTATTCATTGATTTGGAAACGAATGAATTCCTCACAGATGTAATTATAAATGCTGAACCGGGAGCGGCTTGGGCCAATGACAACCGCACCTTCTACTACACATCCAAAAACAGTATTACCTTGCTGTCTGAAAGTATCAACCGGCATCAACTGGGACTTTCGCAAGAAAATGACGAACTGATGTATCATGAAAAAGATCCCTCATTTTATATAGGGGTTACAAAATCTAAATCAGATGACTATCTCATTATTTATTGTAGCAGCACCCTTGTAACAGATTACTTTATATTATCATCAGATGATCCAAAAGGAACATTCAATCAGTTTACCCCACGGATTGGACCTCATGAATATGCTATCGAACATTATCAAAACAAATTCTATATCCTCACAAATTGGGATGCTCCAAATTTCCGACTCATGGAAACTAGTGAGGTGCGAACAGCAAAAGAACACTGGAAGGAAATCATTCCAAACTCAAGAGAAACCCTATTAACGGATCTTGATGTATTCAAAAATCATCTCGTCATTTCAGAAAGAACCAATGCACTTACCTATCTCAATATCTTTAATCAAAAAACAGGAAATCAGCATTACATCCAATTTGAAGAACCGGCTTATGTGGTAAGAGCTGGATTCAATACCGAGTTCAATACTGAAAAATTTCGCTTTGAATACTCGTCCCTTACAACCCCAAGGACGACTTATGAATATGATTTGGATAAGCAAGTTAAATCCATTCTAAAGCAAGAAGAAATCATTGGCGGTCATGACCCGAAAGATTACATCACAGAGCGATTGTTTGCGGAAGGTGAAGACGGAACCATGATTCCTCTCTCATTAGTCTATAAAAAAGAGCTAATTAAAAATCAAAACACCCCCCTACTATTGGTCGGTTATGGCTCTTATGGTAGTTCATCTGATCCCTACTTTAGTGCTACGAGATTAAGCCTATTGAACAGGGGATTTATTGTTGCCATTGCGCATGTTCGAGGAGGACAAGAAATGGGACGACAATGGTACGAAGATGGCAAGATGTTTAAAAAGAAAAATACGTTCAAAGACTTCATTTCTTGTGCTCAATATTTATCTAATATCGCATATACCTCACCAAAGCATTTATATGCCCAAGGAGGAAGCGCTGGCGGCTTACTAATGGGCGCCATTGCAAACATGTCCCCCGAAAGTTTCAATGGAATAGTTGCTGCAGTGCCGTTTGTCGATGTAATATCCACCATGATGGATGAATCTATCCCCTTAACAACAGGTGAGTTTGATGAGTGGGGTAATCCAAAACAATTGGAATCCTATGAATACATGCTCTCCTATTCTCCTTATGACCAAGTTAAGGCGAAGAACTATCCAAATATGTTGGTAACAACAGGTTATTTTGACTCGCAAGTTCAATACTGGGAGCCAGCCAAGTGGGTTGCCAAACTTCGTGACCTTAAAACAGATGATAATATGCTCTTGCTTCACACCAATATGTCGGCTGGACATGGAGGGTCCTCTGGCCGGTATCAGCGCTTAAAGGATACCGCCTTACAATATGCATTTTTCCTGTCTCTTGAAGGAATAAATAAGTAATGACGTAGCTTTTCTTGTTTTTTGACTAATCAAAAATACCAAATAACAAAGCAATTAATTGATGCCTAAGTACCTCACATTTCTTTTATTACTCTTCCTACTAGCCCGTTGTAATGATGTGCCCATCATAGATGGATTTCAGAAAGATATGTGGGCGAATGACCTCAAAGAATGCCGAAATTACCGGGAATCAAAAGGGGCTAAACTATTAATTGATCAGAAAAATAATATACTCGGAATAAGTCAAAATGAGCTAATGCAACTCTTAGGTAAGCCTGATCGACAACAGCTAGCCAAGAGAAATCAGAAATTCTTTTATTATCAACTAAACTGCCAAAACAGCCAAGAACTAAGCATACGATTTAATGCTGTTGGTCATGCGAAAGAGATGATGTTAATCACGAAATGATTATTTTCTCTTACCATCACGGGCCTTCATCTCCTCAATCGTATTAACTGCTGTCTGCAATTCTCTTTTAAGTTTAATTTGCACTAATCGAAGTTGGTCCTTTTTATTCCACAACTCCACTTCCAGTAATTTAGATTCCTTTGTGATATAACGAAGTGAAGAATTGATCTTATAATACAGCCCCATCAATACCACACTAGCTATCAACAATGCGATGATGATGGTCCAAACCAGCAGATGGTAAGTACCTTTAGATAAAACCATCCCAAAAAAAAGGACAGAATTACGTTCAATATCAACTTCACTTAATTCATCGAGCATCTTTTGCTGGATTTTTTCCATCTCGTTAATTTTCACCGATAGTACCTTAACTTCCTGGCGTGTGGCATTCAACGAGACCTTATTTGTTTGAACGCTATCTTGTACAATTGACCAAAATTCATTGAGCTCTTCGATCTTCAGCATTTTAAACTCCTTCCAGTGTGACGCTTTGCTAACGAAATTATCAAATTGGGTATCAAGATCTTGTCCTTGAACAGAGAAGCCCATGACAACAATGGTGCATATTATCAGATATTTCTTTTTATTCATTTATAATGATTATTTATGTTTCAGGGGCCTAACTGCTCTGAATATGTTGCTCAACGATGAAAGCAAGGCTTAGCCAATGGTGATTTTAGCTTACAAAGGTACTTGTAAAAAAAGGATTTTGACTCCTCAATTAATTTATAATCTATCAGTCTTATCAAACAGAATCACAAAAACGTCACTACCGGCAACAATTACTCAAATCTTAAAGATTCAATAGGATCCATTTTAGAGGCCTTGTGCGCAGGTAAATACCCTGAGAGTAACCCGACAATCATGCCAATCATCACTCCAAAGCCGACCCATATCCATGGGACTATAAAGGTATTTGCGCCCATAACCTGAGCGATCACATTACCTATTGTTATACCCAAAATAATCCCCCCAAATCCACCCATCTGACAAATTACTAGTGCCTCAATCAAAAATTGTTGTCTTATTTTTAATGGCGTAGCTCCCATTGCCTTTCGTATACCTATTTCACGTGTCCGTTCAGTAACAGATACCAACATAATATTCATCAGGCCAATTGAAGCTCCCAATAAAGTAATGAATCCAATGGTAAATCCACCAACTTTTAAATAACCTGAGATTTCATCCAATCGCTCTCCTATCGACTTATTAGCTGTTATTTCAAAAGAATTTTCATCAATTGGCCTTTCCCCACGAATGGCACGCATAAGACCGGTGGCCACACCAATTGATTGATCCATTTCAATGGAGTTGTTCATTGCAACAGTTGCTTGAAAAGACATATTTCGATCAGAGCCAACCACCCTGGCTGTATTGAGAGGTATAATGATTCTTCTATCCAAATTACCCCTACCTCCAGATCCACCTTGAGATTTCAGCGTGCCAATTACCCGACAATTAGCGCCTAAAAAACTGATTTTTTTCCCAATGGGATTTTCCCCTTTATCAAAGAGTGTTTCTGTTAATTCATGAGCGATTATAGCCACATTGGAGCCGTTTTGAATTTCAGAAGCTGAGAAATTTCGTCCTGTCGCAATTTCATAACTATCTATGGCCAAAAAATTTTCATCTACTCCACGAACCATCACATTAGGATTTGTAACTTTTGAGCCTTGCTTTACTTCTGAATTATAACTCGCAACACCATTTAAACTGACCAATCCATAACCTTGAAATAATTCTTTAAACTTTTGTAATTCTTCATACTTCACTTTTGGGTGCGACTTGGCCTTCTTACCACCTACGGAACCTCTCGATCTAACATTCCCAATGGTGTAGGTCTTTGAGCCTAGATTTGAGAAACTTTCCTCCACTGAAGTTTGAATAGCGTCTATTGCCGTTAAAATACCGACCAGTGAAGTAATCCCAATGGCAATGATAGCCGCAGTAAGAATGGTCCGAAGTTTATTCGCTTTGATTGACTTAATTCCTTCACCAACGTTTTCTATAAAATTCATATAATCAAATGTAAAGTGATTTTCTTAAGTAATTTTCTAGTTACCATATCTTTAATACGGAAATAATCATATTTGCGTTGACTAATTCGATTTATCTTTTGTGAAAAAAACATTTCTCCTATTATTTCTAGGTTTTTTGTTGACATTGAGCAGCAAAGGGGCCTATATATTGATCCCAATGGATCTTTCGCAGTCCAACCACTTAAAGGCCTATGGAATAACCTATTGGGCGTTAACCAAAGAAATTACAGTCGATTGGTTGCTAAATTATAGAGGTGGGAGTTTTATGCTACCACACGATCAAGTGATTCAAAATGAATGCATCATTCGCAATGTAAGTTTCGACGTCATATCGGATGCACAAGCCAATCAGCTATTGAATGACATCGCTTCGCCCTCATCCAATATGGATGTAATGAAACTTGAAAAATATCCAAAAATCGCCGTTTATTCCCCCAAAAGCAAACAACCGTGGGACGATGCAGTAACCATGGTACTCACTTATGCCGAAATTCCATATGATGTAATTTTTGATGATGAAATTATGTATAACGAACTAGTCAGATATGATTGGTTGCACCTTCATCATGAAGATTTCACTGGTCAATACGGTAAATTTTATAAGAATTACAGATACATGCCTTGGTATCAAGAACAACAACGAGAATTTGAAGCCAGTGCCAAAAAGCATGGATTTAGTAAGGTATCTTTACTGAAGTTATCCATTACAAAGCGCATAAAATCATACGTCGCTAGTGGTGGATTTTTATTTGCTATGTGCTCAGCAACAGATACTTACGATATCGCCTTAGCCTCAGAAGGTGTGGACATATGTGAGATAATGTTTGATGGAGATCCGATGGATCCATCGGCTCAATCAAAATTAGATTTTGAACGAACCTTCGCTTTTAAAGATTTTCAGCTGCAGCGCAATCCCTATGAATATGAATATTCAAACATTGATAACCAACCAGAATCGAGAGGATTGAATGAGAAAAATGATTATTTTACGCTATTTCAATTTTCCGCAAAATGGGATCCTGTCCCTACAATGCTCACGCAAAATCACGAAAAAATCATACATGGCTTCATGGGCCAAACAACAGGTTTTAAGAAAGATCTCATCAAGAGAGATGTCTTGATATTGGGAGAAACAAAGGAAATAAATGAAGCAAGATACATTCACGGGGTCATTGAAAAAGGATTTTTCACCTTCTTTGGAGGGCATGATCCAGAAGATTACCAGCATTACGTAAACGAGGAGCCAACAGACCTGAATTTACACCCAAATTCACCTGGCTATCGACTGATATTGAACAATATATTGTTTCCCGCTGCTAAGAAAAAGAAGCAAAAAACATAGTCAGGTGGCTCTTATTGAAAAAGAGGTCGCCCATTTAATGTCCAATAGACTTTGAGTACACTAAAAAGGAACAGTAAAAGAATTAATGAAACCTATCTGCGCGAACCTCAAGCGTTTTCATAATTATTGCCTCTGCAGCTAAAAACTCTTTCCAACGAGCCTCTACTTCGATCGAACGCCTATAAATTTTTGCTAGGTCAATGAAATTCCTATAATGTCCTGCCTCCGAAATCATCAACTCATGATAAAATTCTTTAAGAGCTGGATCAGTTAATTTTTTTGATAGCAGTTTAAATCTTTCTGAGCTTCTAGCCTCAATTAATGCATTCAATAATAATTTTTCTACAAGCTGATGTTCCCTACTACCACCTTTTACGAGTATTTCAGATAACCTGGCGACATATTCATCTTTGCGCGGAGGGCCTAAGGAAAATCCACGATGTTTCAACAATGCCAGTACCCGTTCAAAGTGAGACCATTCCTCGGCCACAACAGGTGCTAGTCTTTCAACCAACGCTGATTTTTCTGGATATTGAATGATCAATGAGATACAAGAAGAAGCTGCCTTTTGCTCACAATAGGCATGATCAATTAAAATATCCTCAATTTTCTTTTCAGCGATGCTAACCCATCGAGGATCAGAAGGTAACTCCAATCGTAAAGTTGTCTTTTCCATTTATAATAAAATAGGCAAATTTTAATAAATATGATAAATAAAAACAGAAAAAACTATCGTTTGCGTCTAAATGGCGATCATTACCAGAGGGGTAATCAGGAATTCTGGCTCAAATCCTGCGGTAGCAATATCTTCCAAAGCTAATGATCTCAGAGAAATTTGGAACGACTCAGTCAGCAGTTCATTAGATAAAGAAGGGACTCATCTGACATAAGGGGAATCCGAAGCCTAATTGATATGGCTCTCACTTTATTCCTTACTGATCATAATGATCGTATAAATACCAAGGTAGGGCTAGGGAAAAACCAACTAAAAAAAGACAAATAAAGTATTTTATAAATTGAGAAAGCTTTATTTGCTTTTGCACCCTTTGATAAATCAAAAAAACCAAAAATGACAGAGCAGACACGCTTAAATCCATAGCCAACATTAAAGCTGAATGGGAACCAAATGCCTCTGTCCAAAATTGGTCCATTGATCCATTTCCTTGTATAAACAATAGTAATTGATAATACGGCAATGCAATTCCTAGTAGGCACAGCATTAAAAACACTTTTTTCATAGCTCTGTTGTTATCTCTTATTGATGTAAAGTAGAAAAATATTCAGGACTATGAAAATCGCTTTTGCTTCTCGGTTTATATTTCGCAATGAAACGTAATGTTGGATGCTTAATTTAAAAAATTCAAAAAGTGATGTGATCCCTAAACAGAAAAGATCATCGACATTTTCTTTTCTAAACGCTTAAAAATCACTCAATCCAGTAAAATAAAAGATGTATAAATTGAGCAACATATAAAAAAATGAAGGGAAGGTAAGCGCCAAGCCATCTCTCATTTTGAGCCTTACACCAAAGCCCAAAACCATCAAAAGGAATAATCCCAAAGAGGACAAAATCAATAAAGTGGGTACCCATAATCCGAAAATAAGTCCTATGCCTCCGCCTATTTCCAAACATCCAGTAAGACAGCCGAATTTTTCCAATCCAAACCTCTTAAATTCCACTTTCATTTTTTTTGAAAAAAAATAAGCAGACCCATAGATAAGGAATGATATCGCAGAAAACACGATAAGTATATTGTGAAAAATGATCAAAATTAAATGATTTCGGCAGCGATGCTGGCTATAAGAACAGCAAAAACCAAGAGCACAAATGAGGGTACGTGTTTGACCCATGGATTCTTCACCTTAAAATGGGCTAATTGAGCAAAGACCATGAGGATAGCCATAGATATAGATGACATGAGTACCAAAGGGGGAAACCAAATACCTACAACCAATAAAGTAGATAAAACAATTTTGGCAGCGCCTACAAGGTTTCGGGTCAGGTCAGATAATTGGTACAGCTTGAATTCTATAATAATATTGTCGAATCGGAATACCCAAACGTAAACGACGGACAATGCCAAAATTATTTGCAGTAAATAGGATAATTCAATCATATAATTAGAACCATTATCTCATTAAATAAGTTCAATTCAAATTTCATGTTTGAGTAAGATTTGGCTTTTAAAAAGGGGAAATTACACCCGTATTAATTTAAGTGATCTCCTCTGGAGCCTGTTTAAGTAGCTATTTGAGGACACTTCTCAACCCCTTTGCCTACTTACTTGTGTATTTATTTCATTAGAAAAAGTTCTTAAAATCACATTTATCTTAGGTCTTTCAATATTTAAATTTATTCCCTTGAACTATATGTATGTCGTCAAATAAAAGTGGACTTTTTCAGATATAAATTAAGCGAGTGTTGATACTAATTTAAATAAATATTTTGATTCTGTTTTTTTCGTTCAATTAAAGTTTGTTGTTTGATTC
>JABMNK010000063.1 GCA_013204595.1 Flammeovirgaceae bacterium
ACGACCTCTTGACTGCCAGTCAAGCGCTCTAGCCAACTGAGCTACATCCCCATTTTTTAAGATCGCTAAATTACATCAACTTTTTTATTTGATAACCCTTCTAAAGTATTTCGTATTTTTTTTATAATAATCGTTGTAGGTGTCTTCCACCACACCCCTACTTGAGGAGGCATGAATAAACTTGATTTTATTTTTTTTGGATTGGGTGATCATGCCCGTATGCCACCACTTTTCACCCTTTTCTTTGAATTTAAAAAAGACAATATCGCCTGCCCTGACATTGCCTGAGCTTACCCTATTACCTACCTTGGCTTGATCTTCTGCAACGCGCGGTAATTTGACTCCTATTTTAGCATAAGACTGCTGGATCAAACTAGAGCAGTCAATGCCATTCTTGGAATTGCCACCGTACCGGTAAGGTGTGCCAATAAAAGACCGTGCAAAAGTCGTCGCCGTGGTGATTTTCTTTTGCTTCTTTTTGCCTTGACTAGCAGCTGGATATACGCCGACAATACTTAAGAAAATCATTAATACGGTAATGCGTAAGATTGATTTTTTGGTCATTTGATTTTGGCTGTTTTTATTTTCTTAAGATACAAAATAAGTCTAAGTTATCATCTGATTGCTGAGCTTCTATATAATCCTCATGGAGGATAGAAGTAACTAATTCATCTGCCTGATTGTGTAGTTTATTTCTATTGAAACGGTTCAGTAAGTCGTAAGGAACTTTAAGTAGGACGGCAGGCAATCGGTACTGTAGATTGAAAACATCAAATTGCATGATACTATCTACTGACTGCTTGTTGCGCAAATAATATTCCATCACTTTTTTATTTCCTTTGATTCCTTTCATTTCAACTTGCTTGAAGTATTTCAAACAAAGGTTACTTAGCTCATCTGCTGTATATTCTCGGATGTGCCAGGGATTTCTAGACAGGGTCATTTTTCTGTTGGGTGTCGTTAATAGCGCAATTCCTCCAGGTTTTAAAATCCGATAGATTTCTTTAATAAACAATTCATCATCTTCAAGGTGTTCGATGACTTGAAAACTCACAATGCTGTCAAAACTATCGTCTTCAAAGGCCATAGGCGGAAAGAGTCCGCTTTCAAAATGGTAGGAGGGGTAAAGAAGTTTTAGCTTTTCGATTACTTCGGCTATTTTATCGATAGCCGTGTAATGATCAGCAATGGCCGCTAGCTCAGCGGTGCCTCTACCTTCTCCACATCCCAGTTCTAAGAGATTACCCTTAATAAAAGGCTTGGCCAACAGATAGGCTTTTAGTAATCTTTGATGAATTGGATTATCTGATATGATTTTATCTGATGCGATTTCGGTAGTAAATACGTTCATACTTAATAATTTCAACAAAGGAACAAAAAAAAGGGGATTCAATCCTAACCTAACGGGTTATCCGTATCTTGTCGACGATCTTCTTATTAACTTTGTGGGATCAGTTGATACTAGCATTAACTTAAAGATCGCTAAACTTTTATATGAAAAAGCTATTCATATTTATCTATGCGTGTTTATTTACAGGAGTCATTTTTGCGATTGATTTTTCAAATCTTAATACTGCTTATTGGTATGATTTTGAAGCGCCCATAAGGTTCACATCGCGTGTGGTACAAAGATTGGACGAAGTCACCGTCTTCATCAGCGTTACGCGCAGCCTACCCGGATCTCCCGAAACTAGTTTATTGTTACAAGCGAGTTATCTGAGTACTGAAGAACGTCTTTTGGAGACATTTTCACTGGATACTTTGCATGAAAATGGGGATCAGTTAATGCTTAATCTTACTTTTAAAGAAGTTCCTGAAGAATTGTTGGTGATTGTATTTAATTTTTCCGGATCGCTTTACTATTTTCCGATTGCCCTTAAAAGGGGAAAACTAAATCATGCTTCTTTTTATCCTGTAGATGAGCAGGGATTGCCCATCGTTACTTCATACCTTAATGTGTCAAATGTTGGCTTTAGAACGGTAATTCAAGAGGATACGCTGTGCTTTTTTCAATATGTCGATAATTTTGAGCCAGCGGATCCGCCAACAGGCATCGCTCAGTCTGTCTCTTCTACGCTCTTGATTGATTCTGTATTCTGCTCACAGAATTCGGTTGATGTTTCCAGAAATCATTTTTATTTTATCCAAGAGGACACCTTGTCCGCTTCTGGTCTTACCCTTTTTGTGGGAGCATCGTATTTTCCAGATTTGCGGTTGATTGATGAATTGGTCATGCCATTGACTTACTTTACTTCGCGTACGGAAATCAATCGAATTAAGGGAGCAGCAGATGCTCAAAATCAATTTGAACTCTTTTGGTTAAAAATTTTTAATACACCAACATTGGCCAGTGCTGCAATTCGGAATTACTACCGAGGCATTAAAAAGGCCAATGAATTGTTTACCGATTATAAAGAAGGCTGGAAAACGGATCGTGGTATGCTCTATACTACTTTTGGATTGCCCAATGCGGTCTATCATAGTAACCGCAAAGAAATTTGGGTTTATGGAGATCTACGGTTTGAATTTAAAATTATATCGAATCTATTTGCACCTACAATGTTTGTGTTAGTAAGGGAAAAAAGTTATGAAAAGGAATGGATAAAAAAGATTACAAGTTTACGCAGCGGCCAACTGTAAAACGTGAGGTGGACCACGCCATGATCTATGGGATAAGGGCCATTATTGAAGCGTTGGAATCAGGACATGATCTGGAAAAAATATTTATTCAAAAAGGGTTGAAGGGAGACTTGATGCAGGAGTTGATGGAAATGGTCAAGCGCACAAATGCACCAATATCAACCGTCCCTATTGAAAAACTTAATACGCTGACACGTAAAAATCATCAGGGGGCAGTTGCTTTTATTTCTCCTGTGAAATACCATGATTTATCCAATTTAATCGCCGCGTGCTACGAATCCGGAAAAGTACCTTTTTTTTTGGTGCTAGATAGAATCACTGATGTACGAAATTTTGGTGCAATTGCTCGTTCGGCAGAGGCGATGGGTGTAGATGGGATCTTAATTCCTACCAAGAACGCGGCCCAGATAAATGCAGATTCCATGAAAACATCAGCAGGGGCACTTACCAAAATACCGGTGGCTAGGACACCGGATTTAATCAGTGGAGTGGCTTATTTGCAATCTTCAGGTTGCCAAATAATTGCGTGCACAGAGAAAGGAGCTGAGGTAATCAACAACATCTCCTTAAAAGATCCTGTTGCATTGGTTTTCGGATCAGAAGAGGATGGCATTAGCGAAGAGATATTGCGGATGGTAGACCATCACGTGAAGATTCCTATGCGCGGACAAATTGCTTCTCTTAATGTCTCTGTAGCGACTTCAATATGCCTCTATGAAGTCAATAGACAACGATATTAAACATATTTATCGCCTTTGGTTGCTTTTACTTCGTTGACAAATGATTTGAATTTAGAGGCGTCATCTTTCTTACATATGAGGAGCACATCCTCGAAATCAGCGACTAAATATCCTTCAAGGTCACTGATTACTACCAATTTTTCTTTGCTGCTTTTGATGTAATTTGATTTGGCATTGTAAAGTATGGCACTTTGCTCTACGACATTGTCATGTTCATCTTTTTTTGCCAATTCATGTAAGGCATCCCAAGAGCCTAAATCGGACCACCCGAAATCTCCAAGTATCGTAAATACATTTTTTGCTTTTTCCATGATGGCATAATCGATCGAGATAGATTTGCATTGTGAATAGGTTTCTTCAATAAATTTGGATTCTTTTGAGGTGAAATAATGCGAATCTCCGGCGGCAAACAAGGAAGCCAATTCGGGCTGATAACGCTCGAAGGCCTCAATAATACTAGACAATGACCATACAAAAATTCCTGCATTCCATACAAATTCGCCCGTTTCAATAAATTTACGCGCCAACGTTAAGTCTGGTTTTTCGGTAAATGTTTTGACTTTTTTTTCAATGCCGTCCTCGGGTATATATTGAATATAACCATACCCCGTTTCCGGACGATGAGGCTGAATACCTATAGTGAATAGTTTTGATGAATTGGCTGCACGGTTGGTCGCGGTTTCTATAATATTTAAAAAGGCTTCCGGTTTAAAGATGGCGTGGTCCGATGGGGCAATCACTAGAATTGCCTCAGGCTTGGTCTTTTTAATTTTGTAGGCGGCATAGGCGATACAAGGAGCCGTATTTCGCTTAGATGGCTCTAACAATACTTGATCTGAATGAAGTTCGGGAAGTTGTTCGGTAATGATTTCCTTGTAAATGCCGTTAGAAACAATCCATATTTGAGACGTAGGAACATAAGAGGAGAATCGATCAAAAGTCATCTGTAGTAATGATCGTCCAGTGTTTAAGACATCTAAAAATTGCTTGGGTCGCTCATTTCGGCTATAAGGCCAAAAGCGTGTCCCGGTTCCGCCAGCCATTATCACGATATTAATATCTTTTTTCATAAAATTTTTTCTTAATCCTAATTAGTCTTTGATTAAATTCGTAAGTGAAAAGAATGCAAAAGGAATGTGCTCAAATTAATAATTTACCAAGTTGAGTCAGCTTCTGTTTTTTTTAATTTTAGTCAAATTTAACTAAATCTGTTATTTAATAGCGCTTGCGACCCGCCAAAAAAAGCATATGATCGAAACAACTGAAGGTGCAATAAGTTTAAAAACTGAGCTAAAAAAAATATTTGGCTATGATGAGTTTAGAGGCGCCCAAGAAAAGATAATTTTAAACATTTTAGCGGGTAAAAACACTTTTGTAATCATGCCCACTGGGGCAGGTAAATCTTTGTGCTATCAGTTACCTGCCATCGTTAAAGAAGGTACGGCCATTGTGATTTCGCCATTAATTGCGTTGATGAAAAATCAGGTTGATCAAATGGTTTCAGTTGGCGTTAATGCCAAATTTTTAAACTCAACCTTATCGAAGGCGGAGATTGTTAAGGTGAAAAAGGAGATTACCTCTGGGGAGGTAAAATTATTATACGTCGCCCCTGAATCTCTTACCAAAGAAGAAAACATTGTTTTTTTTCGTAATGCCAATATTGCATTCGTGGCCATAGATGAGGTACATTGTATTTCTGAGTGGGGCCATGATTTCAGGCCTGAGTACCGACGGATCAAGGCAATAGTCTCTCAGATAGGAGATGTGCCTATTATGGCGCTGACAGCTACCGCAACGCCCAAAGTGCAATTGGATGTAATGAAGAATCTAAATATGGAAGGGGCCAACTTATTTAAATCTTCCTTCAACAGATCCAATCTTTATTATGAGGTCAAGCCCAAGCAGCAAGCCAAAAAATTATTGATTCAATTTGTTAAGGGGCATAAAGGAAAGTCGGGCATTGTCTATTGCTTAAGTCGAAAAAAGGTAGAAGAAATTGCCCAATTATTGAAAGTTAACGGTGTCAATGCAGCCCCCTATCATGCAGGAATGGAACCGAGTCAACGTATTGCCCATCAAGACGGATTTTTAAATGAAGATATCGAAGTCATCGTGGCTACCATAGCTTTCGGTATGGGTATCGATAAGCCAGATGTCCGATTTGTAGTGCATTATGATGTGCCCAAATCTATTGAAGGCTATTATCAAGAAACAGGACGAGCTGGAAGAGATGGCCTGGAGGGAAAATGCCTGCTTCTTTATAGCTATAACGATATACTCAAACTTGAGAAATTCAATAAAGACAAGCCAGTCACTGAGCGGGAAAATTCAAAATTGTTGTTAGAGGAAATGGCGTCATATGCAGAATCCTCTGTTTGTAGAAGAACCCAATTGCTTTATTACTTTGGAGAAGAGTATAAGCAAGATAATTGTGGTATGTGCGACAACTGTCTCCATCCAAAAGAGCAATTTGAGGGGGCTGAATACCTCAAAATGGTCATTAATGCAGTCAAACAAACACAAGAGCGTTTTGAAATCAATCATTTAGTCAATTTTATTACCGGTAAAAAAAATCAAAACATCAAGAGTTATGGACATGATCAACTTTCTGGGTTTGGCACTGGAGTAGAAGAGAGTGAGTTTTTCTGGAAGGCAGTATTAAGACAAGCCCTATTCAATGAATTATTGCTAAAGGACATTGATAATCCAGGGTTATTTAAAGTTTCAACCAAAGGCTTTGATTACCTCCATAAAAGTTATTCTATTAAAATTTCGAGAGATCATGAATTTGTTACCACTGGAGAGGAGGAGGAGATTGAAAAATCAGTGATCAATATTCAGGCCTATGATCCCACATTGTTTAACCTGCTTAAAGGACTAAGGAAAAAGGTAGCCAAGGAAAAGGATTTACCACCTTATGTGATTTTTCAAGAACCATCTCTTGAAGAAATGGCCACAGTATATCCCTTGACTTCTGATGATTTGAAAAAAATCATTGGAGTAGGTGAGAGCAAAGCAAGAAAATTTGGTCAACCATTTTTGAATTTGATCAATCAATATGTTGACGAGAACGATATTATCACGGCCTCAGATGTTTTAGTGAAATCTGCTGGAGTGAAATCGCGCAACAAAATAAGCATTATCAATCAGATTGATAAAAAGCAAGATCTTGAAGAAATCGCCTCTGGACTTAGTATTTCCTATGAGCAATTGATCACAGAAATTGAACATATATGCGATGGGGGTACAAAGCTCAATCTTGATTATTATCTAGATGACATACTCGATGATGAGAGACAAGAGGATATTTTTGATTATTTTTTGACATCAGAATCTGGGGATCTTCAGGAAGCGATCAAAGATTTTTCTGGAGAATATTCAGAAGATGAAGTTCGTCTAATGCGCATTAAGTTCATGTCTGAATACGCACATTAAGCAAAGTCAACGAGAAGATTAATCCTATTTTTTTTTAGATTGCAACAAAAACGGATCATGAAGATACTTATTTTGGGTTCAGGTGGCAGAGAGCATGCAATCGCATGGAAAATAAGTAAAAGCCCACTGTGCAATGAACTCTTTGTTGCACCAGGAAACGGAGGCACGGATGCCATTGCTACCAACTTAGTGGTGGAAATCAATGATCAAAAGGCAGTTTTTGAGATCCTACTAAAGTATCAAATTGATTTATTGATTATTGGGCCAGAAGATCCATTGGTAAATGGATTGGTGGATTTCTTGAAGCAAAAGACTGAGCTAGCGCAATTGATGATTGTGGGGCCGAGTGCGCTTGGGGCTAAGCTCGAGGGGAGCAAAGATTTTGCGAAGCAATTTATGGTCAAGTATGGAATCCCAACGGCAGCTGCCAAGGTATTCAACAAGAAGTCGCTGGCAGAAGGTAAGCAGTTTCTAGAGACGTTAAGCCCACCATATGTTTTAAAGGCCGATGGTCTTGCAGCCGGCAAGGGCGTAATCATTACGGAAGATCTTTCTGATTCAAAAAGAAGTTTGGAAAAACTCTTAGAAGGGCAATTTGGCGCAGCTAGTTCCAATGTGCTAATTGAAGAGTTTCTTTCTGGTATTGAATTATCTGTTTTTGTTCTAACAGACGGTAATACGTATGTTATTTTACCGGAAGCCAAGGATTATAAAAGGATAGGTGAAGCTGATACGGGCCCCAATACGGGTGGTATGGGTGCTGTATCACCGGTGCCTTTTGCGGATGAAGCTTTTATGAAAAAAATAGAAACCAAAATCATCATACCTACTATTGAAGGTATTAAGCAGGAAGGTTTCGATTATCATGGATTTGTATTTTTTGGTTTGATCAAAGTGGGTGATGAGCCGGTAGTCATTGAATACAATGTCAGAATGGGTGACCCTGAAACAGAGGTAGTCATGCCCCGAATAAAGTCAGATATTGTACCGCTTCTTGTGGCAACCGCGCGCGGCGAACTAAATAGGGGTTTGATTGAGTTTGAAACACATTGTGCAACTACCGTCATGTTGGTAGCAGCGGGATATCCGGGGACCTATGAAAAAGGAAAAAAAATTGGCGTAGAAAAGCTTTCAAATAAAAATATTATTTCTTTTCATGCAGGAACCATCCTTACACCCAATGAATTGATCACAAATGGAGGTAGGGTGATGGCGATCACAGGGCTAGGAGATGATTTGACCCAAGCCCTAGCCAATAGCTACGCGGGAGTTCGGTCTGTAAGTTGGGAAGGCATGAATTATCGTTTGGATATTGGTTTCGATCTCAAATCATTAGACGGAAAATAATAAGTTTTATATTTGGCAATAACTAGTTAACCTGAAACGCTAACTCAGGGAAGATGATTTTCAATTTAGAGTTAATCGATTAGTCAATTCAATAAACGGATGAAATACTATTACTTGTGCTTTTTTTTGTTCCTTATAAGCTGTAACGATGCTAGAGTTTTTGAAAATCAGATAGATTTAGGTGGCTATTGGACCCTGTCAGATTCAAAAACATTCGAATTTGACGTTAAAGATTCTACCAAGTCTTATGATATCACGGGTAGTGTCAGAAACCAAAATAAATATATTTATTATAATCTCTATATTAAATATGAATTATATAGGGGTGATAGCTTGTTGATGGCCGATTTAGCCGAGGTAATATTATTTGAACCGAAAACAGGGAAACCTTTAGGGAGGGGTTTAGGCGATACGTTTAATCATGAATTTGAGATCATGAAAGATTATGTATTTGCTGCCCCAGACACTTATCAAATGAAATTATCTCAATTTATGCGGTTAGATACGTTGCAATACTTGGATCGAATTGGTTTGCGCGTTTCTCAGACGACGCCCGATGTAATTCTATAGATAAACCGTTTAATTTTTTGATACAGATCTGTCTTGGAAAGCCATATTTCTCTACTGTGTATTGCTAGATTAGGCCATTTTATTGTAACTAATAACGCAGGTTCATAAATATGGGTTTGCTTGGATGAAAGGGCATTAAAATATATTTCATCATCGGTTAAAATAATCCCACAAGCTTCGCCATTATTTTTAATGATTATATCAGCAAAAGGAGCAGAAAAAAGGACTTCTAGATCAGGATTAATTTGTTCTATTATTTCTTTAACTTTTATTTTTAAATACCATTGAGGGTCAAAAGTTAAGGTTGTTTTTTGATTAGTTTTCCCGCTTTTGATAGCAGGATTCCTTGCAAATTGCAAATAAGCTTTTAGTACTTGAACTTCAGGATGGTTGGTTACTAGTGCATTCAGTTGATTGGAACCCAAACTACTGACAATATGTAAGTTTTCTTTGGCTCTTGTAATAGCTACATTCAATAGATTGTTGAATTTGGATTTAGGATATTCATAAGTTACATTCAATCCGTTATCGGAATCAGGTCCGAAGACTGTACTGAGAATGATGATATCCCGTTCATCTCCTTGCGAATTTTGTGTGTTTTTTATGAAAAGATACTCATAATCCATATCACCTATTTGTTCTTCAATGAGGGTTTCAATGAGTGCTTGTTGTTTTGAAGTAAACGTAAGAATTCCGATACTTTTTTTCGCAGGATGGCGTATTATTTGATTGACAATTGCGACAGCTTTTTGGGCTTCCTTCAGATTTAAGCCCTTTTCCCAAAGCCCTTTTACGAAGTGGTGTTTAATAGGTCGATCTGTGCTATTGATTGCTTCGAATTCCGGGATAATTTTTAGGGCATTGTTATAAAAATTACTATTGGAAAACTGAATCAGATCAGGGTGTTTGCTTCTGTAATGACCGTTTAAGTAAAAAATGGGTAGATGGATCTTTGCCAAATTGTGAATAGAGTCAGAATCATGCTTGGGTTGCTTGTGTCTAGGGGATTCTTTGCTTTTGAATATATCAACGGGCGCTAATTGGTGTTCATCTCCAATGATTACCAATTGTTTTGCACGATAAATGGCTGGAATACCACTTTCGGCGAAGCATTGGGATGCCTCATCAAAGATGACCAGATCGAAGCACTCAGTCATTGGAAATATAGCTGAAGCGGATTCGGCTGAGGTAATCCAGCAAGGAATCAATTTGAATACTTCTTCCTGATACTCGGCAATGACTTTTCTTAGGGGCCAAATAGATGGTGCTCTGGATAGCTGTGATAAAAGATCATTATAGTCAATACGATTTGATTTGTCAAATGTGAAATCGTTGTAGGTCTTTTCCCGCGATTTGTAGCAAGTGATTTCTTTGCTGCTTTCATATTTCGTGTCAATTGACTCTCTTAGTATTTTGAGATTAGATTCGAACTGGCCGGACGAAATACTTTTTAAAACGGGGTATTTAAATTCGATTTTTTCTATCCAATAGTTAGCTAAGGCATACTGAAAATCGCTTATTCTGCTTTCTAAATCACCTGGAACATCTTTTAGCTGTTCGGCGATTTCTTTTTCGACCTGATTAAATTGATCATAAATGGAATGGAAGTCAACTAAGTTATCAAATTCATCAGTTAACTCTTTGCGTATCTTTTTTTCTGATTGAATTCCTGACAACAATTCGCTTAGCTGCTTAGAAGAGAAATATTTTTTCCAATGATTAAGGTATTCGGGTAATTTATCAAGGATCCGAATGAAATTGTTCAGGACTTCTATTTGGATAGCGCGGTCATTTTTTGTAAAATCGATTAGGGTTCCTAGCCCTGAAAGTTTCTCATACTGCCCATAAGTATTGAGGGCATTGCGCTGATAAAAAAACCAGTTTTGAACAGTTATTTTATTTATAAGCTTTGGATAATTGATTAGCCATTTTTTTTCATTTAGTTTGGATACGTTGTGTTCATAGTTTAATCTATTGTCTATTTTAATACTTAATTCCTTAATATCAGTACGACTTTTTTTGAGTTTATTGGAAATTAATACTCTGTTAATCCACATTTTCTCTTTTGAAAAAAGGCGCCAATTAATCCATTTGAAAAGATTACGTTTTCTTTGCAGGGCTTGTTGTAGGGCTTTTTGGAAGCGACCAAGTTCTTCTGTTTTTAAAGTAGTTTCAATACCCTGACCATCAAAGCAACCCAAGATATTTCTTTCTATTTGAGCAAGCCAATGGTCATTTTGATCAGGGATAGTGGTAAGAATTTTTCTAAAATATTGATAAGTCGTCGCATGATCAATATTTGCTATAAACTTGAGTAATAAATTTCGCTTATTCAGGAAAAAGATAAGTTCCTCGTATTTTGGTGCAGTTCCTAAGAGATGGCTACATTTTTTTTGTAGTTCACTAAATTTTATCCCTGATTCAGAAATAATATGATTCATTTCAATTAGATCATTTCTATCCAATAGGGCAAATGAGGCACCCCAAATCCAAAAATACGTTGCGGATTCATATTTTAGATGGTACGATAAATAGCGTTTCAGAGAAACTTCAAATTTGGAGATATCAGCATATTTGAATTGGCCAAAGGACGATGTTAGGAGTAGCTGTGGATTTCCTTCATTACCTTTTAAATACAATTCTTTTATCGATTTTCCACATTCACTATCATCGAACAATGCAAATTTCAAATCGTCGAGTTCTTCAATGATTTTATCAATTTTTTCATTGGCGAGCTGATTTTTTTTTTCAATTCCTGAAATCTCAACCTCCTTATTTTTTCGTTTATTTTCATCAATCCGATCAATTTGATATTTTAGTTTATCAAAAATATCTTTCCTGTCATTTTTGAAGTCATGGACAATGCCTACAAAATCATTGACTTCTTTGGAAGCCAATCTTTTGTATACAATATCAAGGGCTACTTTTTTTTGACTAACAACCAATACCTTTTTTCCTCTAGCGATATAATCGCAGATAAGATTGGCAATCAATTGTGACTTACCTGAACCGGGAGGTCCTTCAATACAAATAGAATTCCCTTTTTTGATAAAATTTAATGCCTTTTCTTGGTAAGCGTCTATTTCAAAGGGCGTAAATGTGTTTTCTTCTTTTGCGCGGTCGGAAATTTTCCCCCCCGTTTCATCATTGGGATTTAATTTTATCTTTCTGTTGAAATAATCTTTGACATCCCAGCCAGATTCGTTCTGAAGAAGACTTAAATAATCATGAACAACCAGCGGTCTTGATTGTGGAAAAATACCAATTATTGCTTCTGAACTTAATGTCAATACATTGCTTCGTGCTGTTTTTAGAAGTTCATTTTTGGTAATTGGTTTAAAAGGTTGGAGGGTATTGAACTTTGTCACTTTTTCAATGTTATAATCCAATTCATTGTCTTTGAGTAATTTACCCAAAGAAGAAAGAAAACCATCAGTATTGATATCAAAATGGGTGAAGGTTTCGTTTAAAAGTGGTTCAGGAATTTCCTGATCATTGCAGTAACTGTAGGCCAATAAAAATGACTTATTCATGGTAATATTGACCTCAGCTTTTATGTTACAAGTCCACTTACCTTTGATTACTTCTAAATTGATTGAAAAAAAGAGTAGGGGACATTTGAACACCGTACCATCATTGAATTTCCCTTGCACAAAGGGCCATCCAAGATAAAGGTCTTTGGTACCCCGTTCATTGAATATGAATTTCTCTTTACTTACTAGTTGTTTGAGCTGGCTAGATAACTTAATGGATTTGGCATTAAGGGTAGTTGTGTAATTGCAAAGGGGGATTCGCTGAGCTTTTGTCAGAATTTGTTCAATAATATTAAAATCTGATGTTTGTTCTGTGAATTTAAATTGGTGTAAATCTATAAATTGGTTTTGCTCTAGCCGATTACAAAATATTGCATTAATATTTTCCGACAAAGCAGGTATCAATTTTAGATATGCTTGTTTAAGGTGATTCATCTATTAAGCCCGAGGTAGTAAGATACGGTGCAATCTTGTGAAAGAGCGCGTCCGGAATTAATTTAATCATTAAGATTTGGTTAATATTTGTATAGTCACCATGTACTTTCCGGTAGTTAACAATGGATTTTGCTTGGTTCCAATTTAGGTATGGATGCCGGCTAAGGTGAATAATTGAATCTGTATTGAGATTCAACTTTGATAGTTTTGTTTTGTCAATATAAAAATATTTTTCAAACTGCTCAATTGAGATTTCAGGCATGTTGTAGACTTCCTTTATTTGTTCAAGATCATAAAATCCACCCAGCGCTAAGCGATAGTTAGATGTTCTGGCGGCCAATTTCGCCCCAATTCCGGGGACCTTCCTCAATTGCAATGTGTCGGCTGAATTAAGTTCAACCTTAACAATATTATCCTTAATAGTTATTTTATTCTTTTGGGTTGCGGGGTAATTCTTTAATGGGGTGTATGTCGTCAAATAAAAGTGGACTTTTTCAGATATAAATTAAGCGAGTGTTGATACTAATTTAAATAAATATTTTGATTCTGTTTTTTTCGTTCAATTAAAGTTTGTTGTTTGATTC
>JABMNK010000064.1 GCA_013204595.1 Flammeovirgaceae bacterium
AACAACTGTGAACTTAAACTCCTTATCGTACTTTTTTCTTTCTTCTGCCATAAAACTTGAATTTAATCATTTTGGTTTTATAGCTTAACTCTAACTCCGGTATTTTGACACATTCCACTAAATGGTTTTTCCATAAATAATTTAAAGATTTTATTAGAGAATAACACTATGGGTATAATGATTAACGCTCAATTAAAAAAAATACATTGTTACTTATCATTGTTCGTTCTAAAAAGTAGCCTATGAAGACTGTTAAGCAAATATAAATCGCTAATCTTTTAACATGTTGGCTTGGTCTTCATAGCTTGATTTTAACCTTTAAAAATGATTAATAGGAGTATTACCTATACTTTTATTGTCTTAAGACTTCCCGAAAAAACCGATATAAATCCTTAAAATAATATATATGAATAATGAGGAATCAATTTCGTTCCTGTTGATTTGAAATTATAATGGTCAATATTTACTATTCTAATGAAATAAAATGGACCTATTTTTGAACAATAACATTAGTTAAAAGTGATTAATTCTGTTTTACTTATAAAAATCATATGAGTGTCAATTTAAATTACAGGTCTGATGTTAAGGAACTGATGGATGACCTAGATTGTAGCGGAGCTTGGGTTAATCAAACCCTTCATGAATTGGATGTTATCAATTATTGGCTGGGTGGCAATGCAGTCAGTCTTAAGGGCATTGATCACTTATTGAAAAAAGTAGCTACTCCTATTAGCATCATTGATCTAGGTTGTGGCAGTGGGGATTTATTGAAGAAAATGGCTGTTCGTTTTGGCAATAAACTTGAATTAGGTATCGGTATCGATGCCAATCCCAATATCATTGAATATGCGGCTAATCATTGTGCTGGATTAAATAACCTCGTCTTTAAATCTCAAAACATATTTGATGAATCATTCAGCAGACTTAAGGCCGATATTTTACATGCTAGTTTGTTTTTGCATCATTTCAAGGATGAAGAGTTAATTCTTTTGCTTAAAATATTCAAATCACAAGCAACGTTAGGAATCGTGATCAGCGATTTGCATAGACATTGGCTAGCCTATTACAGCATTAAATGGTTAACTAAATGGTTTTCCAAGTCCGTAATGGTTCAAAATGATTCAACGTTGTCGGTAAAACGAGGATTTCGTCGAAATGAATGGATAAAAATATTAAAAGCAGCAGACATTCATGATTTTGACATTAGCTGGAAATGGGCTTTTAGATGGCAAATAATCATTAAATTTCAATAGTGATGTATGATGTAATGGTGGTTGGTGGTGGATTAGCGGGCATGACAAGTGCCTTTCTTATGGCAAAATCTGGTTTAAAGATTTTGCTATTGGAAAAAGGTTCCTATCCACAGCATCGGGTTTGCGGTGAATATGTCAGTAACGAGGTATTACCCTTTTTAAAAAAGCACGGGTTGTTCCCTAGTCATATAAATACGGCGAAGATCAATAGATTCCAACTCACTTCTACCAATGGTCGGTCGGTGGAAATTCCGTTGATTTTAGGCGCGTTTGGTATCAGTCGATATGCTTTTGATACTTACTTGTATGAGCGATGTTTGTCTGTAGGTGTCGAATTTTTAACCCATACCAAAGTGAGTAAAATTAAAAAAAAAGAAGATTATTTTGAGCTCTCAGCAAATGAAATTACTTATAAAGGTCATTTTGTAATTGGCGCTTATGGGAAGCGAGCTAATTTGGATAAATTATTAAATCGAGATTTTATGAATCTACGATCCCCCTATATAGGCGTTAAATATCATGTGAAAACAGAATTTCCTGATGACTTAATTGCGCTGCACAATTTTGAAAATGGTTATTGTGGCGTCTCAAAAATCGAAAATAATACCTATAATATATGCTATCTTAGTCACCGTGATAATCTCAAGAACTCGGGGACTATTTCGGCGATGGAAACTTCCGTTTTGTTTCAAAATCCTTATCTAAAGACATTATTTTTATCTAGTGATTTTTTGTTTGATAAGCCATTGATAATAAATGAGATAAGTTTTACTAACAAAAAATTAATAGAAGATAATATTTTGATGTGCGGAGACACTGCAGGATTAATTACACCACTTTGCGGCAACGGTATGTCTATGGCCATCCATGCAGGTAAAATTGCCGCTGAAACATTGACCTATTTTCGTGCAAATCCCTCATCAAGGGCGCAAATTGAACAAACTTATGAAGCTAGTTGGAATCAATTATTTAAAAGTAGGCTTCATTGGGGAAGGCAACTGCAGCGCGTCTTTGGAAATAAAATGACCAGTAATTTGGTCGTTAATTTAGCTAAAATAGCACCTTCTATGGCCAATAAGCTGGTTTCCAAGACCCATGGCCATCCCTTTTAAAAGAACAATTCTTGAGCTAGTTTAAAGGTATTGGTATGTGCATCAATAATATCCCTTATATTGGGAGAATAGCCGCCACCCATACAGACCACGATAGGAATGCCATGCTCCCTAGCCGCTGATAATACCATTTTATCGCGCTCTTTGCACCCCTCCTTACTGAGCGATAACCTACCTAAATGATCTGTTTCAAGCACGTCTACTCCTGCCTGATAGAATATGAAATCTGGCTTTATCTTGCTGAAGATAGCAAACAAATTCATCTGAAGTAGTTTCAAATAGACCTCGTCATCAGAGCCATCCGATAAATCCACGTCCAAATCGCTTTGCTCCTTCCTGATGGGGTAGTTCTTATCTCCATGCATACTAAATGTATAGACCATTGGATTATTGCTGAATATCTTTGCTGTTCCGTTACCTTGATGTACGTCTAGGTCTACGATCAATACTTGTTGGACATGTTTTTTTGAGAGCAAATAATGAGCTGCAATGGCTTGGTCATTAAGTAAACAAAAGCCTTCTCCCCGATCACTAAAAGCATGGTGCGTACCCCCAGCAATATTCATTGCAATGCCATTAGTTAATGCATATTCAGCACATTGAATGGTGCCCCCAGCAATCTTTATTTCTCTGTCAATTAACGCAGTACTTAATGGAAAACCTATTGCTCTTATTTCAGCTGGTGAGAGTGTTAATGAAGCCAATTTACGCCAATAGTTTAATTGATGTACCGTTACTATTTCTTGAACAGAAACGTTCCTAGGTTCAAAAAAATGTACTTGAGTGACGATGCCTTCGTGTAGCAATTGTTGAGGTAGCAATTCATACTTCAGCATTGGAAATCGATGATTTTCCGGCAAGGAATGGGCATAAATACTCGAAAACGCTATTTTTAACATATTTATTAAGATATATTTTTGACCGATACGATTAGGTCAAGTCGCAGTATTTATAAAAAAAAACATGCCGACAAAGAAGCTATTTAAACAAAAGGCTGAAAGGGTATTTAATCGCATGGTGTGTTCGAAGTCTGCCATTGTTATGTCGCTTCTTACTTTTAAATACCAATGCAGAAAATAATATAAAATTGGGAGCATTGTCAAAATATAAATTAGCGTGATAAAAGGTGTTTGAAAATAGTAAAAATAACTACAGTAACCCATCATCGCACAAGTAAAAGCGACTAGAGTAAAATGAAAGGTTCCTGAAATCCCCAATTTCCTACTTATGGTCAAATCTCCTCTTTTGGCATCTTCTACATGCTGATAGATTTGGGTCATAGGATACGAACCAAAAAGCATGAAGGAGGTAAGAATCGCCGGTATTTGGATCGTTAATTGGCCTAGTTCCACCCAATTAGCGCCATGCATAGCCATATAGCTAGTAATAAAAACAAAATATCCTTGAAAAAAAGCTACAGTTAACCAGCCTAAGATGGGGTATTTCTTCAATCTAACGCCTGGATGACTATACGCCTTACTAATAATCACACAGATAAAAACAAGTAGCGCGATTTTCATATCTACCAATGCGGCCAATGCAATTCCTATGATTTCAAATATAATTGCATAATAATACAGTTGTTTGGTCGTCTTGGGTGGATGTTTCAGGCCCCCAATACTTTCTTCATCCTTATCAAAGTAAGAATTGTAGGCATTCATACTTGGATAAATGAATAAATGCCAAGAGATAAACATTAGAAGCACGGCAGACCAACTAAGATCATTTGTATTAATTGCTAGTGCAAATAGAAAAATAGGCAATAAATTAAAACTAAATGGAATTCTTAAATGTTGTACTGTAGATATCGATATCATCGTAACGTTCAAACCTAATATAAGAGGCAAATAAAACAAGAATTTATTCTCTAGAGCAAAAAGAATAAAGTAATATGCATAAAGTTTAATCTATGGCTGCTTTCATTAATTTAATTGGCACGGCTGTTCCCAATGTGAGAATAGCTCAAGGAGTATTGGCCCAATTCATGAAAGATCACATTCCTTTTTCTGTTAAAGAATCGCATCATCTTGACCTATTATATAGGGCCTCAGGAATTCAATTTCGCCATTCTATAATTGATGACTTTAAAAACGGTAATTCTTCTCGGTTTTTTAATGAAAAAGCGGAAACTGATCTGCAAAATCGGATGAGACTTTATGAAGTAGAAGCACCAAAATTGGCAATTAATGCCATCAAAAATGGGTTGAACAAATATGACCTATCTCAGTTAACACATTTGATTACGGTCAGCTGTACAGGGATGTATGCCCCTGGTCTTGACTTGGATCTATTAAGGTTACTCGATCTTAACCCTAGTATTGAGCGTACAGCGATTAATTTCATGGGTTGCTATGGTGTGTTTAATGCACTCAAATTGGCTCAAAATATATGTAATGCCAATTCAACGGCCCAAGTACTAGTGGTATCTGTAGAATTGTGCACCCTACATTTTCAAAGAGCAACTGATCAACATACAACGCTTTCACAGGCGCTATTTGCTGACGGTGCCGCATGTTGTTTGGTTACAGGGTACGCTTCTTCTGAGGCATTAAAAATCGAGAATTTTCACTGTGATGTCGATGTTCAAGGTTGGAATGAAATGTCCTGGAAAATCGGAAAAAATGCTTTTCATATGATGCTTACTCAAGAAGTACCCATGCTTATTGAAGGTAGCATAAGTTCCCTAGTAAATAAGTTGCTAAAGAAATCTCCACACCCCACCTTAAGGCCGAGTCAATTTGCTATCCACCCTGGAGGTAAGGGTATTTTAAAAGCAATTGAAACAGGTTTAAACATATCCAAAGAACAAAATAGGCATGCCTATCAGGTATTGAAGCATTATGGGAATATGTCTTCAGCAACGATTTTATTCGTACTGAAAGAGATGCTAAAAGAACCAATTAAGGCACCAGAGGACGTACTCGCGCTGGCCTTTGGCCCAGGACTGACCTTAGAAAGTATGCTCTTAAAAGCAGTAAGATGGTGACAAAAAAAAGCCTCTTGATTAATTAGAGGCTTTTTTTGAGTAGCAATTAATTTTCTCTCAAGTTATCTATCTTATCTTTAATGGCTTCCGCTTTATCATACATTTTTTGCATGGTATATAAATAAGAAAGCGTTTCGAGTGCCGGAATTTCATCAGGATTAAGACTGACTATTTTCTCCCAAATGGGCAAAGCGGCACTGAGCTTCTCTTGAATAATGGGTTCCATCCCATCGGCCTTTTTAAGATCTTCTTTAGAATAACCCAATGAATTTTGCTCTTTGATGATAGTTTGTGCATCCGTAATATAAATCACTCCGATATTATAGTGGGCATTATAGTAATTGGGATCTGCCTTTACTGCGTTTTGATAAGCCTCTAGTGCCAATTGGAGTCTTTTTGCTTTTTGCTCCTCCGAATCCAATTTAGCCATAATTTCTTCATGCAAAATACCTAATGTAAAATATAAATTAGGATCATTAGGTTCCTTCTGGATTGCCGACATTAAATTTTCACTTGCTTCTTCAGCCCGATCCAACTTAATCAAAAAATTAATTTCCTGTCTGGCCAATTCGTTATCTTGAGGATATAGTAAACGAGCTTCTGTGACTATTTCCAAACCCTCCTGTAAATCTCCCTGAACTTCGGCTACAATATAGACTAAAAGTAATCTCATGTCTTTGTCAACAACCCCCATTTCGATCGCTTTATAAAAATTACCCTTCGCCTCATCATACATCTTTGCTTGAACGGCCGCATACCCACCATTTACCACTGCATTGGTATCCTGCGGATCGACTAAACTGGCACGATCAAAAAAACCGACGGAGGCCGCGTAATTAATAGCGGCAAATTCATTAGCTGCTTTATTGTAATAAAACGCCCAATACCTCATGATTTGCTGTGATTTGAAATCCGGAAACCCATCTAAAGTGGTCGTAAATAATTCTTTATCATCCTTGATAAGTTCATCACTTTTGGTAAAATTAGCCATAGCCGTTTCCAAATGGCTGGTTGAAGCTGACAAGGCATCCATTGTGTCTAGCGACAAATAAACCAACCCTCTTAAATAATAAGTTTTCGGATCATCTTTAGTCTTCTCATAAGTAGTAGCGATATCAGTTAATTCCTTTGCTTCTTGAAACTCTCCTTTTCTGATGAGGGATTCAATTTTACCAAGATTCGGTTTAACTGCCTTCTGTCCATAAACACTAGTTGCACCTATTACAAGTGCAGCTAGCAAAGTTGCTGTTACTCTCATTATTAATTATATATATTATTCGTTATCAATTTCAGTATTACTATCATCATTTATGGAAGGCTCTTGGTCAATACCCATTTCAATATCGGTAGAGTCATTTAAATTATCTATCTCCGCATTTGCAATATATTCAATTTTTTCAACAGCCGAAATCTGATCATCATCATTTAAGCGAATAAGTTTGACCCCCTGCGTGGCCCTACCCATTACACGTAATTGATCAACGGCCATCCTTATAGCAATGCCAGATTTATTGATAATCATTAATTCATCACCATCTTTGACATCCTTAATAGCAACTAAAGCACCTGTCTTTTCGGTAACATTTATGGTTTTGACGCCTTTGCCACCCCGTTTGGTGATTCTGTAATCGCCCAAATCAGAGCGCTTACCATACCCTCTTTCAGAAACGACTAATAAATTGGCCTCTGAATCTTTCTTTACACAGACCATGCCGACAACAAATTGATCTTCTTTTAAAAAGATTCCTCTGACACCAGCCGCAGTTCTGCCCATTGCTCTAACGTCAGACTCATGAAAATGTATGGCCGTACCTGAATTTTTAGCAATTACAACATCATTATCTCCATCCGTTAAACGAACATCTAGTAACTTATCCCCCTCATGTATGGTAATGGCATTGATTCCATTTTGTCTCGGACGACTGTATGCTTCTAAGGTTGTTTTCTTGACCGTGCCTCTAGAAGTACACATGATCAGATAATTATTATTGATATAATCAGGATCCGAAAGGGTCTTCACATTGATCACCGTTCTCACCGCATCCCCAGGCTCTATATTAATGAGATTTTGTATCGCCCGACCTTTGGATGTTTTTCCTCCCTCTGGGATTTCCCATACTTTTTTCCAAAATACTTTACCCAGATTTGTGAAAATCAATAAATAATTATGAGCGGTAGCTACAAATAAATGTTCGGTAAAATCATCATCTTTACTTTTAACTGCTCTAGAACCTACGCCACCTCTACCTTGTGTTCTGTATTCAACCAATGCGGTTCTTTTGATATAACCCTCATGTGATATAGTCAAGACCATTTCATCATCAGGTATCATATCTTCCGCAGTGAAATCGTCTGCAGCATGCTCAATTACCGATCTTCTTTCGTCGCCGTAACGGTCTTTTACTTCTAATAGTTCGTCTTTTATTATTTGCATTCTTAAATCTTCATTTTCAAGAATGGCATTAAGTTTATCCATTAAAAGCTTAATTTCATCATATTCCTTGATGATTTTATCTCTTTCTAGACCTGTGAGACGTTGTAATCTCATTTCCAAAATGGCCTTTGCTTGGATTTCAGAAAGCGAAAATTCTTCCATTAAACCATTCTTGGCTACTTCTGGATCACGACTATTTCTAATCAAGGCAATTACACGATCCAAATTATCCAATGCGATTAGATAACCTTCTAAGATATGTGCCCTCTTTTCTGCCTCTTCAAGCTCAAACTTTGTACGCCTAACCACGACTTCATGACGATGTTCTACGTAGTAAACAATCAAATCTTTTAAATTGAGCATTTTCGGCCTTCCTTTGACCAATGCTACATTATTAACGCTGAATGCAGACTGTAACTGTGTGTGCTTGTAAAGGGTGTTAAGCACGATGTTTGGTATGGCATCTCTTTTCAATTCATAGACGATCCTCATACCTGTGCGATCAGATTCATCTCTTATATCAGAGATACCTTCTATTTTTTTCTCATTTACCAACTGAGCTGTTTTCTCTATCATTGAGGCCTTATTCACCTGATAAGGAATTTCCGTGATCACTAATTGTTCACGACCACTCTTCATTACTTCAATTTCCGCCTTGGCCCTGATTACGATCCTACCTCTTCCGGTTTCAAAAGCATTTCTTACACCTTGGTAGCCATAAATAGTGCCTCCTGTAGGGAAATCGGGTGCAGTAATAAAGACCATGAGCTCAGCAATGGTGATCTCTGGGTTCTCAATATAAGCTGCGATACCATTGGCAATCTCGGTTAAATTATGAGGTGCCATATTGGTCGCCATACCTACTGCGATACCTGATGCTCCATTTAGCAGTAAATTGGGCAGTCTTGCCGGTAAAACGGATGGTTCCGTCGTAGAATCGTCATAATTGGGAACGAAGTCGACAGTATTTTTATGAATATCACCTAAAAGATCTTCGGCAATCCGCTTTAATCTTGCCTCAGTATATCTCATCGCTGCGGGTGAGTCACCATCTACTGACCCGAAATTACCCTGACCATCAACCAATGGATATCTTAGAGACCATTCTTGGGCCATTCTCACCATAGTGTCGTAAACAGCCGTATCACCATGGGGGTGATACTTTCCAAGGACATCTCCAACGATTCTGGCGCATTTTTTATACGAACGGTTGTAATTAACACCTAGTTCATCCATTCCATAGAGTATCCTTCTATGAACAGGTTTTAAGCCATCACGCACATCGGGAAGGGCTCTTGAAACGATCACGCTCATCGAATAATCGATGTAGGCGCCTCTCATTTCATCTTCAATATTTATGGAAATAATATTACCTGAATCGGTTGGATTTTCAACATCTTCTTCTGACATGAAAAATAGCTTTGGTTAGATTAAAACAAGATGCAATTTAATCATTTTTATATTCAAAATGACATTAAAAAGGATTAGAATTTTTCCTATTTTTTCTTTTGTATTGAATCAGTTTTCGATGATTTTGACCGATCTTAGGATTTTGAACTTTCCAAATTGGCTGACCCCTCACTTCCTCAAGCCTACCGGTCGCAGGATGCGTAATCACATGCTTTAACTGGACGTGATCTTCTTTAAGTGGCGACCTATTAATTTCAGGGATATTTATACTAATACCCATTTGAAGTGTGAGGGAATTGTAACGATGGGTTAGTCTAGTGAGATTTTCTGACCCATTGCTAGGTACATTTACCACGTAATCCTTTATTTCATAACTTGGTTTTACAATTAGTCTTAAATATTCTGAAAAATGATACTCAAAATTTAAACCCAAATTATAAAAGAGGCTCCTGTTTATTTGATTGTCATCAAATTCAGAACTTGACCAAATCTTACCTAACATAACTTCCCCAACGACAGCATAATTCCATTCGCTATAAAATTTGTATCCCAATATCCCGAAGGCCCTCAAAAAATCAGTTGATTTAAAATTGGGATGATAAGACAAATAGTGATTTCTTCCATGAACGACAGCCAGGGGTTTTGACCATAATTTTTCGAAATTAACTCCCATTCCAAATCGAAAATTATTGAAATCGTGATGTGCTACAATATTGATAGGTATACCTGACCAGAAACTTCGAAAGTTAATAGCTGTAGAATCCCCATCTATAAAAAGATAATCTGAGTCAATTTCCAGATTATTAACTGGTGATTCAATAGGGTTATATCCAATCTGGTAGCTATCACCTATATTAACTGCGGGGCTAATTTTTGGACTATTAAGCCAATCCGATTGGCCACTAATGATATCTGAGATGGCTCCATTGCTTAATTTTGGTAATATGAATTGATTTTCACCTGTTTGATAGAGATAAAAACCTTCTAAACTGTGCTCGAAATTGGTCGTACTATAACCCCAACTTACCGTCCAGGCTACTTTATTGAGCGCTACTGTGATAGGATTTCTATAAATATTGTACTGTTTATATATACTTTGCCCAAAACTCTCTTGATTAAAGAGGGCCAAAAAAAAGAACGCTGTGAAAAGAAAACACTTGTTAGATCCCAAAAAACTAAAAGTTATCAAGCGTAAAAGTAAAAGGATTTATTGTATTAGTCTATAGATTCTATGTATGCTTCAAATCTTAAAATCTGAAATGGTTTAATTTTAGCCGCATAACTAGGTAGAATATTTTGTTCGGTTAGTATTTTAATTAATCCTGAATAATCTGGAAAGACAGCCACGCTCTCCTTGTAAGCGAGGTCAGAAGTTAGTAATACAAGCGCTTTTTCATTGAGATGCATCAGTCGAACAGCCTGATCGAGACCTTCAAGTACGCTTTCATCACCCAATTCAAAAATAAATGGATTTGATGCTGTTCTTCGATCCAACACTAGGGAGGAATCGGTTAAATCATAAAGGACGTATGACAACGAGATGGTATTGCCTTCAACGGGAGAAATTGTATAAGCGGAATCCATAATTTTCATTACCAAGCGGGAATTATCTGCACGATAAACCAACCCATCGCGATCGCCCCATCGCGAGGTATCATTTAACGCTGAATTATTTATATAATTATTCAGCATTTGACTTTGAAAAGACGGCACATCGAAAAGAGCCCCTATGGAATCTAGTTTAACTTGAAAATTAAGGATAGAATTTGCTGGTAGAAGGGTTTGAAAATCACCAAGTGACAAATCCGAGTATCCGAGTGCCGGCGGGATGATATACGCATATTCCTCTCCTTCTTTAATATTTGACGTGATCAGCGCTTCATCTAAGCCAACAGGAAATATAGCCTGCATTCCTTGACCTAAATAATAGACTAAATGATCATTTGAGTAATGAGCCAACGTGTCGCCAGTCAATACGCTTAGCTGATATTCAATTGCTAAAACATTCCCTTCTGCTTGTGTTTTACCTTGTGAATTGAGTGCTATAGGATAATAATAGAATGGATACGCTCCTATTGTACCTGAGACGATCAATGTAGTATCAATGCCATTGATGGTTAAAAAATCATATACTTCACCTCGGAAAACGGAAGCGTCAAAAGAATCAACTTCTATATCACTTTCTTTACATGAACATGTCATAATGGTAATTAACATTCCAATCGCCATAATAATGGCCTTTATTGGAATATTTGTTTGCATAGACATTAGTGATTGCATCATTATTACAAGATCAAATTTAATCTTTTGGTGAGTAAACGAATAAGTCGTCACGCTGTTGTGTCTTAACTGTACGGGCCTTTCTCATTCTATACCTTTAAAATTAATTTTAAATTAAAATAACGCGCTGACAATGAGTTAGGTATTGCAAAATTGTAACCGTTTACGTCTTCAATCCAGCTATAGCTGATGGTATTGTCCGCAGCAAGGACATTAAGCACCTCCAATCGAAAAATTAAATCGTTAATTAATGTAAATTTTTTAATTGGTATTTCTTTTGTCAGACCTAAATCCACACGATAATATTCATCGCCAGAAAAAATATTCCTATTTTCAGGGCTATTAGGTGGCCCAAAAGGGTATCCCGAACCAATATTTAGATTTAGATAGACTTTTAATGAGGGGTCATTAGCCAAGTGATCTTCAAAAAAGATCCCCAAGTTAATTAATTGATCTGTAGGACGACGAATATAGCCCCGACCGTCATTTTCAATATTTTCCATAGTTTTCAATAAACCGAGACTGAACCATGACTGTGTCCCAGCAATAAACTCTCCGTTAATTCTGAAATCTATCCCCGTCGCAAAACCAACTGCACTATTGTTTGCATAATACCTTATACGCATGTTGTCTATGTCATAAGGATTCAAATCCCATAAATATTTGTAATAAGCTTGACTTGTAAATACAAATGGTCTTCCCCACAAGGTTAAAAATTGATCCATTCCTAAAATTAATTGAAATGATTTTTGAGCTTGGACTGACTGATTTATCTTTCCGGATCTATCCCTTAGTTCCCTGTAAAGAGGTTGTTGGCTATACAGACCAGCAGAAAAGTTGAAACGAGTTGGAACACTCCATACTGGACGGTACTGATATTGAAACCGTGGACTAACTAAAAATTGATCACTAACCTCGTAATAATTGATTCTAGTTCCTAAATTAAAAAGATGCATAGAATCCGCCGAGAAAAAAGAATATTGTAGGTAGCCAAAAGAATTGGCTCCCTTTATATCTAATTGATTGTCAATATCTTGAATCGATATCACAAAGTCTGCGGAATCAATAAATTCGTATTCATTAAGCTGATCACTTATATTTTGATAGCTGATACCAAAACCAAACTCAATATTGCTCTTATTATCGATTAGCCATTCATTTCTATTTTCGAGCGTTGTTATTGCGGTGCGTAATAAATTTCTCCCAAAGTCAAAATTGCTTCCCTGTCCTCTGATCAACGTACAATTATCAAATGGATTTATATTGCTACTTTGATCGACATCGCACAAACGATAAGCACCTTCGATCTCAAAATATTCCTTTTCCTTTGACAAGACAGTTGATAGAATTAAATTGGTTTTATAACGGTCATTCAAAGTATGAGCTAATTTCAATCCTGTCTGATAGGTATCATAATACAACAATTCACTTCCAGTAAACTCTGTATATAATCTGTAGTTTTTAGCGATAGAGCCAAAGACTGTATTTTGCGAAGTTGGGAAGGTTGTATATCTGTTACTTCCATAGGAAATAAGCCAATTTAATTTTGTTTTATTAATAATTTGACTTGATTTTTTAGTAAGGTCAAAGGTAAAAAGACCTTGAATGTCTGCGTATTTCGGGAAGTATTGCCCATTCACTTCAAGTGTATTCAGTAGGTACCTAGCATCTTTATATCGCATTCCTAAAATCATCTTTGAGCGCTCATTCTTTGAGCTTTTACCAAAATAGGCTTGTCCACCCAGTAATCCCAAACTTAAGGCACCTTCGAGTTTGACAGGTTCTTTGTACTCAATATTTAGGTTACTCGAAAGTTTGTCACCATATTTAGCTTGCCACCCACCCGCATAAAAAGAAACATCCTTTACCAAATCAGGATTAACAAAACTCAACCCCTCCTGACGTCCTGAATTGGCCAAAAACGGTCTATAAATAGGTATTTCGTCAACATAAACAAGGTTTTCTTCAAAATTCCCGCCACGTACCGAATAGGCAGTGGAAAGTTCATTATTACCAGACACACCTGGCAAAGTCAATAATACCTTAGTGAAATCACCAAAGGCTGAGGGCAAGCCTGTTATAGCGGATGGATTTAATTTGATCGCATTTTGAGGAGTGTTCCGTTCTCCCACTGATGTTGATTCAATTTGAATTTGATTTAAATAAATTTCTTTGGAAATTAAAATAACGTTCAAGAAGACAGGCGTATCATTCTTTTTGACAGATTGGATGTAAGTGAGATAGCCAAGCTGACTAATTGAGATTTCAATTCCGGAATATTGATTACCAATAGTAAGTTCAAAAAAACCGGTACTATCGGAAAGAATTCCTATATTAATCTCTTGTAGAAAGATATTGGCATTTGCTACGGGGGTATTGTCTGGCGAAGTGATCTGACCACTCACCTGCCATTGCGCCGATAATAAATTTACCAGCAACAAGAACCAGCCATAAAATATAAATCGGATATAAATCAAGCGATTAAAGCATCTTTAATGATTGAATAACTTCTATAGGATTTGGAGCATTGAATACATAGCTTCCAGCAACAAGCATATTCGCTCCGGTCGAGATCAATTTTGCAGCATTTGAAGCATTGACGCCCCCATCAATTTCAATTAATATATTTTTATTTAAAAAAGATGATAACTCTTTTATTTCTAGTACTTTATTATAAGTATTATCAATAAATGATTGACCACCAAAGCCTGGATTTACAGACATGAGTAACACTAGATCAATGTCAGAGATTATTTCTTTCAAGGATTCAATATCAGTTCCTGGATTGACTGCTACTCCTGCTTTAGCTCCGAATTTCTTAATTCTATTAATTGTAGCCCGTAAATCGTGACATACTTCTACATGAACCGTAATTATCGCCGCGCCACTATCAATGCATGCCTCAAGGTAGTTATCCGGATTACTAATCATCAAATGAAAGTCAAGTGGCTTTTTAGAATGCTTTTGAATCGCTTTGGTTACTGGAAACCCAAAGGAAATATTCGGTACAAAATGACCGTCCATGATGTCAATATGAATGTAATCAGCAGCACTATCGTTGACCATTTTGACTTCTGTCTCAATATTGGCGAAATCAGCAGCCAATATAGAGGGCGAAACAAGGGTAGTACGGTTCATTTTTAGTTCTTAAAGAGTTTCACTTGTTTATAAAATTTATTGCATCTTAATTGTAATAAATAAATACCCTCTTGACTCATAGAAAAATCAATTTCAATTTTTTCATTTATCGGTGCCTTTGAGATAATAGTTTGATATAATAAAACACCACGTAGATCAACTATAGAGAGTTTTAATGGATAAATCTTAGCGTTGCCATTAGTTTCCAGATAAATTTTATTACCAGTAATTGGATTGGGGTACACATTGATGATATCTGAAGATAATTCACCCAAAGACAATACATTGCTGTCTGTTGATACAAAAAACGGGATACCGTATCCAAATACATTATCCGGATCGTCATGCTGGCTTGCCATGGAACGAATAAATTGCGCCAATTCAACATTAGATAAGAAAGGATTTGCTTGCCAGATGCCCGCGGCAAATCCAGCTACTAATGGCCCTGAAAAGCTAGTCCCATTGGCTTTTTGAATTTTCCCGAATGCATTTAGAACGGTTGTTCCGGTACCCAGGGCAACTAGGTCTGGTTTAATTCGACCGTCCGCACTAGGACCATATGAACTGAAATTTGACCTTTCATAATTGGACTGAATGCTTCCTATCGTGAGGTTGTCTATGCCATCACCTGGCGCGGTTATATATTTCCAATTAGTATCTCCTTCATTGCCGGCACTGGTAACCACCAACATTCCTTTTTTCATTGCTAGGTTGGATGCCTTAGTGATGATGGTCGTTTCACCATTCATGTCTGAGTATTCATAGTCCATATCAGCATCCGTAAAAGTACTGTATCCCAATGAACTACTGATGATATCAGCGCCAATACTATCTGCAAATTCAGCGGCTAATAGCCAATTAAATTCTTCAATTCTGTACTCATTAGACACATCTTCTGTTACACAAAGTATAAAGTCGGCCTCAGGTGCTGTGCCCTTCAAATGATCATCATAGGAGGCTATAGTAGATAAAACAGAAGTCCCATGCCCGCTATAAAGGAATGGGTCTCCCCCATTTGAAGTAAAGTCCTTAACGGCAATTAAGTGATTATCTTCAAAAACATGACGTAAAGGCTCATAGAGATTGGCACCCATGAATCCACCATCCAAAACTGCAATCAATATTCCTTCCCCTTTGAATCCATCTTCATGCATAGCTCCCACATTCAACATTTCTAGTTGAACCTCGGATGATGCATTTGTATTATTTGCAGGTAAAAATGTTTCAGGTAGGTCATAGGAAAGATACTCCTTGGTTAACTTACTTCCGGGAGCTACGTACCAGATGCTATCGACATGTTTAAATTGACCTATCTGAATTGCCGTAGCACTATCTGTTTGCACAAGCGCGGCATTCATCCATCTAGACGTAAAAAAAACAGTTGCTGCTAAGGATTCAATGCTATCCACATAAATCTGATTTACTGGTAAATCATCCTCATCAATGACAACGCTATGCGCAGCCTTTCTATCTACTGATTTCTGACTTAAAAAGGCTAATGGATTTGTTACTGAAAATTCTGAATTTAATTTATCAGTAAAAAAAACCATATACCTATTTGATTGCGCTTGAATCACGCTATTTAAGTAAATAGTTAATGCAATAAACAAGACGCTCTTCAAATTAGTCATTCAAGAAAATAATAAGCTTATAAATTTAATTCTATACCATTCTCATATTTTATCAAAAATAGCTCAGAGACCTCATTATAACTAGCTGCTATTTGAAATTAAAGAACAATAAGCCAACGTTTATATTACCGTTTTATGACACTAAGTATCCCTTTTATTTTTGCTAGACTTTGAGTAGGCAGCACGTTTAACTAAATAGTGCGAATTTTGATTTATCAATTTCACTGTTTTGTCGAAAGCTTTTGGTAATCCATCCCCCTCCGATCATATCAGATCCTTCATAAAATACAGCAGCTTGACCAGGAGCAATGGCATTAACACCCTTACCAAAAAACACTTTCATTGTATCCCCAACTTGCTCTATAATCGCTGGATTTCCTGAGTCATTATACCTCACTTTGGTGATGGTATCATAGCGACCAGAGGGGATCTTGATGTATTTTTGTAGATTGAGCTTATTCACATACATACCATCTCTTGACAGTTCATCAAAAGTTCCTAGCACAACCCGGTTAGTGTCCTTTTGAATTTCGGTGACATAGACAGGATAGCCCAAGGCGATGCCTAATCCCTTTCGTTGACCTACAGTATAAAAAGGATATCCTTCATGAGTTCCTACTACTTCACCCGACTCCAGCACAAATGATCCACCTGCCACTTTTTGCTCTAAACCTTCCACTCGTCTTCTCAAAAAGCCGCGATAATCATTATCGGGTACGAAGCAAATTTCATAAGATTCTGACTTTGTCGCCAATTCAAAAAAGCCTTTGTCTATGGCCATTTGCTTAATTTCAGATTTGTGTAAGTCGCCTAAAGGAAAAATGGTCCGACTCAAACTTTCCTGAGATATTCCCCACAAGGCATAAGATTGATCTTTAAGCAAATCTTGACCTCTAGAAATAACATATCTATCGTTTTCATGTCTAACCTTGGCATAATGCCCAGTGGCGATGAACTGACAGTCCAATTGATCCGCTCTGCGCAATAAGCTATCCCATTTTATGTGTGTATTACATAATACACATGGATTTGGCGTTCTCCCTTCTAGATATTCATTGGTGAAATGATCAATCACAAAATCACCAAATTCCTGACGGATGTCAATTATATAATGGGGGAATCCAAGATTAACAGCTATATTTCGAGCATCATTGATAGAATCTAAACTACAACAGCCCGTTTCCTTTTTACTGCCTCCAGAAGTGCTGTAATCCCATGTCTTCATGGTCATACCAATAACTTCGTATCCTTGTTCATGAAGTATTACCGCAGCAAGGGAACTATCTATTCCTCCGCTCATGGCTACCAACACTCTTCCTTTTTTACTCATTGCTTTTTGCCGGGTTCACAGCCACGGTTTACGCCATCAATTTATTACTGTGCAAAAATACATACTCGACACAATATATCTGCTTGAAATGGGTAATTCTAGTAGTAATCAGTTGGCGCGTTTCATTTATTTTAACTCGGACGTCAAAGCCATTAGCCTTATGAAGACTGTTTTATATTAAAAATTATTTTGGTCAAATAGGCTATACGCATGTAGTAAGTACTATTTTGTGACGTGTCATCATTAATTTATTTGATTTAATAAGGTGTCATTAACCCACGATCATAAATACAAAAAATAAAAAAAAA
>JABMNK010000065.1 GCA_013204595.1 Flammeovirgaceae bacterium
AGTGGCGTTTTTTGATATCAATCCAAACAAAATATCCTGTTTAGAATATTCCATGATAATTCGCGGTAAATCAGTACCCAACCAGTTATAGGATAATTTGGTAATTCCGCCATAAAAATAAGGTAATGAGATTAAAAAAATGAGCAAATATTGATGCCAAGCAGGGATAAGTTTTGAATGCTCTTTTTTTGTAAGTATAGATTTAATACTATATTTTTTATCCACATCCATAAACATTAAAGCGAAAGAAAGTAAGCAAATCAGGTATAAATGATTGTTATAAATGGTTGTGTCGATAAGAAAAAAGTATGAAAACCCCAGAAAGAAGAAAATTATAGCATAGCGGTATAAAAATCCAATTGTAATTAAAATAGCAGAGATTAACATCCCAAATTGTATATAGCGCAGTGATGAAGAAGATAATGGTTTTATAAATTCAAAAGAATCATACGGGAACAACATTTGAGGTCCAGACATAAATTGATAGACATAGTCAATTTCAAAATAATAGAACATTTGATATATCATGAATAAGCCAAAGGCTATTCTATAAACACTAACAATATTTGAATCTTTGGGTTCGAAAAGGAACTGACGTATTTTTTTTAGCATATAATTATCTCATCAAGTTAATTGCAATTTAGTTTTTTATTTAGAAAAACTAATTTGAATCGAGTAATCATTTAATTTATGATCACTAATTTAAGCATGTCTATTGTATTCAAGAATTAAAATTTATAGTATTTTTGAATACCTACAGTTAAGCCAAAATTAAAATTATGAAACTGCCTTTTGATAAAAGCAACTGTTTTACCCTAAAATACTTACAACATGAAATCAATATATCTCTTATTCATAAGTTTTATTGTTTTTTCCTGTCAGAATGAAAAAACAGAGTCCAATGAATTCTCCAAAGATTATTCAGGTCCATTATTTGAGCTTATTAATCCTGGAGTATCTGGAGTAAATTTCACTAATATAGTTCCTGAAAATCCAAGCGCTAATGTTATAGTATACCAATATATCCATAATGGTGCAGGAGTGGCTTTAGGAGATGTAAATAATGACGGGCTAGTTGATATTTACTTTACAGCAAATTTTGGTGATAATAAGCTATTTTTAAATAAAGGCAATCTTCAATTTGAAGAAATAGCGAAAAATGCAGGTGTTCAAGGTGCGTGGGGTTGGTCAAATGGCGTAACAATGGTCGATATTAATGGAGATGGTTTTTTGGATATTTGTGTGAGTAGGGCTGGGGATGTGGATCCTGAAAAGAGAAGAAATGAATTGTTTATCAATAAAGGTGATTTAACTTTTAGCGAACAGGCAGCTTCTTATGGTTTGGATGATTCAGCCTATTCTACTCAAGCCGTTTTTTTAGATTATGATAAAGATGGAGATTTGGATATGTACCTACTTAACCACCCAATAATTTCAATACCCAATAAAGATTTTGAAGAAGCTAAAAAAAATCGTAATCCTAATACATCTGATAAATTATACCGTAATGATAATTTAAAATTTGTAGACGTTAGTGTTGAAGCAGGCTTGGTTAAAAATGCTATCGGATATGGCTTAAGTGCTTCTGTAGGTGATTTAAACAATGATGGATGGCCAGATATATACGTAACTAATGACTATTCTGAACATGACTATATGTATTTTAACAATCAAGATGGAACCTTTTCAGAAAAAGTAAAAGAAAGAACAAGACATATTTCAAATTTTTCAATGGGTTCAGATATGGCAGATTTTAATAATGATGGGTTATTGGATATCATAGTGGTGGATATGGTTGCTGAGGATAATTACCGTATAAAAACAAATATGTCGGGAATGAACCCAGAAAGATTTAATAAAGCAGTTAAAAATGGGTTTCATTATCAATATATGACCAATACGTTGCAAATGAATAATGGAAATGGAACCTTTAGTGAAGTCTCTAAATTAATGGGGATGTCCAATACAGATTGGAGTTGGGCACCCCTTTGGGCAGATTTTGATAATGATGGTTTAAAAGATTTATTTGTAACTAACGGTTTAAGAAAAGAAGCGAGAAACAGTGATTTTGTAAATAGAAAAAGGGAATTGCTTGAAGAAATGCAAAAACATCCTACCCGTCATATGGATTTCATCATGCAAATTGTAAAAGAAATACCGGTCAAACGTATTAAAAATTACATTTTTAAAAACGAAGGTGATTTAGGATTCAGTAAGAAAACCGATGAATGGGGATTCTTAGAACCCTCTCATAGTAATGGAGCGGCTTATGCAGATTTAGATAATGATGGTGACTTGGATATTGTTATCTCCAATATAGATCAGCCTGCTTTTATTTACGAAAATAAAAGCAATTTAAAAAAAGACACCGGGTTTCTGAAAGTTAAGTTAAATGGAAATCTTCTTAATGCCTCAGCACTTGGAGCACGAGTTGTAATTAAAACTGAATCTGGGCTGCAAATGAAAGAGCATTATTTAAGTAGAGGGTATTTATCCTCGATCGAAGATAATCTTCACTTTGGACTTGGAAACAATAAAAAAGTAGACTCTCTTTGGGTGGAATGGCCAGATGGAAAAACACAACTTTTAACAAATATAGAAGTCAATAAGAGCATTTCAATTAAGTACGACGAAAATGCGGCTTCAGCTAAAGCGACTTTTCCACAAAAAATAAGGAGGCCAATATTGTCTGAAGTAACAGGTAAATTGGGGGTAGATTACAGACATAAAGAAAATAACTATGATGACTTTAAGCAGGAGATTTTATTGCCTCATAAATTATCAAATTTGGGGCCTGCCATGGCAGTGGGTGATATAAATGGAGATGGATTAGACGATTTTTATGTAGGAGGAGCTAAGGGCTTTTCGGGGAGTTTGTATGTTCAAAAACCAGACGGTACTTTTCAAACACAAAACTCGGCAACAATATCAAGTGATACGGCTTCCGAAGACATCGCAGCCCTATTTTTTGATGCTGATGGTGATGGCGATCAAGATTTATACGTTGTGAGTGGTGGGAATGATTTTGAAAAAAATTCAAAGAAATTGCAAGATCGCTTATACATAAATAACGGGATAGGAACCTTTACAAATTCCAAACACGCATTGCCAAAAATGATTACCAGTGGAGGGTGTGTTGCTGCATCAGATTTTGATAAAGATGGAGATTTAGATTTGTTCATAGGGGGTAGACTTATTCCAGGAAATTACCCAAGTGCCCCGAGAAGCTATCTACTTCAAAATAACAATGGAAAGTTTAAAGACGTGACTGAGAGTATAGCCGCTGATTTGATGTCACCAGGATTAGTTACCCGCTGTCTTTGGACAGATTATGATAATGATGGGAACGATGATCTCATTCTAGTAGGGGAGTGGATGCCCATTTCAGTGTATAAAAATTCGGAAGGTCAATTCACAAATATAACAGGGTCATTAGGTTTATCCAATCAAAAAGGCTGGTGGTATAGTATGGCCCAAGGCGATTTTGATGGAGATGGTGATATGGACTATGTGTTCGGTAATTTGGGTTTAAATTATAAATACAAAGCCTCACAGGAAGCTCCTTTCGAAATATATTATGATGATTTTGACGATAATAATACGGGAGATATTGTATTGAGCTACAACGAAAATGGTGAAAAAGTTCCCCTTCGTGGTAGAGAATGCTCCTCTCAACAAATGCCATTTATTAAGGACAAATTTAAAACCTATGATGCTTTTGGAAATGCAAGTTTGAAAGATATTTTTGGAGATGAAAAATTGAAAAAAGCACTGCATTTATCTGCTACGGGTTTTACCACCATATATGTTGAAAATAGAGGAGCTGAACCATGGAAAATCTCACCGTTACCGAGATTAGCTCAAATATCATCAGTTAATGGAATTATAGCAAAGGACGTTAACAAAGATGGTAACTTGGATATTGTCATGGCTGGAAATTTATATGAAGCTGAAGTAGAAACACCCAGGAATGATGCTGGAAATGGATTAATTCATTTAGGAAACGGAAAAGGGAATTTTGCTGAATTATCAGTGATAGAAAGTGGTTTCTTTGCCCCTGGAAATGTTAAAAACTTACTTTCTTTAACAATAAATAATAAATTATTTTTTGCAGTGGTGAACAATAGTAGTCCATTACAGTTTTTTGAATGGGTTTATTGATTTTTTTCTTTCTTCATTATAAACTTAACGGTTCATGTCAAGGTTATTAAGAGGTGTTTTCTGTCGTTTGTCATTTGATTTTATTTTATTTTGCAGTGCAATTTTTTTATAGTAGCTTTAACGTTTATATATTAAATCAAAATCATATTATGAAAAAAACTACATTAACTTTAATCGCTCTGGTATTTACCTGCTTTCTATGGCAGTCCCAAGCGCAATCAACAATTTTACAGCCTACTGCTGGGACAACCTCGCTGAGTGCCTGTATGGATTTTCAGGATGGTGATTTTTACACCGACTCTGGAGG